>NZ_JBHTVA010000031.1:0-81687 GCF_042793325.1 Embleya sp. NPDC056575
CCCCCCGTGGGTGTCGGACGCGCCGTCGGTGTGTGCGCTCCCGGGCTCTCGGCCGCGCTCCCGGGCCTGCGGCCATCCCGGCTCGGGCCCTGCGGCCACCCCCGCTGGAGCCTGCGGCCCTACCCCTGCTCGGGACGCTCGTAGCTGCCGTACGTGGGTGCGCCCCGGCGCTCGTAGGACGTGATCACCACGCCCTTCCCGGTGACCTCCGAGCCGGTGAGCGCGAACGCGGTCGGCAGTACACCCGGCTCGAACAGGCGCTTGCCCGTGCCGAGCGCGACCGGGAACGTCAGCAGGTGCATCGTGTCGACGAGACCGAGCCGCAGCAGTGCCCCGGCGAGCGCGCCGCTGCCGTGGATCTGGAGTTCGCCGCCGTCCTGCTTCCGGAGCGCGCCGACCTCCTCCGCCAGGTCGCCGTGCAGCAGCCGGGTGTTGTGCCAATCGGCCGACGTGAGGGTGTTGGTGGGCACGTACTTGGGCAGCGTGTTCAGCGGCCCGGCGATCGGGTCGGCCGGGTCGGTGATCGCGGGCCAGTAGGACGCGAAGATGTCGTACGTCCGCCGTCCGAGCAGGAACGCCTCCGCGCGGCCGATCACCCCGACCATGAACCGGCCGAAGTCGTCGTCCCCGTACGGCGCCGACCAGCCGCCGTGTTCGAAGCCGCCTCCGGGGTCCTCCTCCGGGCCGCCCGGGGCCTGGTAGACCCCGTCGATGGTGAGGAAGGTGGTGAGGGTGATCTTCATGGCGCTGCCCTTCGTCGCGGTGTCGCCGTGGTGCTCCCGTGCTTTTCGAGCCGACACATGCTTCGACCGCGCGTCCACCGGAAACTCATCGGTCCGGGAGCGATCCTTCGATCGATCCCCGACGATTCCCGTTCCGATCCCCCCGCATGCGCCACGACCACACGCGTCACCGCAACATGCGTCACCGCGACACGCGTCACCGCCACGCGCGTGACGACCCCACGCGACACGTCCGACGAGGAGCCCACGATGTCCTTCCCCGAAGTCCCCGACGATCCGCAGAGCCTCGGCTACCCCGAGACCCGCTACCGCGGCGACTCCGGCGAGGTCAACGCCCGGTTCCGCCCCGCCGAGCACCCGCCCGAGCTGATCACCGCCGGTGCGACCTACCACTACCTGGCCACCACCGACTCCACCGACGGCGAGTACGGCCTGTACCGGGTCGACATGCACGCGGTGCCCAGCGGCCCCGGCACCCACTTCCACCGGACCATCTCCGAGTCGTTCTTCGTGCTCTCCGGCACGATCCGGCTGTTCGACGGCCGGGACTGGCGCGACGCCAGGGCCGGGGACTTCCTGTACGTCCCGGTCGGCGGCCTGCACGCGTTCCGGAACGAATCCGGCGAGCCGGCCTCGATGCTGCTCCAATTCGCCCCGGGGGCGCCCCGGGAGGCCTACTTCGAGGGCATCCCCGAGCTGGAACACCTCACCGACAAGGAACGCGCCCGCTTCTTCCTCCGCCACGACAACCACTGGGTCGACCTCGGCGGGTAGGCGCTCAGCCCCTCGTCGGCGGCGGTACCGCCGAGCGGCGGCGGATCCGGCAACCCGGTGCGGTGACGATCAGGCTCCCGGCGTGACCGGTCAGCGTGCGGCACGTGTCGGACGGGGGCGATTCGCCGGGCAACGGGACGAACGCGGCCGGCCCCACGATCGGCAGCCGGGTGTACAGCCGACCGGTGCGGTCCGCGGCGTACAGCCGACCGTTCATCGCGGCGAGGGCGATCGCGCCGCCCGCCGGGCCGAGCACGCGCCAGGGCGCCGGCGCCTCGGGGTCGGCGGGCAGGGCGCTCGCGTACACGTGGTGCAGCGTGTCCGCGGCGTCCACCGCGAAGACGCCGCCGTCGCACAGCGCCAGCGCGAGGGTGCCCTCGGGCAGTCGGGCGACCGGGATCCACGGCGCGGGCCGAGTCACCGGCGGACGACGCAGCAGCCGATCGTCCGCGCCCACCGCGTACACCTCCAGCGGCAGCGCACCGGCCGCCTCCCGCGCCGCGGCCAGGGCGCGTACCGCCGGCGCGGCGCCGATCGCCCGCCAGGGCAGGTTCTGCCCGCCGGTGTCGCGGCAGATCAGCGCCCCCTCGATGTCCACCGCGAACAGCACGTCCTCGCAGGCGGTGAGCGCGCGGATGTCGGCGGCGGGGCCGATCACCTCCCACTGGGGCTGTGTGGCGGCGCCGAGCCGGTCCAGCACGTTGCGGGTGACCCGGTCGACCACGGGATCGGCCAGCGCACTGCCCCAGTTGATGGTGCCCGCGTTGAACACCGTGCCCGCGCCGAGCCGGAACGTACCCATCACGGCGTCGCCGCCCTGCCCGTAGCGCGCCCAGTGCCGCAGATCGGCGGTGGCGAGCACGACGAACGACGGTGGGGTGCCGTCGCGGCCGGTGGCGCGCGGCACGCCCGTGCTCCAGTCCAGTTCGGCCGCGTCCGTCTCGTAGCCGAGCGCGCCCTGGGCGAACTTGTCGCCGTCCGCGAGGCCGCTGCCGGCGAACACCCAGTGGTCGGTGAACCGGGCGATGTACGCCTCCTCGCGGATCACCTTCATCCCCTCGCCCCACGCACCCGCGCCCCGCCGGAAACTGAGCCCGGTCATCGTGTTCTCCGGCCGGTGCACCGGCGCGCTGGACCACTCGACGGTGACCCGTTCGGGATCGATCGCCGCCATCGGGTCGGCGACCGCGTCCCGATGGCAGACCATGGTGCGGCCGTCGTCCTCTAGGCGCATCTGCCACCACGCGGTGTTCCCGGCGAAGATGGCCAGGCCGCCGCCGCGCCGGACGAACTCCTCGACGGTGTCGCGCTGTTCCCGCGACCAGTACTCGTCGTGCCCGTTGATCACCAACAGACGGTAGTGCGAAAGGAGTTCGTCCCCGCCGTGCAGATCCAGGCCGGAGCAGAACTCGACCGGCCGGCCGGTGGCCCGCAACCAGCGCAGCAGGCCCTCCTCCCAGCGCTCCGGCGGGGGCCCGCCACCGGGTCGGTCGAACGTGACCCGGGCGGCCCGGTCCGGCTGTTCGGCGTAGTACAGCCCCCGCCCGGGCACACCGGAGCGGTTGTACGCCTGCCAAGTGGCGAACGGCACCGACACCAGGATCGGCGCGGCCACCCCGGGCCGCGCCGCGCGGACCACGAACCAGGCCTCGTGGTCCAGCGGTTCGTCCCCGGCGAGCGGGGTGCCGTCGTCGAACACGGCCCGGTACAGCGAGCTGGGCCAGTCCGGTGGAACGGCCAACTCCCAGTGTTCGCCGCCCACTCGACCCCGGGCCAGGACGTGGTCGGTGGTCGCGTCGACGATCGTGACCTCGCCGCGCACCGGGCCGCCGCCGGTCGAGGCCAGGTGGAAGCGCAGCCGGTCGCCCGCCGCGACGGACGTGGCACCGGCATACGCCAGCACGCTCATGCGACCGGCTCCGCCACCCGCTCCGCGAAGCCGGTCAGCGCGCCGATCGGCACCTCCCGCCCGGCGGCGGCGCGTACCAGCAGATCCTCCAGCGCGACCAGATGAGCCTCCAGCGCGTGTACGGGCAGATAGGCGGTGTCGCCGGTGACGCTGACCACCAGCGCGTCGCCCTCGGCGACCACGTGCATGCAGTACCGGCAGGCGATGAACTCGTGTCCGCCCGCCGGTTCCACCCGACTGCGGGTGCGCGCCACGTCCAGTTCGGCGGCGGTCGGCTCGGGCCCCGACTCCGGCGGCCGGTCCACCAGGCGCATGTCGTTGAAGCAGCAGAACGGCCGGATGGGTGTGCCGCGTTCGGCGGTGATCCTGGACATCAGCGCGTTCCACCGGTCGGGGTCGTAGCCCGCGCTGCGATACGCGCGCAGCGACGCCTGCCACGCGGCGGGTAGCAGGTCGGTGAAACGCGCGGCGAGGTCCAGGTCGAGCACGAACAGCCCTTCCTGGGACAGTGTGGTGACCAGATCGCGGCTGTCCGCCCGGAACCGGTTGGCGACGATCGGCAACATCACCGCGGTGTTCCGCCCGCCCGCGCGGGCCGCCAACACGGCCGCGCCCGCGAGCAACACCGCCGACGGGCTGACCCGATGGCGCAGCGCGACCGCGTCGGCGGCCCGGGCCAGCGCGGGGGAGACCAGGCGCACGGTGCGAAAACGCGGCGCCGCCGGTTCGGCGATCACGTCGGCGAACACCGTCGGCGCGATCCGCCGATAGTGCGTCTCCCAGTGCGCGAGCGCCGATTCGCCCCGGCGCAGGCCCGTGGTCGTGGACTGCTCGTGGGCCAGGTCCAGTGGCCCACCCGCGGCCCGGCCGCCCGCCGACCCGCGCCGGATCAGCAACCGCAGGTCGCGGACCAGGACTTCGACGCCGTGCCCGTCGGTGGCCACGTGACACAGGGCCAGCGCGATGTAGCGGACCCGGCCGCCGTGCACCACCAGGCCGACCCGGATCGGCCAGGCGTCGAAGTAGTCGAAGCGGGTGGCGCCGAGGCGTTCGGCCACCGCCGCCGCGACCGTGTCCGCGTCCTCGATCAGCGCCGACTCGAACACCTCCACCGGCAGCGTGCCCACCGAGTGGCGGGCCTGTCGGGGCTCGCCGTCGGTGGGCACGAGCCGGGTGCGCAACGCGTCGTGACGCTCCATCAGCCGACCGAGCGCGGCGGTCGCCCGGGTCACGTCCACCGGCAGGCCGCGGTCGGCGATCGGCAATACGCGGGTCATGTTGAAGTAGTGGTCGCTGGGCGCTGTGCGCCGGATGGCCTGCCAGATGGCCCGCTGACCCCACGTCAGCGGCGCTCGGACCGGGTCGTCGGCGGAGACCGCGAAGGGCGCCGGCACCTCGTAGGGGGCCGCGACCGGTGCCTCGGCCGCGACCCGGGCTCTCGCCGACTCGTCCTCAACCATCGCCCACCGCCACGCCGTGCCGGGTCAGGTGCGCCACCAGCGAGTCCAGGTCCTCGACGAAGTCCAGGTCGGCGTCCAAGTCGAAGAACACGTCGAACTCGCCCTCCAGGGCGTCGATCAGCCGCAGGAACGTCAGCGAACTCACCCCGGACGCGGTCAGCGAGCCGGTCGACTCCAACACCTCGTGCGCGCTCACCTCGCCGCCGCTCACGTCGGCGATCAGCGTGGCCACCCGCTCGCGCAGCGGGTCCGCCCTCATGCCGCGTCCCCGGCCAGTCGCCGACGCAGGCTCAGCGGCCGGATGTCCGGCCAGACCCGGTCGATGTGCGCCGTGCACTCCTCGCGGGTGCCGACGAATCCGGTGGGCACCCAGCCGGCGGGCGGGTCGGTGCGCAGCGGCCACAACGAGTGTTGTTCCTCGTCATTGACGACGACGCGGTAGGTCTCCTGGTCGGTCTCGGGGGCGGTGGTTTCGGGATCGTTGCGCATCACGGCTCCTGGAGGTCGCGGACGGCGTCGGTCACGCCGCCGACGGTGGGGGTGTCGAAGAAGACGTCGAGCGGGACCTCGACGCCGAGGCGTTTGCGGATCCGGGCGGCGATCTGGGTGATGGTGAGCGAGTGGCCGCCGAGGTCGAACAGGTCCTCGTCCACGCCGATGTCGTCCAGGCGCAACACCTCGGCCCAGATCGCCCGCACGGCCTCGGTGAGTTCGTCGGCCGGGCCGTCGGCCGCGCCGAGCGGGTCGGCGGACTCGCCCGGTTCGGGCCGGGTGGGTGCCGGTTCGGGCAGGCGGGCCCGGTCCAGCTTGCCGTTGGGGGTCAGCGGGAAGGCTTCCAGGGCCAGGAAACCGGCGGGCACCATGGCACTCGGCAGGGTGCGGGCGAGGAAGGCGCGCAACTCGTCCGGGGCGATCGGGGGTTGTCCGGGCTCGGGGACCAGGTAGCCGATCAGGCGGGCGTGTTCGCCGTCCGGGTCGAGCAGTCGGATCGCGGCCTGGGCGATGCCGGGGTGTGCGGTGAGCCGGTTCTCGATCTCGCCGAGTTCGATCCGGTGTCCGCGCAGTTTGACCTGGGCGTCGCTACGCCCGACGTAGTCCAGCCCGCCGCCGGGCGCGTGCCGGACCAGATCGCCGGTGCGGTACAGGCGGGCGCCGGGCGGCCCGAACGGGTCGGCCACGAACCGCTCGGCGGTCAACCCCGGGCGGCCCAGGTAGCCGTGCGCGACGCCGTCCCCGCCCAGGAACAACTCGCCCACCAGGCCCTCGGGGACCGGATGCAGTCGGCCGTCGAGCACGTACGTGCGGGTGTTGGCCAGGGGCCGGCCGATGCCGGGCGCGGCCTCGGAGTCGACCTCGGCGTAGGTGGACCACACCGTGGTCTCGGTGGGCCCGTACACATTGACCAACCGGCCTACCGCGCCGCGCAGTTCGGTGGCCAGCTGCGCGGGCAGCGCCTCGCCGCCGGTGATCGCGGTCAGGCCCGGACGGTGTAGCCCGGCCGCGAGCAACACCCGCCAGCCGCTCGGGGTGGCCTGGACGTGCGAGACGGCGTGCCGCTCCAGCAGGGCCAGTTGCGCCGGTCCGTCCCGGTGCCGGTCGTCGGGCACCAGCACCACCCGGGCGCCGGTGGTCAGCGGCAGCAGGAGTTCGACCGTGGAGATGTCGAAGGACAGCGAGGTCAACCCGAGCCAGCGGTCGCCGGGACCGGCGCCGAGCCGGTCGCGCATGCTCGCGAGCAGATTGGCCAGCGCGTGGTGCGGCACCTGGACGCCCTTGGGCCGACCGGTCGAGCCGGACGTGTAGATCACATACGCCGGATCGCTCGGCTCGGGCCGGGTGGGCGGCCGGACCCGTCCGGGCTCGGTACCGAACAGGTCGGGCCCGTTCAGGTCGGGGGCGGCCACGACCAGCGGTTCGACGGGGGCGACGAGACGGAGCCGGGCCGGTGCGGCGGGGGCGTCGGCGGCGACGAGGCCGAGCCGGGCCGACTCCGCAGGCGGTTCCCGGTCGGGCGTGACGGGCGCGCCGGGGCCGCCGGGACCGTCACCCGCCCGCGCACCCGCGTCCCGTACGATCGCCGCGATGCGCGCGTCCGACCGGATGAACGCCAGCCGTTCGGCCGGATAGCCGGGGTCGAGCGGCAGATACGCGGCGCCCGCGGCGAGCACACCGAGGACGGCGGCCACCTGTTCGCCGGTGCGCGGCAGTTCGATCGCCACCAGGTCACCCGGGCCGATCCCGGCGCGGTGCAGGCGCTCGGCGAACACGTAGGCGGCCGACGCCACCTGGCGGTAGGTCAGGAACCGGCCGGAGCACACGACGGCGACCGTGTCGGGAGCGGCCGCGGCGCGCGCGGCGAACAGTTCGACGACGGTTTCCTCGGCCGGATACGGCGTGTCGGTGGCATTGTCGGTGTGCAGGACCCGGACCAGCTCCCGCTCGGACAACAACGGCAGGTCACCGAGCGGTAGTTCGGGGTCGGCCAGCGCGGTGTTGAGCAGGGTGGCGAAGTGGCCCGGGATACGCGCGGCCGCCGCCGGGACGAAGCCGTCCGTGGGTACGTGCAGCGCGCCGTCGATCCGGTCCCGGCCCTCGACCAGTTGCAGATGCGCGGTGTTGCGCGCGGTCGGCGGCAACACGATCCACTCGACCCGGGTCTCCACCCCGGGGAAGACCGGCTCGACCACACGCGTGCGCCGCCGATAGCTCACGGTCAGCTCGGTCAGCGCGGTCCTGGGCCCGAGACCGCGCACGGTGTGGCTGTACGGTACGTCACGGAAGGCGTAGATCGCCCGCAGTTCGGCGCGCAGTTCCCGGACGAACGTGCCGAATCCCTGTCCCGCGCGCGGGCGGGAGGAGACCGGCAGCTCGTTGACGTACAGCCCGACCCGGCGTGCCTCGGCCGGGGTGCGGGTGGTGAGTTCGAGCGCGGTACGCACCCGTGCGTTGCCGTAGCGGAACAGCAGCGTGTGCCAGGCGGCCAGCAGCAGTTCGAAATGGGTGACGCCGAGTCGTACGGCGGTCTCGCGCAGTGCGTCGACCGTTTCGGGCCCGAGGGTGAACGCGATCGTGGTGCCCGGCGCCGGTTCGCCGCCGGCCCGCGTGGTGGGCAGCAGCCCCGGCAGGATCGCCCGACCGGGTTCCTCGCGGTGCCGGGCCCAGACGCCGGTGGGGTCGGGATGATCGGCCGACGCCGGTCCGGGCCGGAACACGTCGGGCGATCCCGCGCCGTTCGATACCGGCGCCGCTGGAGTTCCGCCCTCGCGGGCCGCGCGGTAGGCCCGGGCCAGGGCGGCCACCACGATCTCCTTGGACGTGCCGTCGAAGATCACGTGGTGCGCGGTCACCAGGAGCGTGTGCCGGTCCGGCGCGAGGGAGAACAGGGTGAAACGGGCGAGCGGACCGGCGTACAGGTCGAAGGGGCGACCCAGTTCGGCCCCGATCAGCGCGCCCAGGTCCGCCTCGTCGGCCGGCACCCGGCGCATCGGCGCGGGCGTCGTGGGCACCAGACCCGGTGTGCCGTCCGCCTCGCCGACCGCCGCGGCCAGTATCGGGTGCCGCTCGATCGTGGCGGCGCACGCGCGGGCCAACGCGTCCGGGTCGAGGGGGCCGTCGAAGCGCAGCAGCACCGAGAGGTGGTAGGCGGACTCGGCGGGCAAGGTGCGCTCGGTCACCCACACGCCCAACTGGGCGGCGGACAACGGCGCGAAGGGCAGCGTGTCGAGCCCCGCCCCGGGCTCGGCGTCGGCGCGGACACCCTCGCCCGTCGCGGCCGGGGGGATGCTCGGCGGAATACGATCGTTCCAGGGGATCTGATCGTTCGTCACAGTCATGGTCGGACCTCGTCGTCCAGGAGCCGGCGCAGCTCGCGCTTGAGGATCTTGCCGCCCTCGTTGCGCGGCAGGGATTCCCGGAACACCACGTGTCCGGGGAGTTCGTGGGCGGCGAGCCGTTCCATCAGGAACACCCGCAGCTCGGTCGCGGTCAGTTCGCCCCGGGGCACCACGACGGCCGCGACGGTCATCCCGAGCACGGGGTGCGGTACGCCGAACGCGGCCGCGTCCAGCACGCCCGGGTGTTCGTGCAGGGCGTCCTCGACCTGCAACGTGGAGACCTTGTACGCACCGGACTTGATCACGTCCCGCTCGCGGTCGACCAGGTACAGGAAGCCGTCCGCGTCCAGGTACCCGAGGTCGCCCATGCGCACCCAACGCCCGGAGAACACGCGGGAGTCGGCCTCCTCGCCGTAGTACGAGCGGGGCGTGGTCGGGGTGCGCAGCCAGACCTCACCGGTCTCCCCGACCGGCAACACCCGCCCGCGCTCGTCGGTCACCCGCAGGTCGCGCAACGACGCGGGCCGGCCGGGCGAGCCGGGATGTTCGGGGTCGAACAACATCGTGGTCTGCGCGGGCGCGGCCTCGGTGGAGGTGTAGTAGTTGACGATCTGCGCCTGGGGGAACAGCCGGGCCAGGCCCACCGCGACCCGGCGCGGCAGGGCGGCGGCGGTGGAGCCGAGGAGCCGCACGCTGGACAGGTCGTGGCGGTGCGCCCGGTCCGCGCCGAGCAGTTCGACAGCCATCGCCGGCACCACGAACACACTGCCCACCGCGTGCCGTTCGATCAGCCGGGCGAAGTGGCCCGGGGTGAAGCGCGGGGCGGCGATGGCGGTCGCCTTCGCGTCGAGCGCGTTGATCAGCATGGTCTGCCCGGCGTTGGTGCCCACCGGATACGCGTGCAGGAAGTGCGCCGAGTGGCCGAGCGGGCGACGGCGCGCGTCCAGCGTGCAGCCATACGCCAGGTTGGCATGCGTCGCGGCAACCCCTTTGGGAGTGCCGGTTGTTCCGGAGGTGTACAGGATCTGCGCGAGGTCGCCGGGGGCCGGGTTCGGCAGGCCGCCGGCGGGGTAGGTCTCGATGTCCTCGACCGGGGCGGTCCACGCGCCGGTGCCGGCGTCCGGCGGGACCAACTCGGCGCGGTGCAGTACGGCCGCCGCGCCGCTGTGCGCGAGCAGGTGCCGCACCTCGGCGGGGGCGAGCCGGTCCGACATCGGTACCGCGACCGCGCCGGCGCGCTGCACGCCAAGGTAGGCGGTCGCGTAGTCGATCCAGTCGCCGTTGCCGTACAGGAGCGCGACCCGATCGCCCGCGCCGATACCGCGTTCGGCCAGCCCGGCGGCCACCGCGTCCGCACGGTAGTGCCAGGAGCCGAACGTCAACTTCTCGCGTCCGCTGAGGATCGCGGGTTGCTCCGGCTCGATCTCGGCACGATGCGCGAGCAGGGCGGACAGGCTCTCCGGCGCGCGGCGGCCGGCGGGTGTCGGCCGGGGTCGGGTTCCGATGCTCATCTCGACACCTCCGCGAGGGCGGGCGCCGACTCGGCGGCCCGGGCCCGGATCCGGCGTTCGCGTTCCTGGATGCCGACCTCGTCGTCGGCGGGCGCGTCCGGGACGTCCCGGTCGAAGTGGGCAAGTACCGGCAGCCGCAGGCCGATCAGCACCAGGGCGAGCATCGCCGCGCCGAACACCAGGTAGAGCAGGCCGATGCCGCGCCCCTCGCCGTATCCGATCAGCCGGCCCATCGAGCCCGCGAGCGGCCCGCCGTCGGTCATCAGCGGCTCGAACAGCTCGGCGCCGAGCGGCGCGATGATGCCGTGTCCGATCGGCAGCGTGGACCAGGCGACCAGGGTGTTCAGCGCGAACACCCGGCCGTGGAACCGCTGGGGCACCTTGACCTGGACGATGGTCGTGTAGACGCCGTTGACCAGGGACAGTGCGCAGGACATGCCGAAGGCGCCGATCCCGACCACCCACAGGCTCGCGTGCAGCCCGGTGAACGCGGACGCCCCGGCCAGGGCGGCGGCCAGCCACAACATGCCGCGCAGCCGCTGCCGGCGCGGACCACCCCAGAAGCCCATCGCGATGCCGCCCACGATCACCCCGGCACCGGCCGCCATGGACACCCGGGCGGCGCCGCCGAGCGAGTCGAAGGACAACACCAGCGGCGTGGTGAGCAGGAACAGCGGGGACAGGAACAGGTTCAGCACGGCGAACCAGAGCAGCATGGCCCGGAAGCCGCGATGGCGCCACGAGTAGGTGAAGCCGTGTTTGATCTCGGCGGTGAGCGATTCGCGCCGCCGCCACGGGAGGGTGCGCGGGAACCTCACGCAGGCGATGATGGTGATCGCGATCGTGTAGCTGATCACGTCCAGGATCAGGATGCCGCGCAGGCCGATGCCGGCCATCAGCCCCACCGCGATCAGGGGGACGACGAACTGCGCGACTCCGCCGGCCAGTTGCACGATGCCGTTGGCGTGTCCGAGGTATTGCTTGGGCACCAGTTGCGGCACCGCCGAGGCGTAGGCCAGGCGTTGGAAGGTGAGCGCGACGGACAGCGCGCCCAGCAGGACGTAGATGTGCCACGGATGCAGCGACCCCGAGACCAGGAGCGACAACAGCACACCTTGGGTGCCGCCGGCCGCCAGGTCGCCGAGCAGCATCACCCGGCGCCGGTCCATCCGGTCCACGATCGCCCCGGCGAGCGGGCCGATCAGGATGCCCGGCAACATGCCGATCACCGCGTAGAGCGCGAAGCGGCCCATCGAGCCGGTCTGGAGGTAGATCCAGATCGGCAACGCGAACTCGGTCAGCGCGGAGCCGGTGATCGAGACCAGCTGGCTGAACGCCACCAGGAGGAACCGGCCCATGCCGGGCTGGGGTTCGCGGCCCGGCGAGGCGTCGGTCCGGGCTCGGTCCGGTCCGGGGTCGTCCGGTGGTCCGGCGGTGCCGTGGAACCACCACGGGCCGTCCGCCTCGCGGGTGGGCAGCGCGTCGGTGCGGCCCGCGGCCACCGCCGGATGTACGCGCGTGATCACCTCGGCCAGGTCGCCGGCGCGGTGCTTGAGGAAGAAGTGGCCCGCCTCGTCCAGCATCACCAGCGCCACCCGGTCGGCGATGGCGCGCCACTCGCGGAAGCGTTCCTGGTGGAAGTCGGCGGCCGGGTCCCGCTCGCCCATCACCGAGACGATCGGCGCGTGCAGCCGGGGCTGGTTGTCGGACAGCGCCTCGGTGAAGTACTCCTCGGCGGCCACCGAGTCGCGGCGCATGTTGCCGATGATGAACTTCATCCGGTCGTCGTCCAGGTCCGCCATGTCGGCGCCCATCGAGGTCAGCCAGTTGGCGTACACCCGGTCGCCGAGCAGCGGTTCGAGCGCGGCCACCTTGCTCAGCGCGGACAACACCCGCCCGCGAGGGCGGGCGAACGGGAACTGGGCGCCGATGTACACCGCGTCCAACTCGCGCCCGATGGACTCGAGTTGCCGGGCCACCGCGACGATCAACGCGCTGCCCACGCCGCAGTGGCCGTAGAGCGCGATCGGTCCCTCGACCCGTTCCTGGACCTCGGCGACGATCCGCCGGGCGAGTTCGTCGAAGGGCAGCCGCTCCTGGGTGACGCCCACGTCGTGTCCGGGGATGGCCACCGACCACAGGTCGTGGGTGTCCGGCAGCGCGTCGGCCAGCGGTTGGTACACCACCGCGCTGCCGCCGCCGTAGGGCACGCAGACCAGGGACAGGGTGCGCCGCGCCGCCGGGACGGGTCTGCTCAGCCGGTACAGCAGCCGCGCCGGGCCGCGTTCGGCCTCGGAGAGCGTGGACAGGGCGGCGATCTCGCGGATCGTCTTGTGCGTGAAGACGTCCATCACGCTGACCGCCCGGCCGCCGATCTCCGGGAGTTGTTTGCGGGCGCGCGCGACCACCTGGGTGGCGAGCAGGGAGTGGCCGCCCAGGTCGAAGAAGTCGTCGTCGACGCCGACGTCGGGCAGCGTGAGTACATCGCACCAGATCCGGGCGAACAGCAGCTCCGCCGGGGTGGTCGGCGGTGCGGCGGCGGCGCCCTTGGAGCGGCGCGCGGCGGGCGTGGGCAAAGCCTTGCGGTCGAGTTTGCCGCTGGGGGTCAGGGGCAGCGCCGGCAGCGCGACGAACGCGGTGGGAACCATGTAGTCGGGCAGGGTGCGTTTGAGCGCGGCCCGGATGGCGTCGGCGTCGAAGTCTTCGGTGCCGCGGGCCGGGTCGGGGTCCGCGACGACCGTTCCCGGGTCGGGGTGCGCGACCGCCGCGACGGTGGGCACCACATACGCGGTGATGCGTTTGTCTCCGGGTGTGTCCTCGCGGACCACCGCGGCGGCCTCGTCCACCTCCGGGCGGGCGCGCAACGCGGCCTCGATCTCGCCGAGTTCGATCCGCAGGCCGCGCAGTTTGACCTGACCGTCGATCCGGCCGAGGAAGTCGAGGGCGCCGTCGGGTCGCCAACGGGCGAGGTCGCCGGTGCGGTAGAGCCGGGTGCCCGGTGCGCCGAACGGATCCGGGACGAAACGTTCCCCGGTCGGTCCGGGCCGCCGGTGGTAGCCCAGCGCGACCTGGACCCCGCCCAGATACAGCTCGCCCGGCGTGCCGAGCGGCGCGGGTCGCATCGCCTCGTCGAGCACGTACACCCGGGTGTTGTGGATCGGCGCGCCGATCGGCACGGTGGTGAGGGGGCCGGCGCACTCCCACGCGGTGACGTCCACGGCCGCCTCGGTCGGCCCGTACAGGTTCGCCAGCGCACAATCCGGCAGCCGCCCGCGGAAGGCGCGAGCGTTGTCCGGCGCCAACTCCTCGCCGCTGCACACCACTCGGCGCAGCGTCGTGCAGCGCTCGACGCCCTCCTCGGCCAGGAACACGGTCAGCATCGCGGGCACGAAGTGCGCAACTGTCACGCCCTGTTCGGCGATCACGTCGCGCAGATATCCGGCGTCCTTGTGCCCGCCGGGTCGGGCCAGGACCAGCCGGGCGCCCGCGGTCAGCGGCCAGAAGAACTCCCAGACCGACACGTCGAAGCTCGCCGGGGTCTTTTGCAACACCGCGTCGTCGGGGCCCAGTCGGTAGGTGTCCTGCATCCACGCGATCCGGTTCACGATGCCGCGGTGCGTGTTGGGCACACCCTTGGGCCGGCCGGTGGAGCCGGAGGTGTAGATCATGTACGCGACGTGGTCGGGCGTCGGTGCGCCGACATCGGCGGGACCGTCGGAGCCGGGTGTCGGGTCGGGCCAGTCGGCGAGGTCGTCCAGGGCGATCACCGTGGCCGCGCAGTCGGCGGGCATCGGTAGTCGCCGGTGACCGAGCAACACCCGCGCGCCCGAGTCGGCCAGCATGAACGCCAGCCGTTCGGCCGGGTATTCGGGGTCCAGCGGCGTGTATCCGGCGCCGGTGCGCAGCACGCCGAGCAGGGCGGCGACCAGTTCGAGGGAGCGTTCCGCGCCGACCGCGACCAGGTCGCCGGGGCGGACCCCCTCGGCGCGGAGGCGGTGGGCGACCCGATCGGCGGCGGCGTCGAGTTCACGATAGGTCAGGGTGCGTTCGTCCAGGACCACGGCGGTGGCGTCGGGGGTGTGGGCGATGCGGTCGGCGATCAGGTCGACCAGCGTGGACCGTTCCGGGACCGGCGCGGCGGTGTCGTTCCAGCGGTTCAGGACCAGGTCGCGTTCGTCGGGGTCGAGGCCGTCGAGGGTGGACACCGGTACGTCGGGCCGGTCGGCGAGTACCGCGAGCAGCCGACCCAGATGCCGGCCCAGGCGGGCGATGGTGGTCTCGTCGAACAGGTCGGTGTTGTAGTTGAAGGCGCCGTACAGGCCGTCCGGCCACTCCATCAGGAACAGTTCCAGGTCGAACCGGGTGCCGCCGGCCTGGAGGCCGAACGCCTCGGCGGTCAACCCGGACCCGCCGTCGGGGGCGTTCGCCGTGGCGTAGTTCTGCACCGCGAGCACCGCCTGGAACACCGGCGACCGGGTCACGTCGCGCGCCACGTTCAGCTCGGTGACCAGCTGGGCGAACGGCAACTCCTGGTGTGCGTAAGCCTCCAGGCAGGTTTCCCGGGTGCGGTCGAGCAGTTCGGCGAAGGTCGGATCGCCCCCGGTGCGGGCGCGCAGCGCCACCACGTTGACGAACATCCCGACCAGGTTCTCCACCTCGGGATGCGGGCGACCGGCAACCGGCGAGCCGACCGCGAAGTCGCGCTGCCCGCTGTGCCGGGTGAGCATGAGTTGGAAGGCGGCGAGCAGCACCATGTACAGGGTGGCGCCGCGCTCGCGGGCCAACGCGGTGAGCCGGTCCAGGAGGTCGCGGTCGACCTCGAAGGCGTGTCCGGCGCCGGCGAAGGTCTGTCGGGCCGGGCGTGGTCCGCGTGTGGGCAGTTCGAGTGGTTCGACTCCGGTCAGCTCGGTTCGCCAGTACGCGGTCTCGCGCAGCAGTGTCTCGCCGGTCAGCCGCTCCCGCTGCCAGATGGCGAAGTCGCCGTAGGAGATTGGCAAATCGGGCAGTCGGGGCGCGCTGCCGGCGGCGTGCGCGGCGTAGCCGGCCAATACCTCGCGGACCATGATCTCGCTGGACCATCCGTCGCTGACGCTGTGGTGCACCGTCAACAGCAACACGTGGTCGGTGTCGGTCAGGCGGATCAGCAGGGCCCGGATCAGCGGCCCCTCGGCCAAGTCGAAGGACGCCGCGGCGCCCGCGTCGACCAGCCGCTTTGCCTCGGCCCGGTCGGCCGCCTCGACGCGTGTGAGTACCGAGGGCAGGGTCGTGGCGATGTCCAGGCGGGGCTGTCCGTCCTCGTCCACGAGGTAGCGCGAGCGCAGGGTTTCGTGGCGGGCGACCAGGTCGGCCAGGGCCCGTTCCAGGGCGTCGACGTCGAGCGCGCCGCGCAGCCGGCGGGCGACCGGGATGGTGTACGCGGCCGTGCCGGGCGCGAACTGCTCCATGAACCAGACGCGTTCCTGAGCATAGGACAGCGGCGGCACGGTGCCCTCGGGCCGGCGCGGAATGACCGGGCCGGTCGGCATGCGGCGGCGCAGCCGGCGTTCCAGGAGTTCGCGTTTGGTCGCGGACAGCGGCGTGTCGCGCGCGGGGGACTCGGTGCTCATGGCTGCGAACGGTTCCTCTCGGCGGAGAGCAGCTGCTCGGCGGTGTCGTCGTCGAGCGCGGCGAGGTCGGCGATCAGAAGTTCCTCGACCGCGGCGGCGAATCCGGCGAGGGTGCGGTGGGTGAACAGGGTGCGCAGCGGTACGACGAGGTCGGTGGCGGCGGCGATCCGGGCGACCACGCGGGTGGCCAGGAGTGAGTGGCCGCCGAGTTCGAAGAAGTCGTCGAGCACGCCGGCCTTGTCCAGGCCGAGCACGTCGATCCAGATCTCGGCGACCAGTTCCTCGGCGTCGGTGCGCGGCGCGAGGTAGCCGTGGGTCTGTTCGGCGCGTCGGTCGGGGGCGGGCAGGGCGCGGTGGTCGAGTTTGCCGTTCGGAGTCAGGGGGAGCCGGTCGAGCCGGACCAGTGCGCCGGGCAGCAGGTGCGCGGGCAGTCGGCCGGCGAGGTCGGCGCGCAGTTCGGGTACGGACAGGTCGGCGGTGGTGACCACGTAGCCCACCAGGGCCTCGTCCCGGGCGACCACGGCGGCCTGGAGTACGCCGGGGTGGGCCAGGAGAGCGACCTCCACCTCGCCCGGCTCGATCCGGAAGCCGCGCACCTTGACCTGGGCGTCGAGCCGGCCGAGGAATTCCAACCGCCCGTCGGTGCGCACCCGAACCCGGTCGCCGGTGTGGTAGCGGCGGGCGCCGGGCGGACCGTCGGGGTCGGGCCGGAAGGCGGCGGCGGTGGCGCCGGGGCGGCCGAGGTAGCCGTGGGCGACGCCGGCGCCGCCGATCAGCAGTTCGCCGGGCACGCCGGGCGGGACGGGGTTGCCGTGCGCGTCGGCGACGACGGTGTGCGTGGCGTCGATCGTGGTGCCGATCGGCGGGCGTGCGGTGGCGTCGGCGGCGTCGAGGTCGGCCGTGGTGGCGATGACGGTGGTCTCGGTCGGCCCGTAGGAGTTGACCAGGCGGACCCGGTCGCCGAAGCGGGCGCGCCAGGCGGCGACCGCGCCGGGCCGGACCTGGTCGGCGCCGAGGATGAGCAGGCGCAGCGCGGGCGGCCAGGCGATGGTGTCGGCGCCGGTCTCGACGAGTTCGTGCCAGTAGGGGGTGGGCAGGTCGAGCACGGTGACGTCGGCCGCGTCGCCCGCGGCGAGTACGTCGGGCAGGGTGGTGTCGGGCGCGGGCAGGACCAGCGTGGCGCCGGCGGCCAGGGTCGGATACAGCTCCTCGACATGGGTGTCGAAGCTGAGCGAGGCGCTCTGCAGGACCCGGTCGCTCGGCTCGATCCGGTAGCCGGTGCGCATCCAGCGCACCCGGGCGGCCAGCGCGCCGTGCGGGACCAGGACACCCTTGGGGGTGCCCGTGGAGCCGGAGGTGTAGATCAGGTAGGCGGGGGACTGGGCGGTGGGCTCGACGGGAGTGAAGGGCGCCTCCCCCGGCGCGGCGTCGGCGAGTACCGGGGTGATCGTGGCGGGCAGACCCTCGGCGTGCGCGGCATCGGTGACCACCACCCGGGTCCCACTGTCCGCGAGCATGAACTCCAGGCGTGTGGACGGGTACTTTGGGTCCAGTGGCAGATACGCGGCGCCCGCGCGCCAGGCGGCGAGCATGGCCACGACGGCGTCGGCACCGCGTGGGCACAACACCGCGACGACGGCGCCGGGTTCGACCCCCGCGGTGCGGAGTCGGGCGGCCAGGGTGTCCGCGCGCAGGGCGAGTTCGCGGTAGGTGACGGGGCCGCCGGGGGTGCGCAGGGCAATGCGGTCGCCCGGGACCCGGGCGATGGCCGCCGGGACCGATTCGGCGGGCTCGTCGACGGGTTCGGGTCGGATGCGCAGACGGTCCCGGTCGGCGTCGGTCAGCAGCGGCAGCAGGTGTACCGGGGTGTCCGGGTCGGCGAGGGCGCCGCGCAGCAGGGTTTCCAGGCGGGCGGCCAGGGAGATCGCGGTCGAGTCGTCGAACAGCGCGGTGCGGTAGCCGAGGACCGCCACCAGGTCGTCGCCGTCGCGTCGGATGTCCAGGGAGAGGTCGAACCTGCCCGCGCGATGGCCGCCGTCCACCTCGCGGGCCTCCAGGTCGGCGAAGCGGCGGGCGGGTCCGGTGTCCGCGTCCTGGGTGTGCACCGTGAGCAGGGTCTGGAACAGCGGGGCGGGTGCCGCCGGATCGCGGTCCACCCGCAGTTCGGCGAGCAGTCGCTCGAACGGGATGCGGTCGTGGCCGTACGCGCCCAGCGCGGTCCGTCGGGTGCGGCGCAGCAGTTCGCCGAAGGTCGGCTCCCCGCGCAGGTCGGCGCGCAACACCAGGGTGTTGGAGAAGTAGCCGATCAGACCCTCGTGTTCGACCTCACCGCGACCGGCGATCGGCGCGCCCACGGCGAAGTCGCGCTGCCCGCCGTGCCGGTGCAGCAGCGCCTGGTAGCCGGCGAGCAGGACCATGAACGGGGTACAGCGCCGGGTCCGCGCGACGTGGTCCAGGGCGGGACCGATGCCGGTCAGGCGCCGGGTGTGGAACGCGGTCGCGGAGGACGGCGCGGTGGTGCGCGGGCGGTCCAGTGGCAGGTCGAGCGCGGGCAGGTCGGCGAGTTGCCGGCGCCAGTAGTCGACGGCCCGCTCGGTGTCGGGGCCGTGCTCCCGCTGCCGGGCGGCGTGGTCGAGGTAGGAGGGCGGTTCGGCGAAGACGGGCCGCACGCCGTCGCGGTGCGCGCTGTAGCGCAGTTCCAGTTCGCGGCGGAGCAGATTGAGCGACCAGCCGTCGGCAAGGATGTGGTGGAGCACCACGCACAACACGTGTTCACGGTCGTCGAGCCGGACCAGGGTCACCCGCAGCGGCGGTGCGGCGGCGAGGTCGAAGCCGGCGTTGACCCGCTCGGCGAGGACGCGGTCCGGTGTGTCGGCACTCGGCCCGGCCGGGTCCACGATCTCGATCGGGACCGGGCCGGGCGGTGCCACCACGGCGACGGGGCGTCCCTCGTCGTCGGGGAATCGGGTGCGCAGCGCGTCGTGTCGGGCGACGACGCCCGCGAACGCGACACGCAGCGCCTCGATGTCCAGCGAGCCGGACAGGCGCAACAACCACGGAATGTTCCAGGCGGCGTCGCCCGGTGTGAAGCGGTCGAGGAACCACAGGCGTTCCTGGCCGAAGGACAACCCGCCGACCCGCTCCCCGGCGTGCGGCTCGGCGGCCCCGGCCGGCTCGGTCCGCTCCCGGGACCCGGTTCGGGAAAGCGTGTGCTCGTCGTCCATGTCGACCCCCTCGCCACCATCGCCCGAGGGACGCCACGCGCCGACCGAACGGCCGTGCCGTCATCCCGTTTCCGCGATCCGACGCGGGCGTCGGCTCGCGGCACGGCGGCGCGTCGGACGACCTGTCGTCGCCCGATCGAAGTCCGCCCCCGTGGCGTGCGTCGGCCACGCTAGGAGGGCCATCGACGCAGTGTCAATGGTCTATACCAAACCGACTATTGGTCCAGACCTCGAATCAAGCGGAACGGAACGGACCGGCCCGGATACCAACCGGGTGTCAGCGATCGGGATGCTCGAACAGGCGGTCGGGCAACGGGATTCGGGCGTGGAGTCGAGCCCGGCTCAGTCGCGGAGCAGGTCGATCAACCCCGCCCCACTCTCGTGCCCGTGCCCGTCGGCGACCCGGCGCTCCATCAGGGCCAGGTAGGGCAGCAGCAGTTCGGGACTGACCCCCTGCTCGGCGGCGGTACGCAGGAGGGTCGGCGCGCCCGCGAGTTGCATCGTGAGCGGGGAGGTCACACCCGACACGTAGTCGCCGGCCGCCAGTTGGGCCGCCGTGCGGTGCGCCGTGGGCGCCATCGCGGTCAGCCATTCGGCGAGCAGCGGAGCGAAGGCGGTCGGTTCGATCGCCTCCTCGCGCACCAGTGCGAAGGCGTGGGTGAGGCCGCCGAACATCCCGGTCATCGCGCTGAGCAGGGCCACGTCGTACAGCGCGGCGAAACCGGCGTCGGCGCCCACGTAGCGGCCGGCCGCCGGTACGGCCAGGGTGTCGCCGCGGGTGTCGAAGACCTCCCGGGAGCCGCTGTAGAAGACGTAGCCGCCGGCCCCGGGGACGCCGATCATCGGCGGGATCGCCATCACCCCGCCCGCCAGGAAGCGGGCCCCGCGCTCGGCGGCCCGGGCGGCGCCGGCGCGGGCCTCGGCGGGGGTGGTCGTGGTGAGGTCGACCAGGTCCCGACCGGCGAGGTCGACACCGGCAAGGGTCTCCTCGACCGCGGCGTGGTCGAGCAGGCACACCACGACCAACTCGGCCGCGGCCACCGCCTCCGCGGCGCTCGTGGCGACGGTCGCGCCCGCGGCGGCGAACGGCTCGGCCCGGCCCGGGTTGCGGTTCCAGACGGTCAGTGGGTGTCCGGCGGCGAGCCAGGCGCGGGCCAGCGCGCCGCCCATGGCGCCCAGGCCGAGTACGGCGAGCGGGGACTTGGCGGTGGATGCGGGCATGGTGGGATCGGTCGTTCGGGTCTCGGGTTCCATGCCGATTAGGCTGGTCACCGGCGTCCGCGCGGGCAAGTACGCACTTGGAAGTGGGTACTCGCGCGACACCGGCCGCCGGGGCGGCCCGAGCGGTACCGCAGCGGAAGCGGCACGTGCGCGGTGCACGGGCGACGAGCGGGCGGAGGACGGACATGACGGGCGCGGGAACAGGCACGGGCACGGGCACGGGAACTGGCACGGGCAGGGGCAGGCCGGGGGCGTACGTCTGCGGGATCGACGCGGCCATGGGGGTGGTCGGCGGGAAGTGGAAGGTGCTCATCCTGTGGGCGCTGAACGAGCACCCGTGCCGCTTCGGCGAGCTGCGCCGGTTGGTACCCGGGGTCACCGAGAAGGTACTGGCCTCGCATCTGCGGGAGTTGGAACTGGACGGCATCGTGCATCGTGAGCAGTTCGACGAACTGCCGTTGCGGGTCGAGTATTCGCTCACTCCGCTGGGCACGTCGCTGAACGAGGCACTGCGACCGCTCGGCGCGTGGGGACGGGCGAACCTCCTGGGCGACGCGTCCGGGCACAGCGCCGACACGGACCGGATGATCACCCTGTCCGTGGTCGCCGATCGCACCGAACTCACTGACCGGGAATGGGCGTTGCTCGCCCCGCTCTGGCCGGCGTCCGGGCCTGGTGCCGACCGGGGGCCGGGTCTGCGACAGGTCGTCGACGGCGTGCTGTATCGGACGCGGACCGGTGTGCGCTGGTCCGACCTGCCGCCCCGGTTCGGGCCGTGGCGGACGGTCGCCGCGTGCCGGCGCCGCTGGGTCGCCGACGGCACGTGGGCGGCGGCCGTCCGGGTGTTGCAGGACCGCCTTCAGGTGGCCGACGGGGACGACGCGCAGGTGCTGCGCGGCCTGATCGGTCGGCTGGGCGAGGTGGCCCGCCAACCGCGACCGCTGGTGGTTGGCCAAAGCTGAGGCCGGCGGGCTAACCCTGGCCCATCGTGTGGTGGGTGAACACGCGGTCACGGGCGGTGGCGACGGCCGTGGCCACCGCGCCGAGCAGGACCGCCTCCTCGCCGAGGCCGCTCGCGGCCACCCGCGGGCGCAGCGGGGTCAACTCGTGCAGTTCGGCGGTCATCGGGCCGAGCAGCAGGTCCGCGTTGGCGCCGATCCCGCCGCCGAGGACCACCAGTTCCGGATCGAGCACGGCGGCGACCGAGGCCACCACGTGGGCGAGCCGCTGCGCCTCGTGCCGGACCGCGCTCACGGCCGGCTCCTCCGCGCGGCGGGCGGCGTCGAAGACGGCCTTCGCGGTGAGCGGCCCGGTCATCCCCAGCGCCCGCGCGCCGCGCACGACCGCGTCGGCGGACACCGCGTCCTCCAGCATGCCGCGTCGCGGGACCGGGCCGCTCGCGCCGTGCCCGACCCGGTCCGACGGGCGCGGGGACAGCGGCAGGAAGCCGATCTCGCCCGCCGCGCCGCCCGCGCCCGGGAACAGCCGCCCGTCGGCGACGATGCCCATGCCCAGGCCGGTGCCGACGGTGACGTACACGAACAGCGGGCAGCCCGCGCCGGCGCCGCCGTGGTACTCGCCGAGCGCGGCCAGGTTGGCGTCGTTGACGATGTCCACGGTGGTGCCGAGCGCCGCCTCCATCCGGCCGCGCAGGCCCGGGCGGCCCCATCCGGGCAGGTTGACCGCGTACCGGATCCGGTCGGCCGCGCGGTCGTACACGCCCGGGCAGCCGATCACGGTGTGCACCACGGCGGTGGGCTCCAGGCCGGCGTCGGCGACCACGGTCCGCGCCAGGTCGGTGGCGGTGGCCAGCATGGTGGCCGAGGTACGGGCTCGGTTGTGCCGATCCTGGCGGGCCAGCAGCCGGCCGTCCAGGTCGGCGACCGCGACCCGGATCCAGGACCGCCCGACGTCGATCCCCACCACGTAGCCCGCCGTCGGATCGGGCTCGTACAGCAGCGCCGCCCGACCCCGCGCGCCCGTCTCCAGGCCCACCGGTCGCACCAGCCCCGCGCGTTCCAACGCCTCCAGGGCGGTGGACACCGTCGGTTTGGACAGGCCGGTGTCGCGGGCGAGTTGGGCGCGCGAGATGGGCGCGGCGGCGCGGACCCGATCCAGGAGTACCCGCTCGTTGTGACTGCGCAGCACGCCCCGGTTCCAGTGCGCCACGGCGGGCGCGTCGGGTTCCGGCGGGATACCTCCTGGGGTCATCGGCTCTCCGTCAGCGGCATCGAAGGTGGTCGCGCCACTGTAACCGCCACGGAAGGGCAAAGATGTGGCCTCGATCCCGGGGCGCTCTTGACGGGGATTAGTTAAGGAATTTTACTTAACAAACCGGCGGCCCCGAGCACTCGGCCGTTGTCCGAAGTCCCTTTCTCCGCACCATCGTTCCGACCCCCGGTGTTCCCCCGGGGGTACCCCTCTGCAGGAGGTCCACGATGAGCGCCGGCCCGAGAACGACCACGCCGGACGGCGGATTCGCCCGCCGGATCGGCCTGTTCCAGGCGACCGCGATCAACATGAGCCAGATGTGCGGCATCGGACCGTTCGTCACGATCCCGCTGATGGTCGGCACCTTCGGCGGCCCGCAGGCCATCCTCGGCTTCCTCGCCGGCGCGCTGCTGGCCCTCGCCGACGGCCTGATCTGGGCCGAACTCGGCGCCGCGATGCCGGGCGCGGGCGGCACGTACATCTATCTGCGCGAGGCGTTCCAGTACCGCACGGGTCGGCTGATGCCGTTCCTGTTCGTCTGGACGGCCATCCTGTTCATCCCGCTGATCATGTCCACCGGCGTGCTGGGCATGGTCCAGTACCTGCAATACCTGTGGCCCTCGATGTCGCAGAGCGAGGGCGACGTCGTCGGCGTCGGCGTGGTGGTGCTCGTGGTGCTGCTGCTGTGGCGCCGGATCGAGTCGATCGGGCTGCTCAGCACCATCATGTGGGTGGTCATGCTGATCAGCGTGGGCGCGGTGATCATCGCGTGCTACACCAACTTCGACGCCGACCTGGCCTTCACCTATCCCGACGGCGCGTTCGACATGGGCACCACGGCCTTTTGGCTGGCGTTCGTCGGCGGCCTGAACATCGGCATCTACGACTACCTCGGGTACAACACCACCGCCTACCTCGGCGCCGAGATCAAGAACCCCGGCCGGGTACTGCCGCGTTCGATCGTCTACTCGATCGTGGGCATCATGGGGATCTACCTGATCATGCAGATCGGCGTACTGGGGGTGACCGACACCGACACCATCTCCGGTTCCTCGTCGATCGGTTCGCTGGTCCTGGAGAAGGCGTGGGGCAAGGGTGCGGCACAGACCGTGACCGTGCTGATCCTGATCACCGCCTTCGCGTCGGTGTTCGCCGGCCTGCTCGGCGGTTCCCGGGTGCCCTTCGACGCGGCCCGCGACCGGGTGTTCTTCAAGCAGTTCGCCCGACTGCACCCGCGCCACCGGTTCCCGACCGTGGGCCTGATCACCATGGGCGTGGTGACCGCGGCCGGTTTCCTGATCGGCAACCACACCGACTTCAACACGATCATCGTGCTGCTGACCGCGGTGATGGTGATCGTGCAGGCGGTGTCCCAGGTGGCCGCGCTGATCGTGCTGCGCCGCCGGCAACCCGGGCTGCGCCGGCCCTACCGGATGTGGCTCTACCCGGTGCCGGCCGTGGTTTCGTTGGTCGGTTGGATAGCGATCTTCTGCTACGCGGACAAGAATTCGCCCGACCGGCATCCGATCGAGTGGTCGCTGGCGTGGGTGGCGCTGGGGTGTCTGGCGTTCCTGATCTGGGCGAAGGTGGAGCGGACCTGGCCGTTCGGGCCGAGGGAGATCGACGAGGTGTACGTGAACCGGAACGAGGCGGATGTGGACGGCAAGGTCGATGGTGAACCGGCACCGGCCGGGGCGGCGGCGAGCGAGGTCGGGCCGGGTGGAGCCGGTGCGACCGGCGGTGGCGTCGCGGAGCCCGCATGAGGGCGGTCGGTGGTGATCGGAATCCCGCTGCCGCCGAGGCATTCGGCGCTCCGGAGGCACCCGGCGCTCCCGGCGCCCTTCCCGCGCCGGAGCGGGTGTTCGCCCGCTTCGGCGCGGGGGTGGGGGAGTCGTTCGTGTGTGGCATCGACTTCGGTGGCACCAAGATCGCGGTGGCGACCGCGCGGCCGGACGGCACGGTGCTGGCCGGCGAACGGCTGGAAACCGACGCCCGCGAGGGCGCCGAGCAGGCGGTGCGGCGTGCCATGCACGTGGCTCGCGACCTGGTCGCACGGACCGCGGCCGATACCGGCGGGCACTGCTCGGCGGTGGGCGCGGTCAGCCCCGGGATCGTGCTGCCCGACCGGGTGTTGCTCGCGCCCAACGTGCCCGGCTGGCAGGATCTGGCGCTCGCGGCCACCCTGGCCGAGGGTTTCGACCTGGACCCGGAGCGGGTCGCGGTCGGCAACGACGGCAAGGCGGCGGCGCTGGCCGAGTCCCGCTGGGGCGCGCTGCGCGGCGCGGACCCGGCGATCCTGCTCACCCTCGGCACCGGGATCGCCGCGGCGATCGTGCTCGGCGGGCGGGTCCTGGCCGGGGCGAACGGCGCGGCGGGCGAGATCGGTTACCTGCTTCGGGACCGCGCGGACGTCGGATTCGGCGCCGGGCGCGCGCCGTTGGAGGAGTACACCGCCGGCAGCGGCCTGGGCCGGCGCGGCGGCGAACTGCTCGGCCGTGAGGTGGACGCCGCCGCGTTGTTCACCGACCCGGATCCGCGCGTACGGGCCCTGGTCGACGAGGCGCTGGACGAACTCGCGGTCCACGTCGCGAATCTGGCGATCACGATCGACGCCGAACGCATCGCGATCACCGGCGGCCTGATGCGTTCCGCGCCGCGGGTGCTGGCCGCGCTGCGCGCCCGCATCCGCACCGCCGTGCCCTTCCCGCCGGTGGTCGTCCCGGCCCGCTTCCTCCAGGACGCGTCCCTGCGGGGTGCCCTCTCGCTCGCCGCGGAATTGCCCCGCCTGCCGACGGCCACCGCCGGGGCGACCTCCAACGCCGGGCGGCCGTAAGGGGTCGCCTCGGCTCGATATGTGCTCGACGTGCCCGGAATCGGCCCGAACGACGGGGGAATCGCGGACCGGACCGGTCCGGCACGCGGGCCGGGAGCGTACCGGGTGCGCTCGCAATCCGCCCCCGTACACGTTCCGAATGCGCCCGGACCGCATTCGGAACGTGTACCGGGTTCGCCCGCACCAATTCGACACCGGAGCGAATTCGTGCGCGGCACGCGCGATATGCGCGTCGGAATTCGTCCCACCCGGACAACGAACGCTCCGAATTCGCCCGGGCCGGTGTGCGATTGCGGCCGATGCCGGGCGACTTCCGCCGGCTCCCGACAACAGCCGCCGCACGGCGGCCATCGCATCCCGATCGAAATGATCGACCGATAAGACCCTTTCGTCTTGACAAGATGTGCGCCCCACCCGCACCATGCACACGCATACGCGCGCCATGGTCACCGCCTGTGTGCGCAACGGTCGGCGTGTGGCGGCCCATTCGGTGTGCGGGGGTAGGTGCGGATGGCCATCACGGTGGGCGACTACCTGATCGACGAAACGATGCACGACCGGGTCGAGGACCCGCGTACGCTGCCCGACCTGTTCGCCGAGGCCGCCGCCGCGTGGGCCGACGCACCCGCCGTGTCCGACGGGGAACACACCCGGACCTGGCGCGAATGGCGCGCCGAGTCACACGCGTTGGCCGCCGGACTCCAGGACCTCGGCGTGCGCCCGGGCGACCCCGTGGCGGTACGGCTGGCCAACTCCTGGGAGTTCCTGCTCGCGCATGTCGCGATCGCCGACCTGGGCGCGGTGATGGTGCCGCTGCATCTGGCCCTGGGCCCGCGCGAACTGCGGTCGTTGCTGGAGCGGGTGCCGCCCCGGGTCCTCGTGCTGCCGGCCGAGTGGCGCGGTCGGGACGAACTCGGTGACGCGCGTCGAATATCGGCGGGACTGGCCGTCCCCACTCGCCTGTTGGTGACCGGTGAGGTCACCGAGACGCCCGACGTGCGCTCGTTCGCGGCGCTGCTGCGCGCATACGCCGGCCGCCGGCCACGCCCGGTTCCGGTGCGTCCGGAGCAGCCGTTCGTCCTGCTGCCCTCCTCCGGAACCACCTCCACCCGGCCCAAACTCTGCCTGCACAGCCATGCCGGGCTGCTCGCGAACGCCGCGACGGTGGCCCGGGAGGGGCGCTTCCGGGCGGACGACACGATCGTCAGCGCAAGCGCGTTCACCCACCTGTTCGGCCTGTTGTCGGTCCACCTGTCGGTGCTGGTCGGCCATCGTCAGGCGCTGCTCCCCGCCTGGGACGTCGAGACCTTCGCCGATCTGGCCGCCCGGGTCGACGCCACCGTGCTGTTCGCCGTCCCGGCGCAACTGCGCGACGTGGTGGGCCGGACCGGGACCCACCCGCCGATCCGGCTGCGCGAGGTCCGCACCGGCGGCGCCGCCGTGCCGGGCCGGCTGGTCGCGGAACTGCGCCGCGTCGCCGGGGCCCGCACGATCGTGCAGTGGGGCATGTCCGAACTCGGCGCCGGCACCTACACCCTCCCGGACGATCCACCCGAGGTCGCCGTCCGCAGCATCGGCCGCCCGATACAGGACGCCCGGGTACGGGTGCTGGACGAGAGCGGTGCGCCGTGCGCGCTCGGCGAGGTGGGCGAACTCCAGTACCGGGGGCCGCATGTGTTCCGGGGCTACCTGGGCGACCCGGAACTCACCCGCGCGGCGATGACCGCCGACGGCTGGTTGCGCACCGGGGACCGGGCCGCGCTCGCCGAGGACGGCACCGTGGCCTTCCACGGCCGGCACGCCGAGTCGATCAACGTCGGCGGGCTGAAGTTCGGCGCCGCCGAGGTCGAGGCGGTGCTCGACGAGCTGCCGCAGTTCGCCACCGTCGCGATCGGCGCGCGCCCGGACGCCCGACTGGGCGAATACCCGTGCGCGGTCGCCGCGTTGCGTCCGGGCGCCACGATCGACCTGGACGGGATCCGGGCGCACCTGGCCCGCCGGGAAGTCGCCGAGTACAAGTGGCCGTTGGCGCTGATCGTGGTCGACGAGGTGCCGGTCACCCCGACCGGCAAGATCGCGCGCGGTCGGTTGGCGGAGCTGCTGGCGAGCCCGACCGGCGCGGCGTCCGGCGGCGACCGGGGTGGTGGTGCGGGGAGCCCGACGGGGGTGGGCCGGACGGGGGCCACCGGCCTGGAGCGGCCGATCTCGGCGGAGGCCGACTCGGGCGACCTGATCGACGCGACCGACCCGACCTACCTTGCCGACCCCGCCGACCTGGTTGACCCGACCGCCCCGACCGCCCCGACCGACCCGACCGACCCCGCGATCCGGGCGCCGCGATCAGCCGCCGCGCTCGCCCTGGTCCTCGACCTCACCGCGGACGCGGTCGGTGCCGACCCGGCCGAACCCATCGCGCCCGAGGCCACGTTCGGCTCGCTCGGCCTGCATTCGGCGGCCGCGGTGCGGCTGGCCCTGCGGCTGTCGGACGCGGCCGGGATCCCGCTGCCCAGCACGGTGGTCTACGACCACCCGACCCCGCGCGCGCTGGCCCGACACCTGGTCGCCCTCGGTGGTGCGGCGGAACCCGACGACACCGCCGTGCCGCGGCCGGCCGCCGGAGACGACGACGAACCCCTGGTGATCGTCGGGATGGGCTGCCGCCTCCCCGGCGGGATCGACTCCCCGGCCGACCTGTGGCGCGTGCTCGACGAGGGCCGCGACACGATCACCGAATTCCCCACCGATCGCGGCTGGGACGCGGCGCGGCTGTACCACCCCGACGCCGACCACCCGGGCACCTCCTACGTGCGACACGGCGGATTCGTCGCCGACGCCGCCGACTTCGACGCCCGCTTCTTCGGCATCGGCCCCGCCGAGGCCCTTGCCATGGATCCGCAGCAGCGGCTGCTCCTGGAAACCACGTGGGAGGCGCTGGAGCGGGCCGGCATCGACCCCGCGACCCTGCGCGATACACCCACCGGCGTCTACGTCGGCATGATGGCCGCGGACTACGCGCCCCGCGTCGGCGAGGCCCCGGAGCGCTTCGACGGTCGGCTGCTCACCGGCAACGCCGCGAGTGTGGCGTCCGGCCGGATCGCCTATCAGCTGGGCCTGACCGGCCCCGCGCTCACCGTGGACACCGCCTGCTCGTCGTCGCTGGTCGCCCTGCACCTGGCCGGTCAGGCGCTGCGCCGCGGCGAGTGCACGCTGGCCGTGGTGGGCGGAGTGACCGTGATGGCCGGCCCCGGCTCGTTCGTCGAGTTCAGCCGGCAGCGCGCGCTGGCCGCCGACGGCCGCTGCAAGGCGTTCGCGGCGGCGGCGGACGGCGCCGGCTGGGCCGAGGGCGCGGGCGTACTGATCCTGGAACGGCGCTCCGACGCCCGGCGCCTGGGCCACACCATCCTGGCCGAGCTGCGCGGCTCCGCGGTCAACCAGGACGGCGCGAGCAACGGGCTGACCGCGCCACACGGCGGCGCCCAGGAGCAGGTGATCCGCCAGGCCCTGGCCGACGCCGGACTGACCGCCGACCAGGTGGACGCGGTCGAGGCACACGGCACCGGAACCCCCTTGGGCGACCCGATCGAGGCCCGCGCGATCCTGGCCGGCTACGGCAGCCGGCGCCATGCGCACGCACCGCTGTGGTTGGGCTCGATCAAGTCGAACCTGGGCCACACCCAGGCCGCCGCCGGGATCGCCGGGGTGATCAAGACGGTACTGGCGCTGCGCCACGGCGTACTGCCCCGCACACTCCACGTGGACGCGCCGACCCCCCACGTCGACTGGTCGAGCGACACGGTTCGGCTGCTGACCGCCGCGGCCCCGTGGCCGAGGTCCGCCGACCGCCCCCGCGTCGCGGGTGTATCGGCGTTCGGGATCAGCGGCACCAACGCCCACGTGCTGGTGGCGGAGGCGGACGCGGCCGACGACGCGCCGCACGCACGACCCGCCGCGCCGGGTCGACCCGTGCCCTGGGTCCTGTCCGCGAAGACCCCGGCCGCGCTGCGGGTACTCGCCGAACGGCTGGCCGATCACCCCACCGTCCGGGCCGACTTCGCGCCGGCCGCCGTCGGCCACACCCTTGCCCGCACCCGGACCGGCTTCGGGCACCGCGCCGTCGTGGTCGCCGACGAACCGGCCGCCTACCGGGCCGCGTTGCGCGCGTTCGCCGCGGGGGAGGACACCCCGGACCTGGTCGGCGGGATCGCCGGGCCCGTCGGCGAGGCCGTGTTCGTGTTCCCCGGCCAGGGGTCGCAGTGGGCCGGCATGGTCGACGGACTGCTCGCCGAGTCGCCGGAGTTCGCCCGCTCGATGGCCGCCTGCGATGCGGCTCTGGCCGAACACCTGCACTGGTCCCCGCTCGACGTCCTGCGCGGCGCCGCCGACGGTCCGCCGGCGGACGGAGTCGAGGTGATCCAGGCGGTGTTGTTCGCCACGCAGGTCTCGCTGGCCGAACTCTGGCGCGCGTACGGCGTACGACCCGCCGCCGTGGTCGGACACAGCCAGGGCGAGGTGGCCGCCGCGTACATATGCGGAGCGTTGTCGCTCGCCGACGCCGCCCGGGTGGTCGCCGTACGGGGCCGGGCGGTGCGCGAACTCGCGGGTGGCGCGATGGCCTCCGTCGCGCTGTCCGCCGACGAACTCCGCGCCCGCGCGGCGCTTCGGGACGGCCGGGTGAGCATCGCCGCCGTCAATGCGCCGCGTTCGGTGGTACTCGCCGGGGACGCCCCCGAGGTGGACGCGCTGCTGGCCGAACTGCGGGCCGAGGACGTCCGGGTGGCCCGACTCCCCGTCGACTACGCCTCGCACTCGGCACACGTGGCCGAAGCCGAACACCGCCTGCGCGCCGAACTCGCCGGGATCACCCCGCGCGCCGGGCACATCCCGCTGTACTCCACGGTCGACCCCGGCCGATTGGACACGCGGAGGATGAACGCCGAGTACTGGTACCGCAATCTGCGCCTGCCGGTCGCGTTCGACACCACCGTCGGCAAGCTGCTGACCGACGGCCACCGCTGCTTCGTCGAACCCAGTCCGCATCCGCTGCTCACCCACGCCGTGCACGAGAGCGCGGAGGCGGCCGGACGGGACGTGGTGACCGTGGGCAGCCTGCGCCGGGGCGACGGCGGCATGCGCCAATTCCTGCTGTCGATGGCCGACGCGTACGTCCAGGGCGTGTCCGTCGATTGGCGGTCGATCTGCCCCGGGCAGGCGCGGGACCTGGTCGAATTGCCCACCTATCCGTTCCGGCGGGAGCGGTACTGGCTGCCCGACACGTCGACACCGACCGGCCCGTTGTCGCCCACGCCCGACCGACCCGCCGACGCCGACACCGCCGGAACCGCCGACCGTATTCGCGCCCTCCCGGAAGCCGAGGGCCGGATCGCCGTGTCGGACCTGGTCCGGCGGATCGCCGCCGACGTGATCGGATATCCCGACGCCGACGAGATCCCGGCCGAACGGGCCTTCCAGGAACACGGGTTCGACTCGCTCGCCGCGGCCCGCCTGCGCCGCCGGCTGACCGACCTGCTCGGCGTCCGGCTGCCCGCCCAAGTCGTGTTCGACCTCCCCACCCCGGCCCGACTCGCCGGGTACGTCTGGACCCGGGTCGTGGACGCCGCTTCGCCTGCCACATCCTCCGCCGAACTGCCGGACGGGCTGGCCGGGTTGGTGCGCCGAGCCTGCGCGGACGGACAGGCCGCCGTCGCCCTGGACATCCTCGCGAGCGCGTCGCGGCTGCGATCCGCCTTCGACGCCTCCGGCGCGCCCGCGCACGCCTCGATCGGCCGCACCCGGGCCCGGGGCGAGGCGCACCCGGAACTGATCTGGCTACCCTCGGTGTTGCCGATGAGCGGGCCGCACGAGTATGCCCGCCTCGTGGCCCGCTGGGCCGGGGTGCGGACGGTCCACGTCCTGTCCCAACCGGGCTTCCTGGCCGGCGAACCGCTGCCGCGCGACCTGGACGCCCTCGTCGCGGCACACGTCGCCGGTCTGGAACGCCGGCACGGTTCGGCGCCGTTCGTGGTGTGCGGCCACTCCTCCGGCGGGCTGATCGCCCACGCGGTGGCGGGCCGCCTGGAGGCGCTCGGCCGGCCGGCCGAGGGGGTGGTCCTGCTCGACACCTCGCGACCGGATCCCGACCTCCTCGCCACGGCGCTGCCGACGATCCTCGCCGCGCCCACGGCCGGGTCCGGGACGGACGCCGACCTCGGGACCGACGCCCGCCCCGAGTCCGCCGACCCGATCGACGCCGGCCCGACCCGGCTCACCGCGACCGGCGCCTACCTCCGCATCCTGACCGCCCGGCAACCGGAGCCGATCGGCACGCCCACGCTGCTGCTCCGGGCCGAACGACCGCTCATCGGGGCCGCCGACTGGGCGCTCCCGCACACCCGCGTGGACGTGCCCGGCGACCACTTCTCGGTGCTCGACGCGCACGCCGCACCGGTGGTCGCGGCGGTCGAATCCTGGCTGCTCCGGCTCCCGTTCGACGCGGCAGATCGGTGACCACCCCCTCCGCACCCCGTCCGCCCGTCGTACCACCGCACCGCCGGCCCCCGGCGTCGTGCGGCCGCCCCTTGTGTCAGGAGCCACCCGGATGACCGAGCACGCCCGGCGAACAGCCGTGGGAAACGCCCCTGTGCCGCCCACCGAGCCCGCCTTCCCCGACCCCGCCAAGCTGTTCGCCGACGTGCTGTTCGATCCGCCGACGGGGCCCGACGCGGCGATCGCCGGGCCGGTCCGGGACACGCTGACCTATCGGCGGGTGCGGTGGCTGCACGAGCGCATATCCGGCGAGGATCCGCTCCTGCACCATCCCGCGTACCTGCGCGAACTGCTCGAACTCGCCGCGATGGTCGACCCGAGCGTGTTCCACGTGATGTTCCTGCACCACTGCATGACCCTCGGCCCCGCGCTGGACTTCGGGGCGAGCCCCCGGGACATCGCCGAACTGGCCCTCGGCCCCTCGATCGGCGCCGCTCTGATGACCGAGGTGGGCCGGGGCAACAGCTCCGCCGGCATCCGCACCGAGGCGGTCTGGGACCCGGCCGGCGAGGCGTTCGACCTGCACACCCCGGACGCCGGGGCGAGCAAGTACCCACCCAACGTGGGCCTTTCCGGTGTGCCCCGAGTGGCGGTCGTCGGCGCGCGGATCGTGGTGGACGGCATCGGCCGGGGCACCGGGCTGTTCCTGGTGCCGCTGCGGGACGAGGCCGGCCCGTGCCCGGGGGTGGTGATCACGCCGCGACCGCCGACCGGGCTGCTGCCACTGGACTACGCGGCCGTACGCTTCGACCACGTCCGGGTGCCCGCCGACCGCTGGTTGCGCGACGGGGCCACGATCACCGCACCGGACGGCCATCACGACCCGCTCGACCCGGCGGGCCGCAGCCGGCGCAGCCAAGGCCAGAGCAGGTTCGCCTGGGGAGCGATCACCGCCGGGATGGCCGCCGTCACGCGCGCCGCGACCGCGATCGCCCTCGGGCACGCCCACCGGCGCCGCACGGTCGGCCGCTTCGATCCGGAAACCCCGGCGCTGGCCCACCGCAACCAGCAGCGCGCACTGTTCGGCGCCCATGCGGCGGCCTTGACCGCGACGGTGCTGGCCCGCCGGGCGACCGACCTGTGCTGGCGGTTGCCGGTGCACCGGGGGGCCGATCGGGGTCTGCCGCCGGCCGCGATGCGCACCGCCTCGCTGCTCAAGGTGACCACCGATCGACTCGCCGAACAGGCCGTGTCGCGCTGTCGGCGGGCGTGCGGCGCGTTCGGCTTCTTCGCGGAGAACCGGCTGATCGACTACCAGGGCCTGGCGATGGCGTTCAACGCGGCGGGCGGCGACAACCAGTTGATCCTCCTCGACGCGGGCTGGTCCATGGCCACCGGCGTCGACTACGAGCCCCCGGCGGCGCCCGACGCGCCCCACGACCCCGGCGCCCCGGGCCGCTGCACCGCGCCCCTCGAACGCGGCGGCTGGGCGGGCCTGTTCCGCGCCCGCGAGCGACTGTTGCACGAAGAACTCGTCGAACGGCTGCGGATCGGCGCCGAGCGGGGGACCGACCCGTTCGTCCTGCGCAACGACTGCGCGGATGCCGCCGAACGCCTGGGCGAGGCGCACGCGGCGCGGATCACCGTCGAGGCGCTGCTCCACGACGCCCGCCCGACGTTCGGACACCGGGTGGCCGAGCCGGTGCTCGACGACCTGTGCCTGGTCCGGGTCCTGGAGGAAGTCGCGGCGCACGACGGCTGGTTCCTGGCCGTTGGTCTGCTCACCGCCGACGAGGTACGCACCCTGTCGGCGCGGATCGACGCCGCGTGCGCCCGACTGGCGCCGCACGCCGCGGCGTTGGTCGACCTGCTGGACGTGCCGCCGGGCCTGGTCCGGAGCGCCCTGGCCGGGCACGACCCGATCGGCGACCCGACGACGTGACGCCCCGCCGCCCCCGGATCCGCCTCCCCGGGCAACCCCCTGACCCCCCATGCCTCCACAGGGCGCCCCGCCCCGACCCGCGCACCCCCGCCGGGCCGTTCGGGACGCGCGCGCACCACCCCTCGGACCACGGACAAACGGAGCTTTGATGAACCCTGCACCTTCGACGGCGGTCCCGACCGGGATCGCCCCCGAGTACCTGTCCGATCCGGACGCCGACCGTATCCGCGCGTTGATCGAGCACGTGTGCGGACACGGCGCGGCGGACATCCTCCGGGCCGCGCTGCCGCCGGGAGTTCCCGACGCGGTCGTGGACATGGTGTCCCGGCACTGCCGCTTCGACCACGCCGCGCTGCTCGTCTTCCCGGAGCGGCTCGGCGACCTGCTCGACCGACTGCCGCACTGGGGATTACGGACCACCGAAGTCGTGCCCAGCACCGTCGTTCGCGACCGGATCGCCGAACGCCTGGGCCTGCGCGCGGAATCGGTCGAGGTACACATCGTGCGATGCTCGCTGCCCGGCGACGGGGTCGCCGCCTGCGAGGGCCGCAACCTCGAACTGTTCGCCGTGGCACCGGTCCCGGGAGCCGACTTCGCCCGACTACGGGCCGAGGAGCGGGCCCGCAACGGCGAGACACACTTCGCCTTCCGCGTGGTCGAGCCGACTCCGGTCACCCTCCTGGATCTGCACGACCTGCTGGTGTCCCGGGACGAGGTATTGCGGGACGGCGGCGGCTTCAATCCGCACGAGGACACCTTCGTGCTGTACTTCCGCAGCACCGGCGGACCGGCCTCGGACCGCTGGCCGCGCCGCCTGGAGATCCTGGCCACCGGATCGTATCCCGAGGTGCTTCGGCGGCACGCGGCTCCGAACCCGGCGACCGGCCGAGCAGGTTCGCCGGCGCACGAGGGTCCGCCGCGCGAGGACCCGACCCGGGAGATGTTGCACCTGGTCACCGGCGCGTGGGTGACGCAGGCGATCGGTGTCGCGGCGCGGCTGGGCCTGGCCGACCACCTCGGCGACGGGTCCCGGTCGGTGGCCGATCTGGCCGAGGCGGCGGGCGCCGAACCGGACCGCCTGGGGCGGCTGATGCGCCTGCTGGCCGGGCACGGGGTGTTCCGGGCCGAGGCGGACGGGCACTATCGGCTCACCGAGCGCGGTGCGCTGCTGCGCACCGATCGGGACGGATCGTTGGCCGCGCTGGCGGACCTGTACAGCGGTCTGTTCTTCACGTCGTATCTGGGGCTGGAGCACACGGTGCGCACCGGCGAGGACGCGTTCACCCGGGTGCACGGCCGGGAGTCGTTCGAGTATTTCGCCGAACACCCGGACGACGCCCGGTTGTTCCGGGAGGCGATGGCGTTCGGCACGATCGTCTTCGACGCGGTGCCGGCCGCCCTGGACCTGCCGCCGGCCGCGACGGTGGTCGATTTCGGGGGCGGCGACGGGGAGTTGCTTCTCCGGGTGTTGGGTGAGCATCCGACCGCGCGCGGAGTGCTCTTCGAGCGGGGGCATGTCATCGACGCCGCCCGGGAGTTGCTCGCCGCGTCGGCCGCCGAGGAGCGGTGCGACCTGGTGGTCGGCGACTTCTTCGCCGATCCGCTGCCCGGCGGGGCGGACGTGTACCTGCTGGCTCGGATCCTGCACGACTGGGCGGACCCCGAGTGCCTGATCGTGTTGCGGGCCCTGGCCCGGGCGATGCCGGTCGACGCACGTCTGGCGATCGTCGAGCGGCCGATCGTCGAGGCGGGCCGGTCGGTGTTGCCGCTGCGCTTCGACATCCAGATGATGACCAACGCGCGGGGCCGCGAGCGCACGGTGGCGGAGTATCGCGCGTTGCTGGCCGAGGGCGGCTTCGAACTGCTCGACCTGCGACCGCTGCCGCTGGACATGGCGGTACTCACCGCCCGACCGCGCCCCACGCGGGAGTAGGCACCGGACGTGCGACGGCGCTGTGCCCCCGACCACGGTCGGGGGCACAGCGCCGTGCCACTGCTGCCACTGCCACTGCTGTGCGATGGTCACCCGGGCGCCGCCGCGGCCGGGTCGCGCGATCAGTTCGGGCGGGTCGCGCCGGCGATCGGCATGGTGTTGATCGAGGCGATCTCCACCGGCTTGCGCGAGTTGGCGGCGTGCACCATCTTGCCGTCGCCGATGTAGATGCCGACGTGGCTGATGCCCGAGTAGAAGAACACCAGGTCGCCGGGCTGCAGGTTGGCGATCGACACGTGCGGGTCGGCGGCGAACTGGTCGTTGGTCACGCGCGGCAGCGAGATGCCCGCCGCCTTGTACGCGGCCTGGACCAGACCCGAGCAGTCGTACGCGTTCGGGCCGGTGGCGCCGTACACGTACGGCTTGCCGACCTGCGCCTTGGCGAAGGCGACGGCCTGGGCGGCCTTGCTCGACGTGTTCGAGGAACCGCCGGTGGGCGCCTGGTTGCCCTTCGAGCCACCGGTGGCCGGCTTGGCGGCGGGCTTGGCCGCGACGTCGACCGACGGCTTGCTCGTCGGCTTCGGCGCGGTCGTGCCGGTGACCGCGGTCTTCGGCTGGACCTGGATGCTCGGCTTGGCGGGGGCCTCCGCCTTGGGCTGCGCGGGCGCCGAGCCGGTCAGCCGCAGGGTCTGGCCGATCTCGATCAGGTCCGGGCCGGACGGGAGCACGTCGCGGTTGAGCTGGTACAGGCTCTGCCAGCCGCCGGAGACCTTGTTGGTCAGCGCGAGCTGGGACAGCGTGTCACCGGCCTGGACCAGGTAGCGGGCCTTCTCCGCGGCGGTGGCGGCCGCGGGCGCGGCGACCTCGGCCTGGACCGGGGCACTGTCGACCGCGGCGGTCGGCGTGGCCGACAGCACGGCGGAGGCGCCGGTGGGGGTCTGGTCGGTGGTGGGGACCTGCGCGTGGGCCGCACCGGCACCGGCGACCGGGATGACGGCTCCCATGCCGGCGATGCCCACCGCCGCGACGAAGCGGCGGACGTTGGCGGGGCGGGCGGCTCGGTGGCGAGCGTTTGCGGACAGCATGAAATGGGGTCCTCTCCTGTCGCCTACGAGGTGAGCTGTCGGATTCGGACTGGAGCAGCCCGGTCGCTTCACGCGACTTCACCCCTAGCCGTCACCGGAACGATCCCGGCCACGGCGATTCACCTGGTTCCCCCGCTCCCGTCGGATTCTTCGCTGTAGACATCCCGCTGCCGGCGACGGGATTCGGCGTACCGGCGGCAGGGTTCACCCGAAAGGTGAATCGGCGAGAAAGGTAGGCAATGCGATGGGGAGATCACAACCGAATCGCAGAGTTTGCCCGGAGTGTAAAGGCGGAATAAAGGCGACATCTCGGCCGGCTTCGGTCGGAAGCACCCGCGATGACGAGGGCATATCTCGGAGAGTGGCGTGACGGAGCGGTAACGGAAAATAGTCGAGATCCGTCGTCGGCCACCGGAAATGAATTGCAACCCGAAGTCGGCTATATAATTTATGTCCGTTTTATCCATGCGGGCTACATCACATTCCGGGCATCGGGTCGGCCGTGCCTCGCACCCGCATCCCGGCAGATGTGAACAAGTTGTTCACCACGAATCGTGCGACACGATCCATTGACATCGATCCGTGCGTCCCGGCATGCTGTGATCATGTCTTCGACTCCGGATACTCCCGCGACCCCCGAATCCCACGACCCCTTCACCGCGCCCGACCCCGAGCAGGCGCGGGCCCAGCGCGTACACGCCTCCCTGTTCCGGATCGCCGAGCGGCACGCGGCCACCGACGAGCAGCGCGCCCGGCAGGTGCATCCGTACATGCTCGGCCCGCACGAGGCGATCCGGCTGGTGTCGTTCCTGCTCAGCGGTATCGCGCAACCCGCCGACGGCGAGCCGGCGGTCGACCACGCCGACATCACCGCCGCGCTGAGCCTGATCCCGATGGCCCGGGGCGAGATGGACGACCTGGAGGCGGGGCTGCTCCGGATGGCCCGGGGGCGCGAGATGACCTGGCAGGAGATCGCCTTCGGCCTGGGCCTGGGCACCCCGCAGGCGGCCCGCCAGCGCTACGAACGCCTGCTCGGCCGCACCACGCCCGAGTCGGAGGACGACCCGGCCCCCCAGGCCTGAGCGCCCACCGGGTCAGCCCGCGAAGACCTCGACCAGGGACCAGATCGCCAGGCCGAGCATGCACACCCCGCCGATCCGCTGCACGGTCTGCAACGGCATGCGCTTGGCGATGAACCGCCCGGCGAGCAGCGCCAGCGCGGACACCGACATCAGCGCCGCGACCGAGCCGATCGCGGTGGACCAGGTGCCGTTGGTGGCGGCCAGGTTGGCGGTGGTGATCTGGGTCAGGTCGCCCCACTCGCTGATGAACACGGCCATGAAGGCGGTCGAGAACACCGCCCGGAACCCGGTGATCCGCGCGCCGCCGCCGTCCGCGTCCTCGTCGTCGGCACCACCGCGCAGCAGCATGAACGCGCCGAAGCCGAACAGCGCGGCGGAGACGAGCTTGACGATCCAACCGGGGAGCAGGCCGAGCAGACCGCCCGCGCCCACGGCGAGCGCGACGTGCACGGCGAACGCGGTCGAGGTGCCGAACCAGACGTAGAGCGGGCGCATGCGGGTGCCCATGGCGAGCGACGCGAACATGGTCTTGTCCGGTAGCTCGGCGAGGAAGATCAGCCCGAAGGCGGTCAGGATCGCCAGGAGGTCGAGGTGCATTCCGGGTGGCTTTCTACGAGAGCCGGGCCCCGGGTCTTCACGAAGCGCCGCTCGGCGGATTGGAGGACCACTCGGCCCGGCACGACGGGGTGCGTCCGCGAGATTCGCGGACGCGTCGTTGCCTGGCCGAAGGTCTCGCCCACCCGTGATGATCGGGCCCGGCCACCGGGAACCCGAGGGCTCCAGCATGTCGACGACCGGTTCGCGGGGCTACTCCCCTTCGCTGACCGCGACCCTACCGCATGCGTACGACCCGCCCGAGCGTCGCCGCGCGGACCCGGGTCCGGCTCACGACGTCAGGCAGCGTGCCAGGGACCAGCGCAGTTGCTCCTCGTCCAGCGGCGTGCCCAGGGTCAGCACCTGCAACATCGTGCCGTCCAGGAGCGTGACCGCCGCCACGGCGGCGGGCGGTCCGAACCGGTCGGCCAGGAAGCCGCCGATCCCCTCGACCCACGCTCGCGCGAAACCGCGCAACTCGGGGCTGCGCGCCGCCGCCAGATACAACTCGTACTCGACCAGCGCCCGAGGTCGGTCCGCGAGGTATTCGGCGGTGAGCGTGGTGAGCACGCCGGGCACGTCGTCGCTGCCCCGAATCCGCGCCGCCCAGTCCTCCACCATCCGCGCCGTCTCCGCCGACGCGTACGCCAGTGCCGCGGCGACCAGGTCGTCGAGCGACGCGAAGTAGTACGTGGTCGCCCCCAGCGGGACCTCGGCCCGCGCCGCGACCAGGCGGTGCGTGGTGTTGCCGACACCCACCTCGGCGATGGCCTGGACGGCGCCGCGTACGATCCGCAACCGCCGGCCCTCCGGGTCCCGGGTCGCGGTCAATGCGCACCACCCAGGTTGAGCACCACGACGCCCGCGATCACCAGGGCCATCCCGAACGCCTTGAGCAGCGTCATCGGCTCGTTCAGGAACACCGCGCCGACCAGGGCGATCGCCACCGTCCCGAGCCCCGACCAGATCGCGTACGCCGTGCCCACCTGCAACTGGCGCAGCGAGAGCGTCAGGAGATAGAAGGCGCCGGCATAGCCGCCCAGGCACGCCAGCGTCGGCCACAACCGGGTGAAGCCGTCCGTGCTCTTGAGCAGACTGGTCGCGATCACCTCACACGAGATCGCCAACCCCAGGAACAACCAGGCCATGCGCCCTCCCCACCGAGTTGTACAGATGTACAAGTACAAATGTACTGGAGCGAGGTGCGCGGTCGCCGGCCCCGGTGCGCCCGGTCGTGGTGGTGGGTAGGCTGCGCCGATGCCCACCGAACGGCCCGAACGGCTCGATCCGCGCCGGTGCGCGACGGCCGTCCGGTTGGCCGCGTGTGTCGTGGCGCTCCCGCCGTCCGTCGGCCGGACCCGGTTGATCGTGGTGGACGGGATCGGCGGCTCGGGCAAGACCACGTTCGCCGACACGCTCGCCGCGCACCTGCCCGGCGCACCCGTGGTGCGGTTGGACGACTTCGCCCGGCCCGGCGACTTCTTCGGCTGGCTGCCGCGGTTGCGCGAGCAGTTGTTGACGCCGCTGGCGCGGCACGAGGCGGCGCGGTGCGACATCTACGACTGGCCCGCCTACCGGATCGGCGGCTACCGGGAGATACCGGCCGCCCCGGTGGTGATCCTGGAGGGCGTCGGCGCGGCCCGCCGGGAACTCGGTACGGTCACCGCGCTGCGCGTCCTGGTCGACACCCCGGCCGAGGCCGCCGCCGCCCGCACGCTGGAGCGCGACGGGCCCGGGCTCGCCTGGTTCTGGCGGTTGTGGCGCACCGCCGAGGCCGCGCACCTGGCGGCCGACCGTCCCTGGGAGCGCCCCCATGTGCGCGTCGACGGTACGAGCGGCAGGCTCGTGCCGCCCGGATCGCCCGCCTCACCGGCCGGGGCCGTCGCCGGATCCGGGTGAGCCCGCCGCCCGGGGGGTGGGCGGCGGGCTCGATCGTGCTACTTGCGGGCCAGTCGCCGCGCGGCGGTGTCCATCGCCTGGGCCCGGCGGTCCTCGGCCAGGTCGGCGATCTCCTCCGGACTGGTGGTGTTCGCCCGCGCGTACTCCTCCGCCATCGCCTGCGAACTCGACCAGCCACTCCAGTAGTTCTCGGTCCGGCTGAGCCCGGAGCCGTGTTCGAGGGCGGCGGTGTCGGCGGCCAGGGCGTGGGCCGTGTAGATGTCCATCATCCGGCCGGCGGGAACACCGACGTGCGGGATGTAGCTCAGGATCTGCGCACTCGCGAGGGTCTGGTACTTGCGGTTCCAGGTCGCCTCGGTGACCCCCGCCTCGCGCGCCGCCACGATCGACTCGTCGCGCAGACCGTCCATCGTGCCCAGCGCGTTGAACGCCTGCCGGGCCTCGACGTCCATCGCCGGCAGTGCCCCCGGCGCCTTGACCACCGGGTGTGCGGCCAGCACGCCGGCGGCGTGTTCGACGGTAGCACCGTGCATCACCGCGAACGCCTCGGGGTCGTTGCCCGCGCCGGTGATCACCCGCATCAGGTCCCGGTCGTGGAACATCGCCCCGTTCTGCCCGTCCTTGGCGACCAGTTGGTCGTACACGCCGTCGCCCATGTACGACGCCACCATGTTGCCGACGCTGTCCCGCAGGTTGGCCGCGAACTTGCCGCGCAGGCCGTCGTCGCCGCCGAGTGTGGCAACCGTGTCCCGCATGATCTGCCGCATCGTCTCGTCGTGCGGGGGATGCGGGCCGCCGGGCAGTCCGTAGCCGCCGCCGGGCGTCTGTCCGGTCGAGGCGGCCTCCAACGCCCCGCCCAACCGGTCGAGTCCGGGCGGGTTGTACCCCTCCGGGATCGGGCCCGGGCCGGCCCAGTCCGGCAACCAGTGCCGCTCGAGCATGTAGCCGACCTCGCCGGGGTGCTTGGCGGGGTCGAAGAACTCCTTCGACGCCTCGGGGTTGTTGCCGAAGGCGGCCATCAGGCCGGTCATCGGGTCCAGCCCCGCCCCGTGTCCGTCGGCGATGTCGAGTCGGAACCCGTTGTACATCGCGCCCGACGGCGTGTTCTTCATCCATACGGCGGGATCGTCCCGCTCCATGGCGCGCATGTCCTGGCCGATCAGGCGCAGGAAATCGGTGTCCTGATGCCCGGTGTCGAGCAGGGTGCCCAGGAGTTGATATCCGTAGGGCCGAAACGAATACAGCCCGATGTCGGTCTTCTCCCGGCCGGCCCGCATGAGTTCGTCGACCCACGCCCGATCGACGTGTGGCCCGGGGCCCTTTCCGGTACCGGCGGCCAGCACCCGACCGAGGTCGGCCTGGATCGCCTTCAGGTCCTCCTGTAAGCCCTTGGGCGCGTCGCCGCCGCCCAGCTTGGCGATCATCCCCGCCAGCCAGAGCGTGCCGCGCGGGCCCTGTTGGTTCAGGAACGGGGTACCGAACGCCGGGTCGTCGGCGTTGGCGGCGAGCAGGTTGCGCAGTTCGCCGCGCTCGGCCGGGCTGAGCATCATCAGCCGATCGGCCAGGTCGGTCGCGCGGCGCGCGTCCTGGGCCGGGCCCGCGCCGACCGCCCTGCCGTTGAACTTCTTCGGATCGCCGCCGCGCGTGTCCGCGTCCAGCGCGAAGGCGGCGCGCTGGTCGGCGGCGGTGGCCTCGGTCAGCGCCCTGCCGATCCGGTCCGCGATGCCCTGCGCCGCCTCCTTGAGCGGCTTGGTCACCGCGTCGTAGTCGTCCGGGGGCAGGTTGCGGGCGTACGACGGCGCGGTCCAGTGCACGCCGCCGCTGTCGTCCACGGTCAACTTCTGGTCGGCCGCGTCGGCGATCGCCCTGGTCAGGTGCTCCTTGGCGGTCTTCAGGTCGCTCGCCGCGTCGAGCAGTACCGTGCGCAGCGCCGCCGCCTCGGTGTGCGCGTCCTCCATCTGGCCGGACATGGCCCGGAGTTCGCCGATGGCGGCGGTGGCCTCGGCACCCTTCCAGGCGCCGCCGGCGAGCGGGGAGACCACGTCGCGGTCCACGTCCCCGTGCTGGGTGTGCATGCGGTCGGGCAGCGTGGCCCACACCTCGGCCGCGGTGACGAGCGTGCCCAGGTCGACGTCGCGCAGGTGGATGAAATCGACCACGTCAGCCCCCGAAGGTCGTGCAGACGGATCCCTCGGTGTCGCGCCATGTGGTCGCCGCGCTGTTCAGGTTCCCGGCCCGGCCGGCAAGGGTGTCGGCGACCGCGATGGTGCGGTCGTGCCACGCGGTGTGCGCGGCGTCCACCGCCTTGGCCAGGTCGAAGCCGCCGAGCGCCTTGGTCACCGGTTCGAGTGCGGTGACGCCCTTGAGGCCGGTGGTGCGGAAGTCCCCCGCGATCTCCCGAAGTCGGCCGGCGGCGGTGTCCAGGGTGCCGGGCTCGACATGTACGTCGGGTGCCTGCGGTGCGCAACCCGGGCGCGGGTCGGGCCTGTTCGTGGCGGCGAACGCACTGCCGTCCATTTTCACCCGGGGCAGCCCCGGATTGAGTATCGAGTCGAAATCGGTCGTCATGCCATAACCCCCGAGTCACCGATGCGATACGCGCCATACACGCGCGATACACGGCCATCCAAGACCACCGGCTCGCGGTGATCAACCGATCCGTGGACATCGCGGGGGATGATGCCGGATCGGGACCGCGGGCGGGGAGTGGGCCGACGGGCGCCGGTGTTGCGCCGAGCGGGTGGGACGGGGCGCGGCGGTGGGCGAGGTGCGGGGGAATGTACCGCCCCGGGGTGATCGGATGCGAGAGGCCGGCGCCGGGACGTCCTCGGTCGTCCGCCGCACCGGCCCCGCGTCACCGCGGTTCACCGCCGTCGAGACAAGAGACAAGAGGAGCCTTCGATGCCCGACTTCGGACCACCGCCCGCGCGCTACGACGACCTGCGAGCGCTGTTCGTGAACTGCACCCTCAAACGTTCCCCGGAGACCAGCAACACCCAGGGCCTGGTGGACATCAGCCGCGGCATCATGACCCGACACGGGGTCGCGGTCGACGAGTTCCGGGCGGTGGACCACGAGATCGCCACCGGGGTCTGGCCGAACATGCGCGAGCGCGGGTGGCCGAGCGACGAGTGGCCGGAGTTGTACGAGCGGGTGATGGACGCGGACATCCTGGTCCTGGCCGGGCCGATCTGGCTCGGCGACAACAGTTCGGTGCTCAAGCGGGTGGTGGAGCGGCTGTACGCGTGTTCCAGCCTGCTCAACGAGGCCGGGCAGTACGCCTATTACGGGCGGGTCGGCGGGTGTCTGATCACCGGGAACGAGGACGGCGTCAAACACTGCGCGATGAACGTGCTGTACAGCCTTCAGCACCTCGGCTACACCATCCCGCCACAGGCGGACGCGGGGTGGATGGGCGAGGCCGGGCCGGGGCCGTCGTATCTGGATCCCGGGTCGGGCGGTCCGGACAACGACTTCACCAACCGCAACACCACCTTCATGACCTGGAATCTGCTGCACCTGGCCCGGCTGCTCAAGGACGCGGGCGGGGTGCCGGCGTACGGCAACCAGCGGGCGGGGTGGGACGCCGGGTGCCGGTACGACTTCGAGAATCCGGACTATCGCTGAGGGGCGGTCAACTCGGCGGGCCGGGCGGGTCCGGCGGGCTGGGCAGTTCGGCGATCGTGTCCTCGGTCCAGGTGCCGGCCGCGCCCGGGCAGCCGGCGAGGTAGCGGGCGGCGCGCCGGCGGGACCAGCCGTGCGCCTCGCCGAGACCGGCGCTCAGGTGGTGCAGATACGCGGCGGCGGGGGCGTTCCACGGCATGTCGGCGCTGCGGGACGGCGTGGTCAGCGTGAGTATCGGCAGGCCGTCGGCCATACCGACGCGGACCACCGTCTCGTAGCGGCCCGGGCCGAGGGTCATCCGCCCGGTGGCCGCCAAGTCGCCGAGGTCCAGGTCGCGCCCGGGGGCGCGGTGCATCTCCTGTGCGGCGAGGTCGGCGAACTGCCCGAGGGTCAGCAGGTATGCCCGGCCGGGTGTGCGACCCGGGTCCAGCGGGTCGTACAGGGCGAGTCCGCCGGTCCATACCTTCGACTCGAGGGCGAAGTACATCCGGCCCGGCAGCACCACCGGCCGCGTCGCGCGCGGCGCGGCCGGGTCCCGGCATCCCGGATAGTCCCGGACACCGCCGGGGGGCCGGCCGCCGCGCAGGTAACAGTCGAGGCGGGCGGCGTGCATGTTGGACCCGTACGCGACAAACCACACCAGATCGGAACGCACGTCCGGCAGCCTAGGCCCTGCGTGCGCCCCGAAGCGGCGAACCGCGCCCGGATTCGGGCGGTCGGCGGTGCCGGGCGCGCTCACCCTGGACCTTTTCTTCGCTGTGCGAAGCGCGGATTCCGCGGCTCGCGACGGCGTACTTCGCCGAGATCGCGGCCGGATACCGCTGATCCGGTGCCCGGCTTCGGGCCGGTTCGGGCCCCGGCCTATCCGGCCCGGGCCGCCGCCACGAGCGGTCGCACGTCCCATACCTGCACGTCGGCGACCCGTTGACCCGGACCGAGCAGCGCGGTCAGGGTGCCGGCCAGCTCCACGCCGTGCGGGTGCCGGGGCAGTACGACCACGTCGGCGCGCCAGCGGGTCAGGTCCTCGCGGGCCTCGCGGCGCTGGTCGTCGGTGATCTCGGGGACCTTGCCGTCGGACGCGACCCGACCGAGCAGCGCCGAGGTCGGGCTGTAGTCGGCGCCGTACACACCCACCCGGTCGGGGCCCCACGGGCCGACGAAGTAGCCCTCCGCGAGCGGGAAGCCCAGGTCCGCCACGCTCTGCCAGTGCAGCGCGGACGCCTCGACCACGCTCGGCAGCGGCACCACGACCACCGACCCGTGGTCCACGTACGGGCGCCACCGTCCGTCGGCGAAGAAGGCCGGTACCGGGCGGCGGTCGACGACGTCCAGCGGGGTGGGCGCGATCGGCAGCAGGGCCATGGTCAGCACGCCGGCCCAGATCAGCCGTACCGGCAACTCGCGCTCGGCGACGGGTCGATCCCGGACCGAGGCCAGTACCCGGTCGGTGGCCATCGCCAGCAGGACCGCGATCGCGGGGACGCAGACCATCGCGTACCGGGATTCCAGGATCGATTCGAACAGGGGCAGCTTGTTCACCAGCTGCCACGGTCCAGGGATGCCGGTCTTGTCGTGGTCGACCACGATCCGCAGGCCGAGCGAGAGCAGCGCCGCGACCAGGGCGGTGATCGTCGCCGCCCGGGCGACAACCTCGCGGCGCAGCCAGACGACGAGGAATCCGGTGAGGATCATCAGCGGCCAGCCGAAGAAGGCGTTCTCCTCGGTCGGGCCCTCGGACAACGCCGCCGCGCTGCTCCGGTCGCCGGCGAGGGAATCGCTCGCGTACGCGGTGAACGCGGCCAGGTCGTTGCCGGACTCGTGTTCGAGCGAGGAATAGTGCTGCGGCCCGAAGAACTGCACCCACAGTGGATACGCCACCAGCGCCAACGACACGGCGGCGGCGATCAGCAGTCCGGTGCCCAGCGGTCGGGCCGCCGCCCGGGCCGCCTCGGGGCGGGCCAGTGCGTAGACGAACCCGAACACCACCAGGCCGGTGGCGGCGAAGACCAGGGGTTCCTCGCCGATGAAGATCTGGAACGCGATCAGCAGCCCGAGCACGATGCCGTTGCGCACCGGCCGCTCGTCGCGCCACAGCCGGATCACCACGCCGATGATCGGCGGGATCACGAAGAGCACGACGAAGTTCGGATGCGCGTTGCCGTGCGCGACGATCGGCGGCGCGAACCCGCAGAACCCGCCGGCGACCACCGCAGCGGCGCGATGGCGCACGAGGTGGCGGATGAACAGCCGGTACCAGGCGAACGCGCTCGCGGCCAGGCCGCCGGTGAGCACCAGGGCCCACGTGCTGGTCGGGCCGAACAGCAGGGTGACCGGGGTCAGCGGCACGCCGAGGCCGAGCATGGCCGTGTTGGCCATCATGTTGACGCCCAGCGGGTGGTTCTGCAGGTCCGAGATCAGCGGATCGCGCAGGTCGCGCACCGCGTCGGCGGTGGCGTCGAAGAACCACTCCCACATGTTCTGGTCCTGGCCGGCGGAGGCCAGATAGGCGTGATCGAGATCGGCCCAGAGGTCGTGGTAGAGCCAGATGGCGAGCAGGAGGAACCCGACGGCGACCCACCGGTCGCCGGCACGCACACCGGATATGCGGCCGCCGCGTATACCGCCGGCGCGCGCGAGGCGGGACGAGATGCGGAGCCGGGTCGCGACGGCGGCCATGGATCGGGTCCTTCCGGGGAGATTGCCCCGCCATGAGCGCCCAGCGGCGAGAGGATCGCCGGCCATGCTACGAGGGCCGGGCGACCGAGCAGGCACCGGGGTCGCCGGCCGGGTAAATTCGCCGGCTCGGCGCCGGTGCTTCGGCCAGGATGGCGGGATGTCGATCTTTTTGGAGACGCCGCGGCTGGAGTTGCGGGCGTTCGTCGAGTCGGACCTGACGCATCTGGTCGAGCTGGATGGCGATCCGGAGGTCATGCGCTTCATCGACGGCGGGCGGCCGACGTCGGTCGAGGTCGTTCGCGAGCGGGTCCTGCCTCGGTTGCGGCACGTGTACCCGGCGTGGGGGCGGCCGGGCTTCTGGGCCGCGCGGGAGCGGGACGGCGGGCGGTTCGTGGGGTGGTTCGAGCTGCGTCCGCTCGCCGAGGACGGTGTCGACGTGGTCGAGCTGGGATATCGCCTGCGTCGTGACGCGTGGGGGCTGGGCTACGCGACCGAGGGCGCGGGGGCGCTGCTCGACCGGGGTTTCGCCGAGCCGGGACCGCGCGAGGTGACCGCGAACACGATGTTCGTGAACCGGGCGTCGCGACGGGTGCTGGAAAAGCTGGGCCTGACCCTGCGACGCACATACTTCGACAACTGGCCCGAGCCGATCGAGGGCTCCGAACACGGCGAGGTCGAATACACCATCACCCGCACCGAATGGCTCCACCGAACCCGGTCCACCGCCTGACCCGGCGCAACACCACCCGCCGCCCTCCGCCCAGCACGGATCCGCCGGCCCGAGGGCCCGCGGGGCGTGGGAAGCTGCGTTGTGTGACTGTTCTTGTCGGGGTGCCGCTGTTCGTTGGTCGTGAGTCCGAGATGGGGCGACTTGTCGAGGCGCTCGGCGAGGCCGATGGCGGGGAGCCCCGGGTCGTATTGCTCACCGGGGAGGCCGGGGTCGGGAAGACCCGGTTGTTGGACGAGTTTTTGGCCGGTGCCGCCGATCGGTCGCAGCCGACCGTGGTCGCGGTCGGGGCCTGTCTCGAACTGGGCGCCGAGGGCCTGCCGTTCGCGCCGTTCTCGGCCATCCTGCGGGCGCTGGCGACCACGCTCGGCGACGGCTTCGACGCCGTGGTCGGCGACCGCCGCCGCGAGCTGGCCTGGATCTCGCCGACACTCGCCGCCGAACCCGTCGTGGGCCCCGCCCCCGAGCGGGCCGGGCTGTACGAGTCCGCGCTGCGCCTGCTGGAGCGCGCCGGCGAGGACCGCACCCTCGTGATCGCCTTCGAGGACCTGCACTGGGCCGACTCGGCCACCCGCGAACTGCTCGCGTTCCTGGTCCGCTCGCTGCGTCGGGGACGGATCCTGCTGGTCGGCACGCTGCGCGCGGACGCGATGGACCGCAGCCACCCGATGCGCCGCCTGGTCGCCGAGCTGGAACGCATCCGCTCGGTGGCCCGGGTGGAACTGGGCCGGCTCACCCTGCCGCAGGTGGAGAAGCACCTCACCGGCCTGCTCGGCGAGACCCCCTCGCGCGCCCTCGCCCGGCAGGTGTTCGAACGCTCCGAGGGCAACGCGTTCTTCGTCGAGGAACTGGCCGCCGGCATCCGCGACGGGCGGCTCACCGACCTGTCCGACACGCTCCGCGACCTGCTCCTGATCCGCATCGAACAACTGCCCGAACAGGCCCGCCGGGTGGTCCGGCTGGCCGCCGTCGGCGGCATCGGCGTGGAGCACCGGCTGCTCGCCGAGGTGGCCGGTCTCGACCCGGACACCCTGGAGACGGCGCTGCGCGCGGCCGTGTCGGGGCACGTCCTGGTCTCCGACGCGGACGGCGAGGGCTACACCTTCCGGCACGCGCTCGTCGGCGAGGCGGCACTCGGCGACCTGCTGCCCGGCGAGCGCACCCGGATGTACGCGGCGTTCGCCCGGGCCCACGACACCCTGGTGGAGCGCGGCGAACTGTCCCCGCACCGCGACCACGTGGAGCGCCGGGCCCGCTACTGGACCGCCGCCGGCCGCCCCGCCGAGGCGCTGCCCGCGAGCCTGACCGCGGCGGTCGCCGCCGCCGACCGGTACGCCTTCGGCGAGGCCCGGGAACTGTACGAGCGGGCGATCGCGATGTGGGACATGGTCCCCGACCCGGAGCAGTCCACCGGCACCACGCTCGCGCAGGTTCTGGACGGCGCCATCGTCGCGGCCCGCTACGACAACTCCGGCGATCGCGAACTCGCCCTGTTGCGCCACGCGTTGGACCTCGTCGACGAAGAGCGCGACCCGCTCCGGGCGGCGCTGCTGTGGACCCAGCGGGCGAAGTCGCTGAGCCGGCTGGGCCGCGGCTCCGGCATGGTCGAACTGGAGCACGCCGAAGGCCTGTTGCAGGACCGACCCGACTCGATCGAGTACGCGGGCGTGGCCCTGCGAAGCGCCCGCGCCCACTTCCTGGAGGGACACGTCCGGGAGGCCCTGCGGATCGCCCGGCAGGTCCTGGAGATAGCCCGCCGCCTCGACGACCAGGACATGATCGCCGGCACGCTCCAGGCGCTGTCGTGGTTCCTGACCGGGTCCGGCGAGCCGGACGAGACGCAGGCGCTCGCGTACGGCCTCGAGGCGGTCCGCGTCGCGGAGGCGGCGACGGGCGGCAAGCCGGACACGCTGATCTACGTGCTCGGCAACTGGGCCTCCGTCCTGGAGGGTGTCGGCCGCCACGAGGAGTCGGTCGCCGCGCTCCACCGAGCGCTCGACCTGTCCCGCGAACGCGGGGTGGTCCGCAACACCGGCGCGTTCCTCCTGGGCAACCTCGCGGAGAGCCTGTTCTCGCTCGGCCGCTGGGACGAGGTGGCCCGGACGGTGGACGACATCCGCGAGCACAACGCCGACGGCTGCGCCACCGGCCACGCCGAACGCATGCTGGCCATGACCCACCTGGTCCGCGGCGACATCGCCGGGGCGGCGGCCCCGCTGACCCACGCGCACGAGAGCGCACGCGGCAGGCACCAGGAGGCGCAACACCGCATCCCGCAGTCCGGCGCCGCGATCGCGCTGGCCCGGGCGCGGGGCCGGCGCGCCGAGGTGGCCGAGATCCTGGACGCGGAACTGCGGGCCGGGTTCGGCGTGGGCAACCAGCGGTTCGCCTTCCCGCTGCTGATCGAGGCGGCACGTGCGTACGCCGACGACGAGCCGACCGAGGCGATCCGGGCCGACCTCGCGCGGATCCGGGCGGCGGGCGCGGCACTGGCCCAGGACTGCGCGCTGGACCGCACCCAGGCACGCACCCTGACCGCGTGCCTGGACCGCGCCGAGGGCACCGACACCGCGGACCGGTGGCGGGAGGTGGTGGCGGGCTGGGAGGCGACCACGCAGCCCTATCCCACCGCGCAGGCACAGGCCGACCTCGGCGCCGCGCTCGTGGCCGCCGGCGAACGGGCGGCCGCCGCCGAGGTGCTCGGCCGGGCCCACGAGACGGCGGTGCGCCTGGGCACCGTGCCGCTGCGCGAACGTATCGAACTGCTCGCCCGACGGGCCCGACTCGAACCGTTCGGCCGCGCCGGCGCGGGCCCGACCGCCCGACCGGCGCACCAGGCGGGCGATCTGACGCCCCGTGAGCAGGAGGTGCTGGGCCTGCTCGTGGACGGGCGGAGCAACCGACAGATCGCCGAGACGCTGTTCATCAGCGTCAAGACGGCGAGTGTGCACGTGTCCAACATCCTGGCCAAGTTGGAGGTGTCCACCCGCGGCGAGGCCGCCGCGCTGGCCCACCGGATGCGGCTGCTCGACGACTGACCCGGCGCCGACGAACCTCGGCGACCCGACACCGATCGTCCCCGGCGGGGTGTCCGGGGCCGGACGCACGGGCTATACATGATCCGTCGATGGTTCGGGGGCAGTCGTCGGAGGGCGCTCATGTCAGGGCACGGGATACGGGTCGCGGCGTGCGACGTGGAGCGCACGGTCGGCGGGCGAACCGTGCTTCGCGGCGTCTCGCTGGTCGCCGAGGCCGGTGAGGTGTCGGCGATCGCGGGCGGCAGCGGGTCGGGCAAGACCACGCTCCTGGACACCCTGGCCGGGATCCGGCCGCCGAGTGCGGGCGAGGTGCGGCACGACGGCGGGCGGCCCGACGCGCGCGCCCTGGGCTTTGTCCCGCAGGACGACATCCTGCACCGTGCGCTGCCGTTGGCGCACAGCCTGGGCTACGCGGCGGCGCTGCGCGCACCGGCCGACGAGGGGCCGGCCGACGCCGTCGAGCGCACCCTGGCCGCGCTCGGGCTGACCGCGCGCGCGGATCAGCGGGTGGGCACGCTCAGCGGCGGCGAGCGCAAGCGGGCGAGCATCGCGGTGGAGTTGCTGACCCGGCCCAGGGTGTTGTTCCTGGACGAGCCGACGTCCGGCCTGGACCCGGCCGCCGCGGCCGAACTGATGGCCCTGCTGCACGAGTTGGCCCGCGCGGGTACCACCGTCGTGCTCACCACACACGCCCCGGCCGACTTGGCCCGCTGCGACCGGGTGGCGTTCCTGGCGCCCGACGGACGGCTCGCCTACGTCGGCGATCCCCGGGCGATGTGCGCGCACTTCGGCGTGGCGACCGAGGCCGACGTGTACGCCGCGGTGGCGTCCCGGGGCGCGAGCGTGGACGCGGATCGTGAGCCGGAACTGTTACTCGAACCCGAACTGGGTGCCCTGGAACCCGAATTGGAGCGAACAGCCGGAACGGGAGGCAGGTCGGGCCCGGTCGGCGGGTCGATGCCCACATCCGATCGCGCGTTCGAGCCACGTCCCGCCGCCCGGAAACCCCCGGGCGTCCGCGGGCCGAGTCCGGCCCGTGGCGCCGGAAAAGCCGATCACCCGCTGCGCCAATGGTCGATCCTGGCCCGCCGCGATCTCGAACTGATCACCCGGGACCGGCTGACCGCCGCGATGCTGATCGGCTCGCCGCTGGTGATCGTGGCCATGTTCGCGATGCTCTTTCGCCCCGGCGCCTTCGACCCGCTCGCGCCGAGTCCGTCCGGAGCGGCGATGATCCTGTTCTGGATCGCGTTCGGCGGCTTCTTCTTCGGGCTGACCTACGGGCTGTTGCAGATCTGCGTGGAACTGCCGATCGTGCGCCGAGAACGGCTGACCGTACTGCGGATCGGGCCGTACCTCGCGGCCAAGTTCACCGTGCTGTTGCCGATCCTGGTGTCGGCCGACGTACTGCTGCTCGCCGTGCTGCGCGGGATGAACCGGCTGCCCGCCGCGTCCTGGAGCGTGTACGGATCCCTCCTGGTCACGCTGCTGCTCGCCTCCGCCGCCGCGCTCGCGCTCGGACTGCTCACCTCCGCCGCGGTGACCGAAGTGGGCCAGGCCACGCTGATGTTGCCGCTGCTGTGCTTTCCCCAGGTGCTCTTCTCCGGCGCGTTCGTCCCGGTGCCCCGGATGCCCACGATCGGACACACGCTCAGCTACGCGATGACCAACCGGTGGGCGTTCGAGGCGCTGGGCAGCGACCTGGACCTGTCCGGCCGCTGGGCGCACAGCCGTTCCCCGCTCGGGCCGCCACTGTTGGCCTCGTACGGGGACAGCTTCGAGCACTCGCCGCTGCTCGGCTGGGCGGTACTCGCGGGCTGCGCCGCGCTGTTCGTCGCCGCGACCTGCGTCGTGCTGGCCCGCCGCTGCCCCCGGGCCGGGCGGTGAGCCCGCGCGGGCGCGGTCAGCAGCGCAGCCGCGGGGCCAGTCCGTTCGGGTCGACCGGCCGGTCGCGGTAGGTGCGGACCAGGAAGTCGAGGAAGGCGTCCACGTCGGCGCGGGTGGACGGCAGGCCGAGCGAGACCCGGACCGCGCCGCCCGAGGGCAGACCGAGCCGGGTCAGATAGTCGTCGAGGGTGCCGCCGGACGCGGCGGTGCGCAACACCGCGCCGCGCAGCGTGCGTCGGCCGATCGCGAACGCCGCCTCACCCGCGCCGGGATTGCAGAAGCAGCCGGTGCGCACGCAGATCCGGGCGGCGGCGGTGTCACGCGCCACGACCCGCTCGTCGACCACCCGCCCGGCGGCGTCCAGGACGTTGAGCGCCACCGTCGCACCCCGTTCGTCCGTCGTGCCCGGCCCGTACACCCGCACCAGCGGTTCGCCGCCGTGATGGCGCAACCCGGCCAACCCGGCGAGGAGATGCGCGGTCAACGCGGCGACCCGCTCGTGGATGGCCGTCACGCCCACCTCCTCGACCCAGGCCAGGCCCTGCGCGACGTCGGGAACGGCCAGGAAGTTGAGCGTGCCGTCCTCGTACGCGGACTCGTCGTCGGCCATCCGATGCCAGCCGCCCTGGGCGCTGACCGCCTCGATCGTGCCGCCGGCGAACCACGGCCGACGCAGTCGGGCCAGCGCGTCCCGACGGGCGATCAGCGCGCCCACGCCGGTCGGGTAGCCGAACACCTTGTACCAGCTGACCGCGACGAACTCCGGTTGCACGACGGCCAGATCGAGCACGTTGGTGGGCACGTACGCGGCCGCGTCGAGCAGTACGTCCCAGCCGTGCTCGTGGGCGACGTCGATCCACTCCAGGGGGTGGCGTACGCCGGTGAAGTTGCTCTGCGCGGGGAACGCGAACAGGCCCCGGCGGCGGGCCAGCGTGGCGCGTAATCGTTCGCCGTCCAGGCGCAGTTCGGGCCCGGACAGGCCGATGTACTCGGTGCGGGCGCCGCGGGCGCGGGCGTACTCGCGGATCCCGTTCACCGAGTTGTGGTTGTCGATCGGCAACAGGAAGCGGGTGCCGCGCCGGAACGGGTAGGCCTCGCCGACCAGTCGGCAGGCGCCGGTGGCGTTGGTGGTGAACACCGCCGCGTAGCGGTCCGGATCGGCGTTGAAGTGCGCCAGGATCGCCCGGCGGGTGTGCTCGACCAGCTCCGTGGCGGCGACCGACGCCGGGTGTTCGGAGTGCGGATTGCCGTAGGTACGGCCCGCCATGCGTGCGGCGTGCGCCCGCCACTGGCGGCGTGCGGCCAGACCGGCGCCGGTGTGGTCGAGGTAGACCAGGCCCTGGTCGTCGAGGTAGCCGTATTCCGCGTGGCGGATCGCCTCGAAGTCCGGCGGTCCGGTCCGCTCGGTGATTGCCACGGTCCCCACCTCCCCGGACGTCCGAGTCTCGCGCCCTCACCGAGCGCACGTCAACGGATGCGACCGCGTGTTCCGGATGCCCGTTCTCACCCCTGATGGCGGTTCCGCGCCAACCATCCTCTAGGGTGAGGAAAGGTAAGCCTTACCTGAACACAGGTGGGTCGATCGCCGCCGCACCGCGGCGCTCGGCCCGCGTCCCCCACGCGCCAAGGAACCAGCACCCATGCCGATACCCCGCCGCCGGATCGCCGCCGTCGCCGTGACCCTGTCCGCCGCCCTGCTCACCGGGGCCTGCGGCAGCTCGGACTCGTCCGACGCGAACAAGGGCGGCAAGCCCGCCGTCGCCGCCGGCGGCAAGGAGTTCGGCAACGCCGGTCAGGTCACCACGGGCCTGGGCACCGACGCGGCGCCGGGACAGTACCCGCGCACCATCCGGACCGCGATGGGCGACGTGGTGCTGAAGGAGCGGCCGAAGCGGGTCGTCGTGCTGGACACCGGCGAGTTGGACAATGTCGCCGCGCTCGGTGTGCAGCCGGTCGGTGTCGCGTTCACCGACGGCTCCCAGGAACTGCCCGCCTACCTGGAGGGCAAGGCCGGCAAGCCGGCCAAGGTCGGCACGATCAACAGCCTCAACCTCGAGGCGATCGAGAACCTGAAGCCCGACCTGATCCTGGGCAGCAAGCTGCGCGCGGAACAGCAGTACGCCACGCTGGCCAAGATCGCGCCGACCGTGTTCTCGGTGCGCCCCGGCTACACCTGGAAGGAGAACTTCCTGCTCAACGCCGCGGCCCTGGACAAGACCGCCGAGGCGAAGCAGCAGCTGGACGCCTACCAGGCCCGGGCCAAGGCGCTCGGCGAGAAGCTGGGTCCGAACAAGCCGACCATCTCGATGGTGCGGTTCATGCCGGGCAAGATCCGCCTGTACGCGAACAAGTCGCTGATCGGCACGGTGCTCCAGGACGTCGGCCTGCCGCGCCCGGCCAACCAGAACATCGACGACCTGGCGGTGGAGCTGTCCGAGGAGCGGATCACCGAGGCGGACGCCGACCGGATCTTCGTCGGCACCTACGGCCCGGCGGACAAGACCGCGCAGGGCAGGGTCACCGACAACCCGCTGTGGAAGAAGCTCGGCGCGGTGGAGAAGGGCAAGGCCGTCACGGTCCCCGACGAGACCTGGTACCTCGGCCTCGGCGTGGTCGCGGCGAACTCGATCCTGGGCGACCTGGAGAAGAACCTGGCCGGCTGAGGCCGCTCGCGGACGGGACCGGCCCGATGTCAGGCCGGTCCCAGCGGTTCGCGGGCCGCGTACGTCAGCAGGCCGGCGATGCCGGCGGCCCGGCCGTGCGCGCGGCGCCAGTGTTCGTCGTGTTCGGTCAGTGCCGCGAACAGGCGCTGCCACGAGCGGTCCTCGGTGCCCAGCAGGTCGACGGCCAGTACGGTGACCTCCACGTATGCCGCGTCGACCGCCGCGCGCACCGGCCCGGCCAGGTCGACCCGGGCCAGGGCGTCGGCGAGGTAGCGCAGCGCCCGTTCCGCGTGGCCGACCTCGTGCACCAGGTCGCGGCCGGTCAACAGGCCCGCCTCGACCAGGCGTTCCACCTCCGCGTGCCACTCGGCGGTGCCGCCGTCGGGTACCACCAGCGCGGCGACGGCGCGGGCGGTGCGCGGGCCGCGCCGGGCCGCGGCGAACGCCTCCGCCGGATGCAGGTCGGCCAGCATCGACAGGACGATCTCGTCGGGCGCGTCCGGCCGGCTCGCGAGCGCGTGCCGCACCCCCGCCGGCCACGGCTCGCGCGCGTGCTCGCGCGCCAGCAGCGCCCAGTCGCGCCGGTACGGCCGATCCAGGACCCGCTCCGCGTCCGGCAGTCGCCGGCACCCGCGCAGCCGGGCCACCAGCCGGGCCGGCGACGACTCCCGCTCGACCCGCTCGCTCAGCACCGACAGCCCGACGTCGAGCGCGGCGCGCGCGGGCGGGGACCCGTCCGGCCCGGCCCGCCCCCCGGCCGGCGGGGCGTCGAGCGCCCGATCGTGCGCCTCCAGGGCCTTGCCGGCGATCCTGGCGGCGCCGCTGCCCAGGAGGCCGCGATCGATCACCGCGCGTAGCCGGTGCGCGCCGCCGAAGCGCAACACGTTGCGGGCCGCGATCAGTTGGTCGAGCAGGGACAACTTCCCGGACATCGCCGCCAGGGCCGGTTCGACCACGTCCGCGTCGGCCGCCTCGACGGTGACCCGCAGCGCGTCCACCCAATACGCCGAGAACACGCCGGGTTCGAGCAGCCGGGCCCGCAGCGCGGCGGACAGCGGCCGGGGGTCGTCCGCGGCCCGGGCCAGGATCCGCCGCCGCTCGGCCGCGTCGCCGCGCCGCCTCACATCGCCGTACAGCCGGTCGTCCAGCGCCGGATCGCGCCGGGCCAGCAGGCGTTCGCGCACGTGTCGGGTGTGCGGCGAGCGGGCCTCGCCCTCGGCCAGGATCAGCGCGGGCTCGACGTCGGTCAGGCCGAGCACGTACTCGACCAGGTCGGCGGTGACATGCCGACCCCGCTCGGCGTCGCGGGCCAGGATGCTCGGCGCGCCGGGCGCGAGCAGTGGCAGGACGGCGCGCAGCACCCGCACGTCGGCGTAGACGAGCAGGGCCGACCCGGCGTCGGAGAGCACCGGGGGCGGCCCGTCGCCCGGCGGCTCCGGTGCGCCGGCGGTGACCCGCTCCAGCAGCTTGGGCAGCGGCAGTTCGCCGCCGTCGCTGTCCATCACCGCCAGTGCGGCGAGCCAGCGGCGCGGGTCGTGGCCGAGGTGTTCGGCGAGCAGCGCGCGCACCGCCCGCGTCAGCGGTTCCCGGGCGAGCTGGGAGAACTCGCCCGGCCGCGCGGCGCTCAACGCCCGGGCGGGGGTGCCGGCGATCAACTCGGCGGGGCCGACCAGCCCGGCACGGTAGCGCACCGAGGCCGAGGCGCCGGCGCGGAAGCCGACCGGATCGCGCCGGGCCAACCGCTCGCGCGGCAGGTCCACGGGAGCCGCCGCGCAGGCCGCGCGCAACCAGTCCGGGTGGGCCAGCCCGGGTACATCCGCCTCCGGGGTCTCCGCGAAGACCGTGAGCACGGCCGGATCGGTGGGGATCGGCGCGCCCGGCACCATCGACCGCAGCAGATGCGCGGCGGCCAGCGCACAACTTCGGTCCGGCGCGCCGCGTCGCCCGCACCGGGTCGGCAACATCGGCCCGACCTGCTCGGGGGTGCGCGACGCCGGTGTGGACGCGGCCGGTTCGCGCGCCGATTCGGCGATCCGGGCGTCGTCGGCGGCGCGTTGCCCGGGCCCGGGCGGCGGGCCTGCGGCCTGGGCGGCGACATCGATCAGCTCGCCGACGGTGCCGGCGAACGAGTCGAGCAGGCCCAGCGCGATCACGGTTGCCTCGACGTGCCCGGCGAGCCGGGTCCGCACCAGCGCGCCGATTCGGGCCCGGACCGGTGCGGCGACGGTGTCCCGGGTCAGCTTGGGCAGCGCGCGCAACACCTCGCCGGCCGGGCGGGCGGTGTCCACCAGGCGTATCGGGTCCAGGAGTTCGTGCTCGACGCAGTCGTTCACCCAGCCGGCGTCGGTGCGGTGGAAGGCGACCTCGCGCAGCCGGTCGATCGGCTCGCGGTTCAGGTCCTCGGCGGCCGTCCCGCAGGCCCGGTTGACCACCGCGAGGCGCAGCAGGCGGGCCGGTTCGCCGACGGCGTCCTCGTGGCGCAGGAGTTCGTCGATCGACTCGGGCGCGAAGGGCGTCTCGCGATGCCGGGCGACCAGGCGCGGCAGGTCGTACGCGTACGGTTCGTGCACCAGCGTGGCCAGGAGCCGGCGGGTGGCGTTGCGCCCGCGCGCGCCGGCCAGCACGTTCGCCAGTGCGTCGGGGTCCTCGTACGGGATGCGCACCGCGCCCAACCGGCCCGGCCCGTCCGCCGATTCGAGGTGGTCCGGGAGAGCTTCGGCCCGGTGGGGCCCGAGTCCGCCGATCAGTTCCACCAGACGCCGGGCCGCGTCGGGGCCGCCGCGTCGCCACACCTTCAGGAACGCGAACGCCCGCGCGTCGGCGGAGGGGAACGCGTACAGCGCGGCGTGCACCAGCTCCGGGTCGCCGCTGACCACCAGCGGGGTGAGCCGGCGCGGGTCCGCGCAGTCGAGCAGTTCGGTGCGCAACGCCGGGTCCAGCGGCACCGGTTCGGTCCGACCCGCGGTGCGCGGTGCGCCCGAGGCGATGCGGCGGCGCAGGGTGAGCGGGCAGTGGTGGTTGCGGTACGCCGCGGCGTTCACGCGGGGTTCGTCCAGCCCGACGAGCCGGCCCAGCCGGCGCGGATCCAGGCCCGAGTTGGCCGCCAACGCCGCGCAGACCTTCGGGTCGCGGCCGGCGAGGGCGGCGTCGAAGACGTGCTCGGGGAGCGGGCCGCGGCCGAGCAGGTCGCGCAGCAACTCGTCGGGCAGGTGCGGCAGCAGGGCGCGTAGATCCTCTGCCGGGGCGGCGTGGAGCAGGAAGCGGTAGGGCCGGGACAGCGCCGGGGGCGGGGCGTTTCCGGGGCCGGGCACGGTGTCGTCGGCGATGCCCGCCAGCAGGTCGGCCAGGGTGCCCCGGTAGCGGGACAGCGCGCCGCGCAGGCGGGCCCAGCGGTCGGCCGAACAACCCAGGTGACGGTGGATCAACTCGGCGAGCGGGCGGCCGGGCGGGAGTTCGGCGAGCATGGCCACCCCGACGCGGGCGGGGGCGACGCGGCTCGGGATCGGCGCGGCGTGTCGTTCGTCGGCCGGTGCGGACGCGGCGGCAGCGGCGGCGATCCGGGTCGCCTCGACATGGCCCGGCAGGTGCACCGCGGCCTCCAGGAGGGCGACCGAGGGGCGGGCGACGCGCGCCACCGCGGCCGGGTGGGCCCGATACAGCTCGGCGAGCAGCACCTCGGGACAGTCCGGCCGGGCGGCCAGCGCGACGGCGGCCGACTCGGGCAGCGGGTCGGCGCGGTGCGCGGCCGGCAGCCGGGTCCAGTCGATGTGCCGGCGCCAGGTCGTTTCCGGCTCGCCGGCCCGCAGCCCCGCGATCAGCCCGGCGGAGCCCTCCGCGGCGAGCACCGCGGCCCGCAGCGGCCCGTCGTCCCCGGACGCGAGCGCGGCGGCGGCGAGGTCGGCGACACCGGGCCCGGGCGCGCTGCCCGGCTCGGGCGGCACGCCGGGCCGAAACCGCACCGCGCCGAGCAGCGCGTCCAGCCGCTCCGGCTCGGCGAACAGGCCGAGCAGGCCGCGCAGTTGTTCGGCGCGGGTCAGCCGCGCGCCCTGGGTGCGCAGCGCGTGCTCGATCAGCGCCGGGATGCCGGAGACCACCGCCGCGCCGACGAAGTGCGGGTGGTCCGGCGGGTCTTCGGTACACGCGCGGATCTCCTCCCACAACACCGCGAGGGCGATCGGGTCCGGATGCCGGCCCGGGGCGAGGATTTCCCGGCGCATCCACGGCAGGGCGGTGGCGTGCCGGTAGACCAGGCGATCGACGACCGGGTCGGGCCGTTCCAGGAGCGCGGCCAGATCGGCCGGGGTGGCCCGGGGGTTGCGCGCCACCGCGCGGCGCACCGGCACGTCCGGATCGTGGACCGCCCGACGACGTGCGGTGATCGGCAGCGCCGCATCGGCCAACCAGGCCGGATCGCGCATGCCGAGTCGATGCCGCAGCCGGCCCGCGTCGCCCGGCTCGCCGCTCGCCACCGCGAGTCCGAGCAGTGTCTGCGCGGCCGGGTCGGATCGCCGCGCGGCTCCCTGCGTCACTGTTGGCCTCCCCTTGCTTGTCGGACCCACCGGCCGTCCGTCGTGTCCCCCGGGTTCCGGGCGGCATCGCGAGGACCACCCCACCACAGCTCACCGACGATCGGCCGGCGAGCGCGGACCGGTCAGGTGCCGACGGGGGTGCCGGACGGGGGCGCGGGCCGAGGTCGGCGGCGGTCGCCCGGGGCGGTCGTCGGGATCGCCGACGAGCGCCCGCGCATCGCGACCGCACCGGCCCCGATCCGCGCGAACCGGCCCGGGCTGGTACCCAATACACGCCTGAAGTGCCGGTTCAGATGCGACTGATCATAAAATCCCGCGGCGGTGGCGACGGTGTGCGCCGGCATGCCGTCGAGCAGGAGCGTGCGGGCCAGATCGACCCGACGGCCGGTCAGATACTGGTGCGGACCGATTCCGAACTCCCGGCCGAAGGCCCGGATCAGATGGGTGGGGTGCGCGTACAGCACCTCGGCCGCCTCGCGCAGCGTGACACCCTCGACATAACGCTCGTCCAGCAGGTCCCGCAACCGGCGGGCCAGGCCCGGATCGCGCACCCGCGGCGGTGCGCCGACCCGGCCCCGCAGGTGGGTGCGCAGCCGCTCGGCGACGAAGGCGAGCCTGCTCTCGGTCTCAAACTCCTCGCCGGGGCACGCCAGCGACAGGTGCAGCCGGTCCAGCCGGAGGCGCAATTCCGGATCGTCGAACACCGGTCGGTCCACGGCCGGGCCGATCAGGGAGTGGGGCAGGTGCGAGGAGTCCAGATACAACACCCGCTTGTGGAACCCGGTCGCGGTGGCCGCGGCCCCGTTGTGCGGCACATGCGGCGGCAGCAGGCTCACGGTCTGTCGCAACACACCGTGTTCGTGCCGGTCCAGGTCGTAGCGGATCATGCCGTCGTCGACGATCAGCAACGTCCACGCGGCGTGCGTGTGCATCGGGTACGCGTGGTCGGTGATGTGCGCGTGCAGCACCTCGGTGACGCCGGCCACCGGTGGCCGCCACGCCACGAGTTCCGCACCGGCAACCATGTCAGGATCGTACAAGACGGGCCGACGCGGGCCCCGGAAGACTTCCGGGCATGGAATCCGAGCACGCCGAGAACGCGCCCATCCGTTTCGACACCAAGATCGCCGTCCTGCTGCGCGAGGACCTGGCCGCCTGGCAACGACTGAACGTGACGGCGTTCCTGGTCAGCGGCCTGGGCACCCGGGTGCCGGAGGTGATCGGCGAGCCGTACGCGGACGCCGACGACACCGCGTACCTGCCGATGTTCCGCCAGCCGGTACTGGTCTTCGAGGTCGGGAAGGAACTGCTGACCACGGCGCACACCCGCGCCGTCGGCCGGGACCTGCCGGTGGCGGTGTTCACCTCGGACCTGTTCGCCACCGGCAACGACCGGGACAACCGCGCGGCCGTGCGGGCGGTGCCGCGCGCCGATCTGGACCTGGTCGGCGTCGCCGTGTACGGGCCGCGCAACGCGGTGGACAAGGTCTGCAAGGGCGCGGCGATGCATCCGTAGTGTCCGGCCGCGTGAAAGACGCGGGGCCCGGACCACGCGAGGTGGTCCGGGCCCCGCGTCGCGGTGCGTGGGTTCACTTCCCGGCGATGGCCTCGCGCCACACCGGGCTGTCGACGTAGTGGTTGTCGAAGCGCTCGGACGTCGCGCGCAGTTCGGCGAAGTCGGCCTCGCCGCGGTGCACCCGCTCCAGCAGGCGGTAGTAGTCGAAGCGGTCCATGCCGGGCGTGAAGACCACCAGCATCTTGGCCTCGGTGTCCGGGGCCGGGGCGAAGGCGTGCGTGGTGTTCGGCGGCACGAGGAGGAAGTCGCCCGTCTCCAGCGTCACGATCTCCTCGCCGAGCAGGATGCGCATGGTGCCCTCGGTGACGTGGAACATCTCGCTCGCCCGGGTGTGGAAGTGCGCGGGCGCGCCCGGCGAGCCCTTGCGGAACGTGGCCAGGTTCGCGGTCAGCCCGGGGGTGTCGGCCAGCAGCGTGATCAGGCTGGTCGGACCGTCCTGGATGATCTCGGCGTCCCGGGTACGGACCAGGACGGGGACCTCGCCGGTGGTGGCGGCGGCGGTGTTCGAGGTGTTCGCGGACATGGTGGCTCCTTGCGTGCGGACGTGCGGGAGAGCGGTGGATCGGTCGACCCGTGCCGATCGAGGTGACGCGTACGGTCGGTGGGGGCGCCTCGTTGCTTCCTCGGCGCCCGGCCCCGCCGTTCGTCGACATCAATCTACGGCCGCTTTCGACCCTCACAATGGTGCATTGCGAGGCCGAAATGATGGGTCAATTTCGAGCCCCCCGGTCGACCCGAAACAAGGGAGGGGTTTCGCCGCCCCGGGACGGCGAAACCCCACCCGCGCCCCCGAAGGAGTCCCGGACGCCTACTTCGCGTCGATCTTGTCCCGCAGCGCGACCAGCAGATCGCGGAGCAGGCCGATGGTCGTCTCGTCGGTGAGGTTTCCCGCCTCGTCGAAGCGCTCGTGCGACCGGAACGCGATCACCTCGGGCTTGACCACCACGTCGGTGTGCGTCCAGACGAACACCTGACGCAGCGCCAACTGGGCCCGTACGGAGCCGAAGTTGGTGGGTGCGGCACCCATGATCGCGGTCGGCTTGTGCAGCAGCGGCAGCCCCTCGGTGCCGCTCCAGTCGGTGCTCGCCCAGTCGATCGCGTTCTTCAGGACGCCCGGGATCGAGTAGTTGAACTCGGGTGTGGCGATCAGCAGCCCGTCCGCCTCGGTGATCCGCCGCCGCAGGTCCGCGGCCGCGGCGGGCCGATCGCCCGGGGTGTCCTGGTCCATGTCGTACGGGGGAATCTCGCGCAGGCCCTCGTAGATGTCGATGTCCACCCCACCCGGGGCGAACTTGCGTGCGGCGTGCAGCAGCCGGGTGTTGTGCGACTCGGCGCGCAGGCTGCCGGAGACGGCCAGGATCTTGACGTCGCGCACGCGATGGCTCCTTCGGGTGGATGTGGCCGGGCTCGGCGACCGGGTCGGTCGACGGTGCGCCGCCCGTTCCCGGGCGCCGAACCAACGTATGGCGCGATCGATGTCGGTATGACCGGCTCGACATGCCAATTGGGGGACCGATTGCGACACGCGTACGAACCCGCGAGGGCGACCCCCGCCCGCCCCGCCGGCCTTGTGACGCAGGACACGTGCATCCGCCCCCTCCTCGGGATGCGTATGGATCAGGGACGGACGCGACAGGAGGGGAGGTCGGGATGGGACGGCAGGGCCGCGACGGGTTCACCGAGTTCGCCGAGTCCTCGGCGCAACGCCTGTGCCGGACGGCGTATCTGCTGTGCGGCGACTGGCATCTCGCCGAGGACCTGACCCAGATCGCCCTGGAGAAGTTGTACGTGGCCTGGCGCCGCATAGAGCACACCGACCAGCCGCACGCGTACGCGAGGCGGGTGCTCCTGAACGCCTACCTGGACCGCAGGCGCCGACTCAGTTCCACCGAGCTGCCCGGCATCGACGCGGCGGGCCTGGAGCACCGCCCCGACGCGGCGGCCGACGCCGATCTCCCGGACGTACGGCTGACCCTGATCGACGCGCTGATGCGGTTGGCGCCGAGGGACCGGGCGGTGGTGGTGCTGCGGTATTGGGAGGACCACAGCGTGGAGGCGGTTGCCGAGATGCTCGGCATGTCCACCTCCGCGGTCAAGAGCGCCGGCCCCCGCGCACTGGCCCGACTGCGCGGAACGCTCGAGGTCAATCCCCTGATCGGCTGAGCGGAGGAGAGCGGTGACGAGCGAGACCGAGCACGACGGCGAAACCGAAGCCGATACGAAAACCGATACGGAAACCGATGTCGACCGGAACGGGAGGCGGCAATGGCGGCGGATCGGGTGACACCACGATCCGGGACCGAGCCGGGGCACGGGTCCCCCGGCGGAGCGGACACCGACCTCGACGTCGAGGTCGTGCTCGACGTCGATCCCGGACTCGAAATGGCCTTCCGGCGGCAACTGCATGCCGAGTTGGCGAGCCAGGACGCCCGCCCGATGGCCGAGGTGGTGGCCCGGGCCACCACCCGAGGCCGGCGGCGGGTGTGGATCCGCGTGGGCGCCGTCGTGGCCTCGATGGCCGCGGTGGTGACGATCGGGGTGGTCGCGGCCACGGTCGCCCCGGACGCGGGCCGACCCGACTCGCGGCACGCGATGTCACCCGCGTCGAGCGGTGTACCCGAGGCGCGACCCGGGTGGGACGCCCGCACGGCCGAGGCCCGGATCGCGCAGGCCCGGGAGGTGATCGCGCGGCAACTGGGCGACCTGCTCGTCGCCCTGCTGCCGACGGAGGGGACGAAGTCGGCGGTACGGACCGGGTATTCGCCGGCGTACGGCATCTCGGCGGAGCTGACCTGGGACAACGGCCAGGGACCGGCCGGGGTGTCGATGTCGCTGCGCTCGGGCGAACTGGCCGCGTGTGCCCCGGGTGTCGCCACCGAGCCCGCTCGGATCGACGAGTACGGGCGCAGGCACCACCTCAAGTGCATCGGCCCGCTCGGGGAGGCCGACCGCTTCGCGTCGGAGTCCGTGCGCAGGACCGAGGCCGACGTGGTCTGGGGACAGGGCATCCAGATTCCGTCGGGGCCGACCGTGTTCCGGCTTTTCTGGGCCATCGGGCCGCTCGACCGGGTGGAGATCCCGAACGAGAAACGACGGATGCCGTTGACCGACGACCAGGCGCGGGCGATCGTGCGGGACGCGCGCTGGTCGGACATCTCCCGGCGGTTGCGGGCAGCCGAACCGGGGACGGGGTGAGTGGGCGCACCATGGGCCGTCGAGCGAAATCACGCCCCCCGGCCGGGAGCCGCGCGGGAACCAGGGCGAGGGCCCGCTCGCACGCCCGCCGGCGGTCGGTGACCCGCGCGTGGGTCGTGGCCGGGGTGGTGACCGCCGTAGTGCTCCTGATCGCGCTGATACCGCATGGCTCCGGCGGCGGCTCACCGACCACGGACATCGGCGCCGCCCGGCCCGACGCCCCGACCGGGCGGCCGCCCGAAGCCACCCCGAGACCGGACGAGCCGTCGGCGCAACGGGACCTGCCGGTACGGACATCCGCCTCGCCGGACCCCGAGGCGCAGGCGAGCGTGCCGTTCGCCCTGGACGCCGACCTGCGGCTCGGCGGCACGTTCGTCACCGTGCCCGGGGAGGCGGCGGCCCCGCGTCCGGGACGGCGGGTCGCCTATCGGGTGGAGATCGAGCAGGGACTGCCCCTGGACGGCGCGCTGTTCGCCGAACTGGTGCAGCGCACCCTCAACGATCCGCGCAGCTGGTCCCGGGACGGGCTCGCCTTCGCCCGCACCGACGGCGCCGCGTCGTTCGTGGTGCGGTTGTCCAGCCCCGGCACCCTGCACCGGATCTGCTCGCCGATCGTGGGCGACACCAGCAGGTCCAACGTGTCCTGCAACGCCAACGGCACACCCTGGGTGATGATCAACGGCTGGCGCTGGGCCCAGGGTTCGACCGCGTACGGGGACGACCTCCTCGGCTACCGCCGCATGCTGATCAACCACGAGGTGGGCCACCGGATGGGTCACCAACACAGCACCGGGTGCGCCGCCGGCGGCCTGGCTCCGGTGATGATGCAGCAGACCAAGTCCCGGGTGGCGGCCGGCGGCGAACTGTGCGAGGCCAACCCCTGGCCGTACCCGAGCGCCGGCGGCTGACGAGCCCGCCCGCCGCCCCCGCCGCCGACCGGCTGAGTGCTCAGCGCGGCGGGAGGCGCAAATGGCGCCGCAGGAACTCGAGTTGATGGGCCAACAACTTCTCGAACAGGTTCTCGTCCGTGGGTGCGTGGCCGGTGTGGACCAGCGGCAGCACCTCGTGCGGCCGTCCGGCGGCGAGCAGTTCGCCGGACAGCCGCAACGTGTTGGCCGGCCAGACGTTGTCGTCGGCGAGCCCGTGGATCAGCAACAGGGGGCGGCGCAACTCGGCGGCCGAGGACAGCGGTGAGCAGGCGGCGTAACGTTCGGGGTGCTCGTCGGGACGGCCGAGGAATCGTTCGCGCCAGTGCGTGTCGTACAGGCGCTGATCGGTGACGGCGCCGCCGGCGATCGCGGCGTGGAAGACGTCCGGGCGGCGCAGCACGGCGGCCAGGGCCAGTGTCGCGCCGAACGACCAACCCCGTACGGCGACCGTCGAGGCGTCCAACTCGGGCCGCCGTCGCACCACTTCGGCCAAGGCGGCGACCTGGTCGGCGAGCACCGGGCCGAGGATGTCGCCGGCCACCTCGCGCTCCCAGGCCGGACCACGCCCCGGCGTCCCGCTGCCGTCGGTGATCAGCACGGCGAAGCCCTGCTCGGCGAACCATTGGGAGACGAAGGCCATCGGCGCTTGCTGAGCGGTGACCCGCTGGAGGGCCGGACCGCCGTACGGGTCGACGAGCACGGGCAGCGGCGGGTCGCCCGCGCGATGCCACGACGGCAGCAACACCTGGCTGTGCAGGCCGCGTTCGGTGGTGGTGATCCGGGTGGCGCGCAGCCGCAGGACCGGCTCGGCCGGATACGAGCGGATCGGCACGGCGGGGCGATCCGCCCGCAGCACGTGCGTGCGCGCGCCGGGGCGATCGGGGGTCCGGGCCGTGTGCACGAGCGTGCCCGCGCGGCGCACGGCGGTATGTACGCCCGCCTCCCCGTCGAGCCGTTCGACACCGGCGCCCGGTCGGTACGTCCAGATCCCGGCCTCCGTGGGGTCGTCGGCAGCGCCGAACAACACGTCGTCGCCGTCCACCCCGAACACCTCGCGCACCTGTAGTCCCACCGGGGTGATCGGCACGCCGTCCAGGGTGAGTCGGCGGGTGCCATCGGCGTCGGAGTGCCCGACCAGCGCGCCGGACCCGGTCCGTACCGGGGTGCCGCGCAGCAGGTGCACCCAGTGCGGGTCGTGCCGTTCGGCGAGGAGGCGGGTCCGGCCGTCCGCCTCGTCGACGGCCAATACCCGGACGGTGCGCTGGTCGCGGGTCTGCACCTCGGCGAAGGGGCCGTGGGCGTCCCAGCCGGCGGCGGTCAGGTATTCGAATCCGGCTCGGTCCCGGGATACTTCGATGTGCTCACCGGCGAGCGTGACGAGCCACAGGGTGACCTCGGCGTTGGGCTCGCCCGCCGCCGGGTAGCGCAGGGCGCGCGGCGCGACACGCGGATCCGTCGGGTCGGCGAGCCAGCGGACCGGCACCTCGCTCTCGTCCACGCGGGCGACCAGGAGCCGCGTACCGTCCGGGGACCACCAGTAGCCGCGGTCGCGGCCGATCGACGCGGTCGCGACATACTCGGCGACCCCGAAACGCACGTGGGCGCCGTCGGGTTCGGCGATCGCCCGGTCCCCGGTCCCGTCCACCTCGATCACCCGCAGCGCGCCGTCGGCCGAATAGGCGATCCGCCGCCCGGTCGGATCGGGGCGGGGGTCGGCGACCGGCCCCTCGACGGGCAACCGACGCGCGCGCCCGGTCGGCACGTCGACCACCCACAACCCGTCCGGCAGCACGAACGCGGCCAGCCGAGCCGCGTCGTCGGTGGCGTACGCGGCGATCCCGGCCCGACCGGTCGCCTTCGCCGAGCGTGCGGGATCCACGAGCAGCCGCTCGGCGGCGGTGTCGAGGTCCAGACACCACAGACAGCCCACCGGATCCTCCCCGGAGCGACTGCGCAGGAACAGCACCGACGCACCGTCGTCGGACACGGTGAACGCGGTGGGCAGACCCGAGGTGAACCGCCGAGTGCGCACGAACTGCCGGGGCAAACCGATCATCGACATGCGCTACAGACTGACCGCCGGGCCCGGCTCCACCGAATGTTTCGCCACCCGGCGAAACAACCCGGGTCGCCCTGTTGATCGGCGCGCCTCGCGCCGGCCGCGGCGTGGGCCGGCGCCCGTCGGGGCTTTCCTGTCGGCTTCGCACCGCTTGCGGCCCCTGCGGCCCCTGCGGCGCACGTGGCCGGCTGTTTCGTCGCACACCCCGCCGCTCACCCCGGCCACATCGGCCCGGTCGGGTCGTGCCGCTGTCGGCACACGCCGTGCCGGGGCGCGCCGGGGCAACCGTGCGATGCCGAAGGACGGTTGGCCCGCCGCGTACGTGGGCGGGGCCGTGTGTCAGGGTGCTGTCATGGGCGAGAAGCCGCAGGCCGGTCGGCCGAGTCCGCCGCGCGTTCACCGACGTCGCCGGTGGGCCGCGCCGGCGGTCGCCGTGATCGCGGTCGGCCTCGGCGGGACCGTGCTGCTCAATGCCGCCGGGGACGCGCCCGCGCGGTATTCGGCGACCGCCAACCCCGCGCCGCCGCCCGCCCCCGTGGACGCGGAGGGCTGCCCCCGGTGGGTCGACCCGACCACCCCCGACTGGCGATTGCCGAACCGCGCCGCCCCGGCGGACCCGTTCGTCCCGGGCACGCCGCGCTCCGCCGTGGTGTGCCGCTATCCGCGCGACGACCGACCGGCGCGGCACCGCACGGACCTGGCCGGCACGCGCGCCCTCCCGGATCCGGCCGAGTACGCCCGCGCGCTGCGGACCCAACCCGCGTTGCCCACGGGCGGCCTCGCCTGCCCCGGGGCGGGTCGCCAGGCGGACTACGTCGTGATGTTCGAGTACGACGACGGCCTGCGCCACGGCGTGCGGGTGATGTCGTCCTGCCCGATCGCCGCCGACGCGCGCCGCGCGGTCCTTCCGGACGCCGCACTGGTCGCCCGCCTGCACGCGTTGTTCCCCGAACCGGGCACCGAGCCTCGCGCTCCCGGGGTGGCGGCAACGAGCGCAAGTCACCGGTGATCTCCGGAGCGTCGGCGTTTCGCACCGAACCGGGCGGGAACCGGCCCCGGGCAACGGGAGACCGCCGCGCCCCGGAGGGAGGGGCGACGGCGGTCGGGCCCGGCCGGCGGCGGACGGGGCCGTCGCGGGCTTCGGGGGTCAGTGGGCGAGGCCGCCGACGAGGGAGCTCATGGCGGTGCCCAGGGCCTGCTGCGGGGTGATGCCGTCGGCGGCCGAGGCCGTGTTGTCCGGGGTGGTGAGGGCGATGTCCGGGGGCGGGGTGCCCGCGTTCGCGACGGGGGTGGCGAGTGCGGCGGCGCCCGTCGCCAGGACCACGGCGGCGATGACGCGTCGAGTCTGGGTCATACCGTGCTCAACGCCGGGATCGGTCGGGGGCTACGGCATGTCACCCGCCCGGGCCTGTGTGGCCGGGGTCCGCCCCGGCGTACCCCGGCGCTCGTCCCCGGCGCGGAGCCCGCGCGCCCCCGGCCGGCTCAGTCGGGTCGCCGCGCCTCGAACAGCACCCGGGTCGAGTGCGCGACGAACGGTCCATCCCGTTCGATGAGTTCGTGCAGGTCGTGGAGCCGGTCCCGGTAGGCGTCCACGCCGAAGCCGGGCACCAGCCAGATCACCTTGCGCAGGAAGTAGACGACCGCGCCGACGTCGAAGAACTCCATCCGCAGCCGTTCCGTCCGCAGATCGACGATCTCCAGACCGGCGGCCCGCGCGTCGGCGCTCTCGGTGTCCGGGTGCCGACCCCTGCGCGCCTCGGGCTGCGGGCCCAGGAAGTATTCGATCAGCTCGAACACCGACGCCGGGCCGACATGCTGGGCCAGATAGGTGCCGCCGGGCCGCAACACGCGGGCGATCTCCGACCACCAAATCGTCGCCGGATGGCGGCTGGTGACCAGGTCGAAGGCGGCGTCGGCGAACGGCAGCGGCGGCTCGTCGGCGTCGGCGACCACCACCGCGCCGAGCGGGTGCAACACCTCCGTGGCCTTGGCCACGTTCGGCGGCCACGACTCGGTGGCGACCATGGTGGGCGGCAACCTCGGTACGCCGGCCAACACCTCCCCGCCGCCGGTCTGGATGTCGAGGGCGGCGGACACACCGGCCAGGCGTTCGCCCATCAGCCGCTGGTATCCCCACGTAGGGCGGGCCTCGGTGGCGCGTCCGGCCAGCCAGGAGAAGTCCCAGCCGGCCACGGACACCGATTCGGCCTCGGCGGTCAGATCCGCGAACGTGCGTGACATATCCGCATCAATACCGCGCCGCGATCCATCCGGCAAACGTTTTCCGTCCCCGGACACGCGCTAGCCGACGAACTCCCGGTCCCCGTAGTGGACCGTGGCCGACGACCAGTCGCCGCCCAGGGTGGCGACGAAGCGCTCGACCAGGGCCGCGTCCGCGCGGTCGGCGACCAGGATCAGCTTGCCACCGCGCACCGTGACCGAGCCGCCGTAGAGACGTTCGCGCGCCTCCGGGTCGGCGGCGAGCCCGTCGTGCAGCCGCCGCACGCTCACGTCCGGCACCTCGACCTCGATCGCGTCCGCGCGCGGGGAGTCGGCGCGCAGGTACTCGAAGGTGAGCACCGACTCCTGGTCGTAGCGCTTGCGCAGCACGTCGGCGATGTGGTTCAGCTCCGCCGCGTCCAGGCCGTCGACGTCGAACTCGCGCGAGCGCTCGTAGGTGACGCTCTGCGACTCGCCGGACCAGAACACCCCGTCCAGCAACGAGGACTTGTCCGGGTCGCCACCGTGCGCGCGGATCGTCGCGCGCACCTGGCAGGCGAAGCGGTTCAGTTGCGTGCGCAGTCGGGGATCGTTCGGATCGCCGATCACGGCGGTGTTGTCGGTCACGAAGATCTCCGCCACCGGCAGATGCCGGCGGGTGTGGCCGGGCGAGGCGTCGGCCACGCAGGCCGGGGTGTGCGTGGACGCGGCGACCGCGCTGTGGGCGCCACCGGCGCCGACGGTGATGCCGAACGCGAGGACGAGGGCGGCGGGCCAACGCTTCATACGGGATTCCCCCTGGATGCATGGGTCGTCGTGGGACGGACGAAGGACGGGACGGGTGTGGCGCACGACCATCGAAATGATCATGAAACGGAAAGATACCGAAGAGTCGCCGCGACCGTGCACAACGTCACCGATCGGTGCGAGGCATCACCGATTCCGGTACGGAGCGCGGCGGTGCGTCAGCGCCGGGTCTCGACCCGCTCCGCACGGAAGATGGTGAACAACACCCGCAACACCAGTACGCAGCTGACCACGAGCAGGTTGTAGCCGAACACCTGGTACAGCCCCACACTTTCGCCCACACGCGGCCCGCCCTCGGTGCCCAGCAGCAGGACCGCCATGATCCCGGCGGTCGCCCCCAGCACGGTCAGCAGCGTCTGATGCAGCATAGAGGTGACCACCCGGCGATCGCGCTCGTCGGCCAACAGCCGTACGTTGACGCCCAGTCGTCCCTCCTCCAGCGCCCCCGTCAGCCGCTCGAAGCGGCGCGGAAGTCGGCGCAACACCGGTAGCAGGTGCAGCAGTTCGCTCGTCGCCGCGTCGCGCAGGCTGCCCGGTTCGAACTGTTCGGTGACGTGCGCGGTCGCATAGCCGCGTGCCTCGGCGAAGATGTCGAAGCCCGGTTCGATCCCGGTGAGCGTGCCCTCGACCGTGGCCAGCGCCCGGAACACCGCCGCGATCTCCGGCGCCACGGTCAGCTCGAACGCGGACACGAGCCGGAACAGGTCGGTGAACATGGCCATGTCCGGCGCCAGACCCGCGCTGAGATGGCGGGCCATGAACTGGCCGAGCGCACGTTGCAGCCGCTGCTCGTCCAACTCCGCCGGGCGGGTCACCACCCGCAGCAGCGCGTCGGACATCGCGGCGGGATCGGCCCGGCCGAGCGTCAGCAGCAGATCCTGCAATGCACCGCGCAGTTGCGCGTCGATCCGGCCCACCGAGCCGAAGTCGAGCAGCGCCAACCGGCCGTCGCTCAGCAGCATGATGTTGCCCGGATGCGGGTCGGCGTGGAACACCCCGTCGAACATGATCTGCCGCAACAACTCGCCGAGCAGCGTACGGGCCAACTTCCCCCGGTCGGCCCCGCGTTCGTCGAGCGTCCGTACGGCGGTCCCCAGCGGTATCCCGTCCAGCCGGTCCAGGACCAGCACCCGCGCGGTGCTCAACTCGGGGTGCGGCCGGGGCAGGGTCAGATTCGGATCCCGCCGCCCGGACCCGGCGGCCAGCACGGCGGCGGTGTTGCGCGCCTCGATCCGGAAGTCCAGCTCCTCGCGCAACGCGACCGCGAAGCCGTCGGCCAACTCGACCAGTCCGAGGGCGTGTCCCCATGTGGTGCGCCGATCCAGACTCACCGCGAGCCGGGCCAGGATGTCCAGGTCCCGCTCGACGATCGGCCCGATTCCGGGGCGCTGTATCTTCACCACGACCTCGCCGCCCGAGCACAACCGGGCCCGATGCACCTGGGCGATCGACGCGGCCGCCAGCGGCTCCGGGTCGAATTCGGCGAAGACGTCGGACACCGGCGCGCCCAACTCGGCGACCAGTACCGCCTCGACCTCGGCCCACGGCGCGGGCGCGACCCGGTGCTGGAGCAGCGCGAGCGCGTCCACGAACTCGACCGGCAGCAGGTCGCGCCGGGTGGACAACACCTGGCCCAGCTTGACGAAGGTGACCCCGCCCTCCTGGAGCGCCTGTTGCAACGATCGGGCCAGGACCGCGCGCCGGCCGTCCGGGTCGGCCCGGCGCCGACCGCGCAGATACGGGCCCAGTCCGTGCCGGGCCGCGATCCGGCTGATCTGCGAGTAGCGCCGCCCCCGCGCGGCGCGTCGACGCAGTCCGCGGACGAACTCGACCGTGCCGGGCCACGACCCGCTCGGCACCAGCGCCTCGATCACCACGATGAACGTCATCGAGGCGAGCAACGCCACGCCGAGCGTCACGGTCATGAAGACGCCGGGGTTGTGCCGCTGGATGTTGCCGCCGACGGCCCACGACACGACCATGCCGAGCAGCCCCGCGGCGAGCGTACGCCTCGTCCCCACCGGCAACCCCAGCAACCGCCGGGCGCCCCAGGCCAGTCCGACGACGAGGGCCAGCGCGGTGAGTGTGGTGGCCACCCACAACACGCCCCGATCCACGCCGGTCTCACCCGCGCTCAGCACGAGCACTTCCGGGAGCCGGCCGCGAGTGTGGTGTGTGCGTCGGCGGGTGCCGAGAATCCATGAGACATGCCGATGAGACCTTCCCCGAGTGATCTTGCACCTGCGGGGGAGAACCTACCGCCCGAGCCCCCACCCGGGGCCGGGCGAAGCGGTGTCGACGGCTTGGATCATCATCGTCGTAGGGCGTCGCCGCCCTCGCCCTCGTCGTCGGGAAGAAGGTCGGAAGGCACATGACTCGGTCGCGCACGTTCACCTGGCAGGACCCGAAGCTCTCCGCGGTCGCCGTGGGCACCATGTCGGGTCTGGACTTCCTGCGCGAGATGGTGGCCGGACGGTTGCCCGGACCGCCGATCGCGGCCAACCTCGACTTCACCCTCGAGGAGGTCGAGGAGGGCCGGGCCGTGTTCGCCGTCGTCCCGGGTGAGGAGCACTACAACCCGATCGGCAGCGTGCACGGCGGGCTCTACGCCACCCTGCTCGACTCGGCGGCCGGGTGCGCCGTGCACACGACCCTCGCCAAGGGCGTCGGCTACACCTCGCTCGACCTGTCCACCCGGTTCCTGCGGCCGATGACGGTAAACACGGGCAAGGTCCGGGCGATCGGCACCGTGCTCACCCGGGGCCGGCGCACCGCCCTCGCCGAGGCCGGCCTGTACGACGCGAACGACCGGCTGCTGGCCCACGCCACCAGTACGTGCATGCTGTTCGACCTGCCGACGCCCTGACCTGCGCGACTGTTCCGGCCGCCGGGTGAACACAGCCAGGGCGAAACGCGGCCGGGGCACCGGCGGGACGGTGGTCTCGGCGATGCCCCGGCGGGCGGTCGAGCGTGCGGTCGAACGGGCGACCGCGACTCAGTCGCGGATGACGGCGACGTTCTCCGCCTGAGGACCCTTGGGGCCCTGGGTGACGTCGTACTCCACCCTGTCGTTCTCCTCCAACTGCTTGAAGCCGGTGCCCTGGATGGCGGAGAAGTGGACGAAGACGTCCGGACCCTTGTCATCCTGCTCGATGAAGCCGAAGCCCTTGTCCGCGTTGAACCACTTCACCTTGCCTGTTGCCATCGTTCATTCCTTCATCTGATGCCACGACGCGCGACGGGCGCGTCCGCCGGAGCCTCGTCGCGACTGCGGCCCCCGAGATTTCCCGCCCGGCCGACGGCGAAACACGCGGTGGACGCGGGCGGGACCCGGATCGGCTCAGCGGGCCGAATAGCCGCCGTCCACCAGGTGATAGCCGCCCTGGACGAACGAGGCCCGGTCGGACAGGAGGAACGCGGTCAGTTCGGCGACCTCCTCGGCGGTGCCCAGGCGGCCCTGCGGGTGCAGCGAGACCAGGAGCGAGTGCTGCTCCTCGTCGCTGTCCCGCAGCAGCGGGGTCTCGATGAACCCGGGGCCCACCGCGTTGATCCGCACGCCGTGCTCGGCGTATTCGACGGCGGCGGTCTTGGTCAGGCCGATCACCCCGTGCTTGGCGGCGACGTAGGCGGCCTGACCGGCGAAGCCGTTGGTGCCCAGGATCGACGACATGTTGACCACGGCCCCGCCGCCGGCGGCCAGGATCGCGGGCAGTTCGTGGCGCATCGAGTAGAAGACCCCGGACAGGTCGGTGGCGATCACCCGGTTCCACGCCGCGACGTCGTACTCGCCGGTGGGTCCGCTGGGCCCGGCGATGCCCGCGTTGTTGACCGCCAGGTGCAGCGCGCCGAAGGTCTCGACGGTGAAGCGTACGGCGGCCTCGACCGAGTCCGGGTCGGTCACGTCCACCGCGACGGCCGCGGCCCGCGCGCCGTCGGCGGACAGGGCGTCGGCGGCCTCCCGGGCGCCGGCCTCGTTGAAGTCGGCGAGGACGACCGCGGCGCCGCCCGCGGCGAGCCGGTGGGCGATGGCCAGGCCGATGCCGGAGGCCGCGCCGGTGACGAGGGCGACCTTGCCGGCGAACTCGACGGCGTACTCGGGGGTGGTGGTGCTCATGGGTGGTTCACGACCTTTGTGGAACGGGTGTTGCCTGATGCGGGATGGACGTCCCCCGTCGGGTCGGCGAGCGTGCCGACCAGGGCATCGAAGAACCGCTCGGCGAGCACGGGCAGCGCGCCCGGATCGCCGGTCCTGGCCCAGGCCCGCAACGCGGCGACCAAGGTGCCGGCGCCGGCCCCGACGACCACCGCGGGGCGTGGATCGTGGTCGGGGTCGACATTCAGACGGGCCGCGATCACCCGCACCGATTCGGCCTCGGCCTCGATTCGGATCCGCTGGTAGGCGCCGAACAGCGCGGGCTCGCCGTCGACCCGGCGGAACAGTTCCAGGTGCCGGGCGAGCCGGGCGTCGGCCGCGGTGTACTCGATCGCCAGCCAGTCGGCCACCGCGGCGCGGTAGGCGAGCAGCGGCGGTTCGGCCTCGGGACGGGCGCGCAGCGCGTCGTTGATCCGGGCGGTGTTCTCCCGGAACTCGGCGAGGATCGCGTCCTCCTTGCCGGCGAAGTGCCGACTGAACGTGCGGCGCGTGACCCCGGCCCGCTCGGCGACGGCCTCGACGGTGACCCCGTCGAGACCGTGCGCGAGCAGCAGCTCGACGGCGGCGTCGGACATCGCCTCCCGACTGCGCCGGGTGCGTTGCCGACGGCCGTCGGGCGCGGGGTCGTCGATGCTCATATCAGCAGCGTAACACTCTATTGTCCCGATGGGACATAACTTGTCCGGGTCTCGGACTACCCCAGCCCTCCGACCTCGCCCGCCGCCCGTCGGGTCGCCGCCTCGTCGAGGACGTACGCCGGGGTCAGGGTTTGCTCGTCGTGGTCGTCGTAGTAGCGGTGGTACACCGGAGTCAGCCCGCCCGAGACCGGCGGCACGATCCAACTCCAGTCCGCCGGACACCCACGACCCGCCTCGGCCTCGCGCTCGACGTGGCGCAGGAAGCGGGTCGACTCGGTGTGGTGGTCGGTGATGGTCGCGCCGGCCGTGTCGAAGGAGTGCAGTACGGCCCGGTTGAGCTCGATCAGGGCGCGATCGCGCCACAGCGTGCGCTCGCTGGAGGTGTCCAGCGCGAACAACTCGGCGATCGCCGGCAGCGCGTCGTAGCGATCCGCGTCGACCAGGTTGCGGGCACCGATCTCGGTGCCCATGTACCAGCCGTTGAACGGCGCCGCGCTGTACGAGACGCCGCCGATCTCCAGGCGCATGTTGGAGATCGCCGGGACCGCGTGCCAGCGCAGGCCCAGGTCGGCGAAGTCCGGGTGTTCGGGGTGGGTCAGCGCGATCTCGCGGATCGCGTCCGGGGGCAGTGCGTACGGCCGCAGCCGGCCGTCCCGGCCCTCGATGATCAGCGGCAGCGGGTCGAACTCGGTGCCTTCGCCGCGCCAGCCGAGTTCGTGGGCGAGGTCGGTGATGCCGAGATTGCGGCCGTCGCCCACCGGGGTGCCGTCCGCCCGGCGGTAGCCGGCGTAGCGGATCAGCTGCTCGTTCCAGATTCGTACCCGCGGACCGGTGGGGGTGTCGGGGGCGAACACCGTGAGGGTCGGGCGGATCCGGCCGCCGCGCCAGGTCTCGCGCAGGTGCCCGGCGCACTGCGCGGCGACTTCGTCGGGCCGGCTCACGTGTCGGCGATCGCGCACGGCCAGGCTGTTCCAGTACAGCCGGCCGATGCAGCGGGCCGAGTTGCGCCAGGCGACCCGGGCGCCCCAGGTGAGTTCGGCGGAGGTGTGGGTGTAGGTGCCGGTGTCCCGGATCTGCTCGGCGATCTCACGCCATCGACTCGCGGGATCCACGGGGGACTTGGTCTCGCGGAGGAAACGCTCCAGGAAGGAGCGGGCGAGCTCGGGATCCACGGCACCGTGCGGGCGCGGGGAGTGGATCAGCGGTGGCGGGGCGGGCGGGGATGCCGCCGGCGCGGGGATTCGGGCCGGTATCGCGCCCGTTTCCATCGCCGCTGCGGGAGGGTGGCCCGGCGGGGAGGGGAATCGGCCCGTGGGGCAGACGACTTCCTCGGGTGGTGACGGAACCTCGGGATAGGACCCGACGGGTGACGGCTGATCCTCGCGGATTCGGGTGCTGCCGTGTTCGGTCAACATTCTCCTGGGAACCGGCTCGGCGGCGCGACGACGGGGTCGCGGGAGCCTGTTTCTGGTCTGGGCGGGGTACGAGACGGCGAGGGTGGTCCGAGGGTTCAGCCGGGTGCCTCCGCGGCGACGGGGGTCGGTGTCTCGACCTCGGCCTCGGCGGCGTACGCGCCGACGACCGGATCGTGGTGGATCTGGCTTCTGTTCAGGCCCAGTCGGCGCAGTACCCGGGCGCTGTCGAGCACCATCGCGGGTGGTCCGCTGAGGTACGCGTCGCAGTCGAAGCGCGGTCCGTACTCGCCGACCACTTCCGAGATCCCTCCGCTGATGCCGGCCAGGGTCAGATCGTCGAGCGCGGGTCTGACCCGCAGCCAGGACACCTTCTGGGACAGGCGCAGCAGGTCCTCCAGGCCGTACAGGCCGCTGTGCGCGCTGGCGCCGTAGAAGAGGTCCACGAACCGATCGGTGCCGTAGTAGGCCAGTTCCTCCACCATCGCCTTCAGCGGTGCCAGTCCGGTGCCGCCCGCGACGCACAACATCGGGTTGGGTGCCAGGTGGTCGACGACCATCTCACCCATGGCGGCGCCGAGTTTGATCCGGTCGCCCGGCTTGGCCTTGTGGACCAGCGCGTTGCTGACCCAACCGGCCGGTACCGAGCGCACGTGGAAGGTGAGCAGGCCCTGGGGATCGGGCGCGTTGGCGATCGAGTAGGCCCGCCATACCCGTGGCCACCACGGGGTTTCCAGGAACGTGTACTGGCCCGCCCGGTACGGGAACGGGACGTCGGGGCGGACGGTGACCACCGCGATGTCGTCGGCGGCCTTGTGGTGCGAGACGATTTCGGCCGCCCAGTGCGGGGGGTTGGTCCGGGCGTCCTCGTCGGCGGCGCCGATCATGATTTTGGCCGCCGCGTCGTACGCGCGCACCCAGGCGGCCTGTACCGCGTCGTTCCAGGTTTCGCCGCTGTAGCGGGCGAGGGCGGCGACCAGGCATTCCCCGACCAGGTCGTAGTGTTCGGCGATCACGTCGAACTTGCGATGGTCGCGTCCGAGTTGGCCGAGGTAGCCGTGCAGCGCGGGAGCGTCGTCCAGATCGCCGACGATGCGGATCAGCGCGTGCAGCAGGCGATCGCGTTGGACGTCCATCGCCGGGGGGAACAGGTCGCGCAGTTCGGGCCGCCGCAGGAACAGGAGCGCGTAGAAGTGGGACGTGACGTCGGCGGCCCGAGGAGCGACGACCGCGAGGTTGTACCGGATGAAGTCGGCGTCGTTATGTCGGATGTGGTCTGCGTCGTTGGATTCCAAAATCGGCCCATCGGTAGCCCTTCCACAAGAGGGTTGCTCGGCCGGTTCCGTCGCGAGTCCGTCGCGAGTCCATCGCGGAACACCGGCGGCCGGAACACGATCATCGGATCATCGCCCCGCCGTCAAGTCGAAGGCCCGGTTCCGGTTCTGGAGGAACAGAAGTCTGTTATGCGCCGGTTGATCGGTAATCCACCCACACTCTCCGCAGCCGTACGTACACGTATGGGAGTGGTAAAGCCCCAGGTGGGAGTGCAATTCCGGCCGGCGGAGAGCGGTGTGCGCGAGTACGGGGAACCGCCGTCCGGAGCCCGGGACGGCCGCGCGGGTCACCGTGGAGGCCGGCGGCACGCGCGGAATCGTGTCTACGCGCGTCGCGGACGCATCGCGCGAGCGGCCGTGCCCGACGGTTGTCGGCGGGGTCGCGGCGCCCGGGAACCGGCTCGGCGAAGCGCCGCCGTCCGCCCGAAAAGTCCGCGTACGCGCACGGACCGCGCCCCGAGTCGGTGCCAGGGCGCGGTCCGTCGGCGGTGCGGGTGCGGTCAGAGCGGGGTGATCTCGCCGTGGGCCTGCGCCAGGAACCGGTAACCGACGCCGTTGGCCTTGATGCCGGCGCGCTCCTCCTCGGTGAGTTCGCGCCGGATCCGGCCCGGCACACCGGCGACCAGCACGCCCGGGGGCACCCGCATGCCCTGCGGGACCACCGCGCCGGCGGCGATCAGGGCGCCGGCGCCGATGTGCGCGCCGTTGAGGACGGTGGAGTTCATCCCGACCAGGACGTCGTCCTCGATCGTGCAGCCGTGCAGTACCGCGTTGTGGCCCACGGACACCCGCGCGCCGATCACCGTGGGGAAATCGGGGTCGCTGTGCACGGTGCAGTTGTCCTGGATATTGGTTTCGGGGCCCACGGCGATCGACTCGGCGTCGCCGCGCAACACCGCGCCGTACCAGACGCTCGATCCGGCGGCGAGGGTGACGGCGCCGACCACGGTCGCGTTCATCGCGACGAACGCGGCGGGATCGACCTGCGGAACGCGTCCGCCCACGGCGGCGATCAGCGGGTTGGACATGACCCTCCTTCGACACGCGGACCCAACCGATCCGCGACCCTGGCACTGTAGCCGCGGCTCCGCGGCCCCCGACCGGCAGTGCCCGGCCGCGTTCGGGGCCCGCCTCAGCCGGATTCCGCGACGCGAAGGTCGTGCACCGCGACGTCGTCGGGATCCGCGCCCGATGCCTGGGCATACTGGCGGAATGGCTGATGCGCGGCGGTTGCCGGGGATGGGTGCGGGGCGGCTTCGGGGGGTGTGCCTCGGGTTCAACGGCGCCGTCGAGGAGTTTCCGTTCGGACGGAACCCGGATGTGTCGACCTTCAAGGTCGGTGGGAAGATCTTCGCCCTGTCCACGCTGACCGACACGCCGCCGCTGCGGGTGAGCCTGAAGTGCGATCCGGACCTGGCGGTTCGGCTGCGGAGCGATCACCCCGCGATCGTGCCCGGGTATCACCTCAACAAGCGGCACTGGAACACCGTGACCCTGGACGGCTCGCTGCCGGAGGCGATGGTGCGGGACCTGATCGAGGACTCCTACGACCTGGTCGTCGCCTCGCTGCCGCGACTGCAACGGCTCAGGCTCGACTGGCCGGGGCAGCGGGAGCGCAATCGCGAGGACGGATAACGGCGCCGACACCTTCCGGAGCTCCCGGCCGGCCCTGCGGCCGCACGGGGTGGCCGCCAACCGGCGTCGTCCGCCGGCGGTTTCGCAGGCGGATCGCGCAACGGGGTGACCGCTGCCACGAGTTCCGGGACGGGGCGGCTCGTGGTCGTCGCCCTCGGGGCGGCCCGACCGGTCGGTGGTGGCCGCACGTATCGGGAGGGTGTCGGCTCGGGCCGTGGGGCTGTGGGGCAGTGGGCGATTTCCCGGGACCGTCGGGGCCGGTCGTGGAGGTCGTCCGCCCGCCTGCCGCGCCCCGAGCCCGGGTCGAGGACGCCGGTGCGCCCCGGGCGGTGGGCGCGGATTGGCTCGGTCCCGTTCGATGTATCGCTCATTCGTTCGCTTTCTCGGGTCCGCCAACCGCTATTCGACATGCCGAAGTCGGAATTCCGGAACGGGTGCGGCAGGGCCTCACGGATCGGGCGCGAGGGTGACTGAGGGTGAGTCTCCGGGAGCCGCGGCCGGGGGGAGTGCGGTGAGCTGCGGGTTCACGGCGTTGCGCCGCCGTGGTCGGGACGCCTGCCGGAACCGGGGTGGACTGCGGGTTCGGGCCGGGGCCGTGTGCCCGGACGGGGCGCCGGGCCGGGCCGTGGGCTCTACGCGCCCTCCGTGGCATCGGGATTCGCGCGCCGAGTGCGCTGATCCATGGTGTTTCGTGGCGGGTTCCGGGGGCGCTCGGCCCGATGCGGCGCGGGGGTCGAGAATCCGGCCCGGAGGCGCCCTCCTTCGCCGGGATCCGTCTGTTTCGGGATCCGGTTCGCCCCGGACCGCCCTGAATCGCCCTCCACGGGCCTGGAGTCCACCGCCCGTCCCAGGGGTCGACGGGGGCGCTTTGAGCGACTCTGTCCCGCGTGTGGGCCCTTTCACGACCCGACCGACGGCGTCCCCGGCCGCGCATCCACCCTCGCGGGCCCCGGATCGACGTGCGCCCGCGGCCCTTCCGCTGCCGGTGCCCACCCCCTCGTGGGGCCGCCCGATGTCCCGAGTTCGGCCCGCGGGCACGTCTTCGGCCCGGCCGACGCCTCGTGTTGGGGAGTCGAGTTCCGTCCCGTGCGCCGACGGGTGTTGGCGCGCCGGGGCGGGAAATCGGTTTCGACGGGCCGCGTGTCGGCGCGTATTTCCCGATTACCGCACCCTCGACAGGGGGCCGAAGGGGTGTTTCCCGCGCCGGATCGGAGTGCCCTCGTGCCGCCTCGGGCCTTGTCCCACAAGGGGAAAACGGTCCTCGGGCGGCGAACGTCGGGACCGGATACGCGGATTTGGTCGGTGCCGGACCGATCTCCGCGCGGGGTCCCCGTCGTTGATCCAAGGGGGTGTTTCGAGCGCGTCGTTACCGCAGTTCGAAATGCCCCCCGTGTGACGGAGAGTTACAGTCATGGAAATGGGTACTGGCGCAACGGCGTTCGACCCGATCGGTCGGATGGTCCGGCCGGTCGAAAGCGATCGGTACCCCCGCACCACGAAAGGCGTCTCATGAACAAGGCACAACTCGTCGAAGCCATCGCCGACAAGCTCGGCGGCCGGGCTGCGGCCGAGGAAGCGGTCGACGCGGTTTTGGACACCATCATTCGTTCGGTCGTCGCGGGCGACCGGGTCTCGGTCACCGGCTTCGGGTCGTTCGAGAAGGTCGACCGGGCCGCTCGTTACGCCCGTAACCCCCAGACGGGCGAACGGGTTCGGGTCAAGAAGACGTCGGTGCCGCGCTTCCGCCCGGGCCAGGGCTTCAAGGACCTCACCGGCGGTACCAAGAAGCTGACCAAGGGCGAGACCGCGATCAAGAAGGCGTCCCCGGGCACCGTGACCGGCGGCACCACCGTCGCGGGCAAGAAGGCCGCGGCCAAGAAGACCACCGCGAAGAAGGCCACCGCCAAGAAGACGGCCAAGAAGGCCACCACGCGCGCCGCCGCGCCGGCCGCCTCGGCGCGCAAGACCACCGCGAAGAAGGCCACCACCCGGGCGACCGCGGCCAAGACCACCGCGGCGAAGAAGACCACCGCCAAGAAGACCACCGCCAAGAAGACGACCGCGAAGAAGACCACGGCCAAGGCGACCCCGGCGAAGACCACCGCCAAGAAGGCCGCCAAGCCGCCGACGCGCGGCGCGTCCGGTCGCAAGGGGACCGCCGCCAAGCGCGCGACCGGCGCTCGTACCGCCAACCGCGCCTGAGGACCACCCGGTCGGATGCGATGGTCGGACCGCCCACACG
>NZ_JBHTVA010000031.1:81697-131945 GCF_042793325.1 Embleya sp. NPDC056575
ACCCCCGCGCTTCTCCCCCCCGGGGTCGGTTGGTGGGGTCGCCCCCCCCCGGGGGGGCGGCCCCCCCGGGCCCGCCGCGCCGGCGCGGCACGGTGGCCCACCTCCCGATACGCACGCGCTCCGGCGGGGCGACCCGCCGAAGCACCATCTCGTCGACCACCCGTTTCGGCACACCGTGGTGCTCGACCACGCCCGACCGGACACCAGGCGGTCGCCCGGCCGACTTTGCCCCGAGCCCGTCCGTGCCGCACGCGCCGCCGCGACGAGCCCCGGCGCCGGCTACCGCGCGTTCAGCTCGGCCACGATCGACGCCGGCGTATGGCCGCTCCCGTCCGACAGTCGATGGAAGTCGACCGCGACGAAGTTCGGGGCCCGACCCGCCGCCTGTTCGCACTGCTGTGCGATTCGATTTCTGAGCTTGGTCCCGTTGTCCAGGGCCGCGGTGCCCACCGTCGGCACGTTGCGGAAGTGGCTCATCACGAACAACCGGCGAAAGCCCGGTTCGGTGCGGTCCAACGGCACGTCCGACCAGCGGCTCGTACAGGCGAGGTCGTTGCCCAGGTCGCCCAGGCTCCAGTAGTTCTGCACGGTCCACGCCTTGTCGTACATCACCCCCAGGCTCGTCTTGTCCGACCGGTCGGAGAACATCAACAGCCGCTTGTTCGCGCCGACCAGGTCCGCCACCCTCGGCCAGCCGTTGTCGCGCACCCCGGCGGCGTCCGGGCGAAACAGCAGATCCGACAGGCCGCGCACCCGGCCGAGCGAGCCGCGCAGTTGCTCGGTGTCGACGTAGTCCTCCAGGAAGACGGTCACCACCTCCAGCGGATTCGCGGTCAGGAAGTCCACGACGGTCTGCATCGTGCCCGCGAAGCTCTGCCGGGGCAGTGCGTACGTCACTCCCGCGAACGCCTTGCAGTCGCCGTGGCACAGGTAGACGTCGCTCGGGTAGCAGTCGCTGCCGAAGCTGATCACGCACAGCGCGGTGCTGTGCTCGTACCAGTGTGTGTCGAGCATCAATCCGCGTACGCCGCCGGCCAACTGGGCGCGCACCGAATCGGATTGGTTTACCGAGGACCACCGGGAGTCCTCGTAGTTGGTGAACGAGTTGTGCGTGGTCAGTGAACCGACCTGATCCAGGCGGGCGTTGCCCCAGCGTTGCTCCGCGGCGGTGAGGGGTGCCGCGGCGCCGACGGCGGAGGCGGTCGCGGGGAGGAGGGCGGCCAAGAGGGCGAACACCACGACGAGCAGCCCGAGTCCGGGCCGGTTGATCGAGCGCGACCCACCGCGCGCGCCGCGGTGTTCGGGGGATCCGAGAGAGGCGGCCGAGACGCCGCCGGAAGAGTCCATGCCCCGGGAACGTACCGGGAATCCGCCACGATGTGACCCCCACGAACCGATCGGTCCGCGACCCTTTTCGGGCGAGTCGGCATCACGCATGCCGGTGCTCAGGCCAACGTCACCGTCACCGGAAGTTCCTTGATGCCGTTGACGAAGTTCGAGCGGACCCGGCGGACCTCGCCCGCCAGGCGGATGTCGGCGATCCGGGGGAGCAGTTCCTCGAACATGATCCGCATCTCCAGGCGGGCCAGGGCGTTGCCGAGGCAGAAGTGCGGGCCGCCCTTGCCGAAGGTGACGTGGTCGACGCCGCGTCGGGTGACGTCGAAGTCGTACGGGTTCTCGAACACCGCCTCGTCCCGGTTCCCGGAGGCGAACCACATCACCACCTTGTCGCCCTCGCGGATCCGCCTGCCGCCGACCTCGGCGTCCCGGGTCGCGGTGCGGCGGAAGTGGTAGACGGGCGAGGCCCAGCGCAGGAACTCCTCGACGGCGTCCGGCATCAGCGCGAGGTTGTCGCGCAGCAGCTCCAGTTGGGTCGGGTTGTCCAGCAGGGCCAGCATCGAGTGCGAGATCGCGTGTCGGGTGGTCTCGTTGCCGGCCACGACCAGGAGCAGGAAGTAGTTGTCGAAGTCGTGCCGCGACAGCGGCACCCCGTCGGAAGGGGTCCGGTTGACCAGCCGGCTGACCAGGTCGGTGCCCTCGCCGCCCCGGCGCCGTTCGGCCAACTCGCGTCCGTAGGCGAAGACTTCGAGTGAGGCCGGGCTGCGAAAGGGCAGGTCGCGATACCGCTCGCTGTCCGCGCTCTCCAGGAGTACGTCCGCGTAGTCCGGATCGGTGTTGCCGATGATGCGATTGCCCCAGTCGATCAGCTTCCCGGTGTCCTCGCCCGGCACGTCCAGCATCTTGGCCAGCACGTTGATCGGGAAGTCGGCGGAGACCTCGTGCACGAAGTCGAACGTGCCCTTGGCCAGCGCGTTGTCGAGGGTGCGGGCGGTCAGCCCGCGCAGGAATGTGCCGTAGTCGGCGATCGCGCGCGGCGTGAACTGCCTTTGCAGCAGCCTGCGCAGGGCGCCGTGGCGCAGGCCGTCCGTCTCCAGGAGCGAGCGGCGGATGGCGATCTGCGAGTCGTCGACCTCCTCCAGGTTGGTGAAGCGCGTGGAGGTGAAGGTCCGCGGGTCGCGGTCGACCGCGACGATGTCGGCATGCCGGGTCAGCGCCCAGAAGCCGCTGTTCGGCGCCGGTTCGGGCTGCCAGTGCACGGGATCCTCGCGGCGCAGCGTGTGGAACATGCGCCACGGCGTTTCGCCGTCGAGGAAGCGGTCGTTGTCCGCGAGGTCGATCTCGTCGAGCGGCATCGGCTCGGGCGTCGCCGAGGCGGTGGTGGGGCGCACGCGGGCTCCTCAGAGGTGGTGGGCGTACTCGGTGAACTCCCAGTCGGTGACGTGCCGGTGGAAGCGGGCGACCTCGTCGCGCTTGTAGGTGAGGAAGGCGTCGGTGAACTCCGCGCCGAGCAGCGCGACGAGCGCGTCGTCGGCCGCGAAGGCGTCCAGCGCCTCGGTCAGCGTCGCGGGCAGGATCGGCGCCTTGGCGGTGTCGTAGCCGTACCCCTCCAGCGGGGGTGGCGCCGTCGCCTTGTCGCGCAGGCCCAGATGCACCGCGGCGAGCAGCCCGGCGACGGCCAGGTACGGGTTCGCGCTCGCGTCGCCGAGGCGGATCTCCAGGCGTGCGCCGGCGCCGCGCTCGGGCGGTATCCGAACCATCGCGCTGCGGTTGTCCAGTCCCCAGTCGATCAGCCACGGCGCGAGTGTGTCCGGGCCGAGACGTTTGTACGAGTTGACCGTCGGGTTCAGCAGCGCGGCCAGCGCGGGGGCGTGGGCGAGTACGCCGGCGATGGCGTGGTGCGCGAGCGTGGACAGGCCGTGCGCCCCGTCGGGGTCGTCGAACGCGTTGGCCCCGTCCGGGTCCACGCAGCTCAGGTGCAGATGGAATCCGGAACCACCCTCGTCCGCGAAGGGTTTGGCCATGAAAGTGGCCAACCGCCCTTCCAGGCGGGCCAGTTCCTTGACCGACGCCTTGAAGCGGAAGGCCCGGTCGGCGGCGTCGAGCGCGTCCGAGTGGTGCAGGTTGATCTCGAACTGGCCCGAGCAGTACTCGTGGTTGCCGGTGGTGGCGCCGATGCCCAGCCTCCCGAGGTGGCGCAGGGTGCGCAGCAGGTGGCCGTCCGGGTCGCCGCGCCGGCCCGCGACGTAGACGTTGCCCGGCGCGTCGCCGTACCGCCGCCACCCGCCCCGGACGTCCGGATCCGGTTCGCACAGGAAGTATTCCAATTCGGGCCCGACCACCGGCCGCAGCCCGGTCTCGTCGGCCATGCGACGCAGCACGTCGCGCAGCACCGAGCGCGGCGCCTCGGCGGCGGGTCGCCCGGTCGCCGGGTCCACGGTGTCACCCAGACACCACGCCACGCCCGGCTCCCACGGGATGTCGACCAGGGTGTCCAGGTCCGGGTACACGCAGATGTCCGGCAACCCCGCGTCCATGCCACCGGCGACCACGACGGTCTCGCCCCGGGGCGTGGTGTGGAAGACCGCGCGACAGAAGGCCAGTCCGTGGGCGTGCACCGAGGGCAGGTGGTCCACCAGCACGTCGCGACCACGATCGGTGCCGATCAGGTCCGGGTAGGCGACCCGGACCACGTCGATGCCGCGCGCCCGCAGGTCGGCGACGATGTCGTGGACCCGGTCCGACTCGGATGGATTCACCGGATTCTCCTCGCACGGGATGGACGGCGGCGGCACGAGCCAATTCGTTTGAGCCCAAACCATATGGAGGTCGCAGGTGTCGCACAAGGGGTTGGACAAGCCTTTTACGCACGTGACAACGCGGGGTGGGAGGCATATCGTACGGACCCAAATGATTTGCCCGACTCGGCTTCGGGCTCGCAGAGGGAGGCGCCATGACCGGCGTACGCGGCGTACACGGTTTCTTCCACCCCAAGACCGGCACGGGCCGGTCCTCGATGATCCCCGCACCCCCGTGGCACTACTCCGGCGACCTGCTCACCGTCGAATACCGCACCGACCCCGCCCGGGTGGCCGAACTGCTGCCCCCGCAACTCGAACTCGCCGACGAGGATCCCGGCGCGGTCGCGCTGATCTGGGCCGACTGGCAGTCCTGCTCGGCCGGACGGGGCGAACTGCTCGACCCGGTGCGCGCGCAGTACAAGGAGTGCTTCGTGGTGGTGCGCTGCCGCTACGCGGGGGTGACCTACTCGCGCTGCGTGTACATCTGGGTGGACAAGGACTTCGCCATCGCGCGCGGGCTGCACCAGGGCTATCCGAAGAAGCTGGGCTCGATCCACCAGACCCGGCCGCACCCGTACGGCCCGGCCCCCCGGATCGAGGCGGGCGCGAGGTTCGGTGCCACCCTCGCCGCCGCCGACCGGCGCCTCGCCGAGGCGGTGGTGACGCTGCGCGAGCCCGCGCCGAGCAACGGCTTCGTCAACGGCCATCCGATGGCGCACCACCGCTGGTTGCCGTCGATCGAGCCGGGCGGGGGACTGGCCCTGGACGAACTGGTGGTCACCGGCGCCGAGTCCGCCGAGGGCGGGCAGGCGTGGGCCGGCGACGCGGAGCTGACCCTGTTCGAGGCGCCCACGGAGGAACTGGCCCGGCTGGAGCCGATCGAGCCGATCGGCGCCTACTACCGCCAGGTCGGCGTGGTCTGGAACGGCGGCACGCTGCTGGCGAGCGGCGCGTCGGGCACGGCGTAGGCCCCGCGGGAGCGCACGCGTGAAGGACCCTGCCGGCCGGCAGGGTCCTTCACATGTGCGCGGTCAGCCGCGCCCCCGACCGATGCCCGCGTATACGTGCGGTCGGGCCGCGCGCAGGTACAGCGCGAACAGCGCGCCGAGCACCCCCGCGCCGAGCACCAGCGCGGGCAGCACCCAGCGCAGCGCGGAGCCCGAGTCGACGCCCAGGAGTACGCCGAAGTTGTCCAGGGCGGCGACGAACACCACCGCGAGCAGCACCGCGGCGACGGCGGGCGCGGACAACCGGCTCCACACGCTCTCCCCGTCGGCGCCGTGTCGCAGGAAGAAGGCGATCACCGCGAGCGAGGTCAGCACCAGGAGCAACATCACGCCGAGCGCGCCCAGATTGGTGAACCAGTTGAACAGGGTCGCCATCGGGTCGCGGTCGAGCACGGCGAACACGATCACCACCGCCGCGGCGAGCCCGGTCTGGGTGGCCGAACCCAGGTGCGGGGAGTCGTTGCGCGGATGGGTGCGGCCCAGCGGGGTCGGCAGCACCCCCTCGCGGCCGAGCGCGAAGAAGTAGCGGGCGACCGCGTTGTGGAAGGACAACAGCGCGGCGAACAGGCTGGTGATCAGGAACACCTGGGCCACGTCGGCGAAACCCGAGCCGATCTGGTCACGGCCGAGCACGAAGATCAGGTTCGGCCCGTGCTCGCCCGCCGCCGCGACCGCCTTGTCGGTACCCGCGCCGCTGATCAGCGCCCAGGCGGTGATCGCGTACAGCACGCCGATCACGCCGACCGAGATGTAGGTCGAGCGGGCCACCGTGCGCCGGGGATCCCGGCACTCCTCGCCGTAGATCGCGGCCGACTCGAAGCCGGTGAAGGAGGCCATCACGAAGCAGAACGCCGCGCCCATCGAGCCGGTGGTCAGCGCGTCCCAGGAGAACGGGTGCGGCGACACGCCCTCGGGAGCGTGGCCGAACGCGCCGATGTCGAAGACCACTACGGTGATCGTCTCGGCGATCAGCAGCGCGGCCAGCACCCGCGCGTTGAGGTCGATCCGCAGGTAGCCGAGGGTGCCGACGATCGTGATGCCGACCAGGACGATCACCCACCAGTCGACGTGCCACCCGAGCTTGGCGTCCAGGAAGTCGGCCGTGGTGAAGCCGAACAGGCCGTAGATGCCGATCTGCATGGCGTTGTACGAGATCAGTGCGACGAACGCGGCGCCGAGGCCGGCCACCCGGCCCAGGCCCTGGGCCACGTAGGCGTAGAACGCGCCCGCGCCGGTGATCCGCCGGCTCATCGCCGCGTAGCCGACGCTGAAGACGGCGAGCAGGGCGGCCAGGACGAGGTAGGCCGCCGGTATGCCGGACGTCTCGGTGACCGCGAGGCTCTGCGGGATGCCGCCGGCGGCGACGGTGAGGGGGGCGGAGGCGGCCACCACGAAGAAGACGATGTGCGCGACGCCGAGCGAACCGCGGGAGGACACGGTCGGGTCGGGGCCGGAGGAGTTGTTCGTCGACGTTTGTCTGACTGCCATGTCCGGCGCCTCCGGGGATGGGGACGGGTGGGGACCGTGGGGCGGACGGAAGCCACTCGTTTGGGCCCGTACGACCTTTGGGTGCCGCCGATCGTACGGATGCAAACAGGTCCTCACAAGGGCTAGATTTCAAGGTGCACAGGGCGTATCGGGCCGGGGTCGGATACGCGCACGACTAGATAAGGCGGGGCACGTTGGTCGGCAAGCGGTCCATCACCGAGACGGAGAAGGCCGTTCAGGCCCGGCTGGGCGACATCCCGCTGCGGCGCGAGCAGATGGCCGCGGTGTCGAACATCTACCGGGCCGCCGCCGCGGTGCGCCAGCACCTGGAGAACTCGGTGCTGCGCGACGCCGAACTCACCTGGACCGCGTTCACGGTGTTGTGGGAGGTGTGGATCTGGGGGGAGAGCGAGACCCGGCACGTCGCCGAGGAGGCGGGCATCTCCAAGGGCACGCTCACCGGCGTCGCCCGCACGCTGGAGACGCGCGGGCTGCTCAACCGCACGGCGCACGCCACCGACGGCCGGCTCGTGCTGCTCTCGCTGACCCCCGCCGGCGAGGAGCTGATGGCCCGGGTCTTCCCGGCCTTCAACGCCGAGGAGGCGTTCGTCGCCGACGACCTGACCCCGGACGAATGCCTCACCCTGGCCGACGGCCTGCGCCGCATCGTGGCGCGGCTGGAGGCCAAGGGAGAGGAACGCCGCCAGGAACTCCTGGCCGGCGGCGAACCGAAGCCGAGGCGCGGGGGGCGACGGCCGAAGGGGTAGCCGGAGTCGGATCGGCCGGGCGCGGCGCGGGGTGGCCTGGTGCGGTGGGGTCAGCTTGGTGGTGTTACCAGGCCCGCCTCGTAGGCGGCGATGACGAGTTGTACGCGGTCGCGGGCGCCGAGTTTGGTCAGTAGTCGGCCCACGTTGGTTTTCGCGGTGGCGGGGCCGATGTACAACTCGGCGGCGATCTCGGTGTTGGTCAGGCCGCGTCCGACCAGGGTGAGCACCTCGCGTTCACGGTTGGTGATACCGGGCAGCGCGGCGTCCGGGCGGGTTACCCGGCTCGGGTCGCCGGCGGGTTCGGGGCGGCCGGCGAACTCGGCGATCAATCGGCGGGTGACGCTCGGCGCGATCAGCCCGTCGCCGCCGGCCACCACCCGGATGGCGGCGATGATGTCCACCAGCGCCATGTCCTTGACCAGGAACCCGGCCGCGCCCGCGCGCAGTGCGCCGTACACGTTCTCGTCGTCGTCGAACGTGGTCAGCACCAGGACCCGGGTGGCCGGGCACTCGGCGGTGATGATCCGGGTGGCCTCGATGCCGTCCATGCCGGGCATCCGGATGTCCATCACCACCACGTCCGGGCGCAGCGCGGCGGCCAGTTCGACGGCGCGCGTGCCGGTGCCGGCCTCGCCGACGACCTCCAGGTCGGGGAGGCCGGCGATGACCATGCCCAGGCCGGCGCGGATCAGTTCCTGGTCGTCGACCAGGACGACGCGGGTACTCACGCGGGCAACCTCGCCGCGACCCGGAAGCCGCCCTCGGGCCGTGCCCCGGCGCCGAATCGGCCGCCGACCAGGGCCACCCGCTCGCGCATCCCGGCGATGCCGAGGCCGGTGCCGCCGGACACCCCGAGCGGCGGCGGGCCGTCGCCGTCGTCGACCACCTCGATGGACACCTCGTCGGCCAGATACTCCACGGACACCCGACACCGCCGAGTGCCGGAGTGGCGCACCGCGTTGGTGACCGACTCCTGGATGATCCGGAACGCCGCCAGGTCGATCTCGGGCGGCAGCGGGCGGCGTTGCCCGTGCCAGGCCACGTCCACCCGTACACCTGCCGCCGCCGTGGTCGCGACCAACCGGTCGACTCCTTCCAGGCCCACCGCGGGCGCGAGCCGAGCGCCGTCCGCCCCGGCCTCGTCGTCGCCGTCCACCCGGCGCAGCGACACCAGCATCCGGCGCAGTTCGGCCAGGGTCTGCCGGCTGGTGGCCTCGATCGCGTCGAGCGCGGTGCGGGCGCCGGCCAGCTGCGTGTCCAGGACCAGGCTCGCCGCGCCCGCCTGGATCGCGATCACGCCGATGCTGTGCGCCACCATGTCGTGCAGCTCGCGGGCGATTCGCAGCCGTTCGGCCAGTACCGCGCGGGCGGCCGTCTGCCCGCGCAGGGCTTCGATGTGGTCGCGGCGCCGGCCGAAGGAGTCGCCGATCAGCCAGCCGATCAGCACCGTGGCGAGGCCGGCCGCGAGTTGGGAGAGCAGGTCGCCGACGGTATCGCCGTGGGATGCGCCGGCCCACCGGCCGACGAACACCGCGCCCCACACGGCCGGTACCAGCGCGGCCACGACGATGCCGGCGCGGCGCGGCGCACCGGCCGCGCACCGGCCGACCAGGACGGCGAGCGCCGGGAACAGCGGCCAGGCCCGGTCGCGCAGCACCAACACCGCGATCGACTCGGCCACCATGACCGCCAGCACCGGCAACGGCCGGTGGCGCAGCGGCCCCACCGGCAGCGCGAGCAGCACTGCCACGAGCGCCGCGCCCGACATCGCCCAGTGCGCGAAAGGTTCCCGTGTCGCGTACAGCAGCACGTGCAGCACGACCCACGCCGCGGCCATGCACAGGCCGAGTAGCGGGGCGAGGACGGCGCGGACGCCGGCGGGCAGGCCGGGCGGACGTGGCCGGCGCGGAGTACGCGGCGGTTCGAGCCGAAATGGTGTCGCCATCCGGGTCGGGATCGATATCGGGGGAGACGAGTTGTCTGCGGGCACCGGCCGATCGTAGCCGGCGGTGTGTGTGTCGAACGTCCGCCGCCGGGCGTACACCCGGGCGGCTACCCGGAGGCGGGCGGATGTCGGACGGGTCTGCTTCGCTCGGTGCGCCGCATCGAGCGGGTGGTCCGGACGAGGAGGAAACGTGGGTACGTGGGGCAGTGGCAACTTCGACAGCGATCCCGCCCATGAGCACTTGACGATGATCGTGGATCGGCTTGTCGACGAGGTCGCCGAGGTGATGGCGGCGGACGATCCGGTGCAGCTGGAGCCGGACGAGTACTGGGGTGTGGCGATCCCGTGCAATCTGGAGCTGGTGTGCGCGCTGTACGACGCCGGCTATGTCGCCGACAGCATGCCCGCCGCCGACGTGGTCGAGGGATGGAAGGAGACCTTCATGGGCGTCTGGGAGCGCACCATCGACGGTCTGGGGCCGTCGGAGCAGTGGAAGAAGGAGCGGCGGGAGATCCAGGTCGCCACGTTCGACCGTATGGTGCGGGCGTGCGCCGAGGTGGCCGACGGTCGATAGCGGGTTACCTCGTGGCCGCCTCGATCAGTGCGTCGAACAGGGCCTGTTGGGTCGGGTCGGTGGCGGCGGTGTCCTCGGGGTGCCACTGGATCGCGACGAACCAGCCTGCGGGGTCGACGAGTTCGACCGCCTCGACGATGCCGTCGGCGGCGGTACCGGTGACCCGGAGGCCGGGGGCCGGGCGGTCGATCGCCTGATGGTGGTAGCAGGAGACGTCCAGGTCCTTGGCGCCGGCGGCCCGGGCGGTGGTCGAGTCGGGGGTCAGCGTCACCTGGTGCACGACGTGGCGGTGGTGGACGGGCATGTCCTGGGACAGCGTGCCGCCCAGCGCCACGTTGACCACTTGGAGGCCACGACAGACGGCGAGGGTGGGCAGGCCGACGGCCAGTGCGTGGCGGGCGGCGGCGAGGTCGAAGGCGTCCTGGTCGGCGTCGACGTCGTACACCTCGTCGTGCGTGGTGTCCGCGCCGTAGGTGCTCGGCGCCAAGTCGCCGCCGCCGGGCAGCAGCAGGCCGTCGGCGCGGGCCAACCGGTCTGCGGCACCGCCGGGTTCGGCCGGGTGCATCATGAACGGCTCGCCGCCCGCCCGGTACACCGCCTCGGCGAGGGCGCGGGCGGTGACCTCGGCGGCGTAGCGCAGTGCCGACGCGGTGGCCGCGAACCGGCAGGGGAGGGCTATCAGAGGACGGGGCACGGGGGTCTCCGGAGGTGCGGCGGGACGGTGGCGCGCTGCGCGGTCGGGGCCGGCGGCCCGGCCGCTGGGGACCAACCGCCGTGCGGGTCGGGCGAGTTGCCGGACGGCCGGGTCACAGGCGGATCCAGGTGGTCTTGAGGTCGGTGTACTTGTCGAGCGCGTGCAGCGACTTGTCCCGGCCGTGGCCCGATTGTTTGACGCCGCCGAACGGGACGTTGAGGCCACCCTCCTCGTAGCAGTTGACCCAGACCGTGCCGGCGCGGATCGCCCGGGACAGGCGGTGCGCGGTGGAGAGGTCGGTGGTCCACACGCCCGCCGCGAGGCCGTACTCGGTCGCGTTGGCGAGTCGGATCGCCTCGTCCTCGGTATCGAACGTCAGCACCGCCAGCACCGGGCCGAACACCTCCTCGCGGGCGAGCGCCATGTCGGGGGTGACCCGGTCGAACACGGTCGGCTCCAGGTAGTGGCCCGGGCGATCGAGCCGGGCCCCGCCGGTGCGCAGCCGGGCGCCGGCGGCGTCGGCGCGGGCGATGTGGTCCCCGACCCGGGCCAGATGCTCGGCGGTCACCAGCGCGCCCATCGTGGTGGCCGGGTCGAGCGGGTCGCCGACGCGCAGCGCGCGGGCCCGGTCGACCACCGCGTCCACCACTTCATCGGCGATCGAGGAGTGCACGAGCAGCCGGGACGGCGCGGTGCACATCTCGCCCTGGTTGAAGAAGACGCCCCATGCGGCGCTTGCCGCGGCGGCCGGTAGGTCGGCGTCGGGCAGCACGATGTGCGGGGATTTCCCACCCAGTTCGAGCCAGACCCGCTTGAGGTTGGAGTCGGCGGCGTAGCGCAGGAAGTGCCGGCCGACGGCGGTGGAGCCGGTGAACGCGAGCACGTCGACGTCCGGGTGCAGGCCGAGGGCGCGGCCGGTGGTCGGGCCCTCGCCGGCGAGGACGTTGAACACCCCCGGCGGCAGGCCGGCTTCGCCGGCGAGGCGGCCCAACCGCAGCGCGGACAGCGGTGATTGCTCGGCGGGCTTGAGGACGACGGTGCAGCCGGCCGCCAGTGCCGGGGCGACCTTCCAGGCGGCCATGGTGAGCGGGAAGTTCCACGGGACGACCGCCGCGACCACGCCGACCGGTTCGCGGGTGACCAGGGCCAGGGCGTCGGCGGGAGTCTGCGGCGCCTCGTCGACCAGTTTGTCGGCGACCTCGCCGTACCAGCGGAACGTGGCCGCCACCGCGCGCAGTTCGATGTCGTACGCCTCGGTGATCGGCTTGCCCATCTCCAGCGAGACGGTCAGCGCGAGTTCGGCGCGGTGGGCCTCGACGGCGTCGGCGAGCCGGATCAGCGCCCGGCCGCGTTCGGCCGGAGCCAGTCGGGGCCAGGGCCCGGCGTCGAAGGCGCGGCGGGCGGCGGCGACGGCGAGGTCGACCTCGCGCTGCCCGGCTCGGGCGGGTTCGGCGAGGAGCGTGCCGTCGCGCGGGGCGATCACGGTGAAGGTGTCGCCGCCGCCGGGGTGGTCCTCGCCGTCGATGTGATGGACGGTTACGGGACGGAGGCGGTCGGCGCGTCGTAGCCAGTCGTGGTGGGTGGGGTGGTGGGGCGGGTCGCTCGGGCCACTCGGGCCACTCGGGTCGTTCGGGTGCGGGTGCTCCGTCATGGTGTGCGCTTTCGTCGGGGCGGTCGGCCGCGCGAGGCGACCGGACGGGCGGGGCCTTCGTGATTATTGTTTGGGGGCAAACGATACAACGCAACGACCCTCCTGGGAGAGGGCTTGACCGCCGTGTTCGGCGCCGACTAAATTGTTTGGGGTCAAACGATATGGAGGGGTATCCATGACCGAGGTCACCGTCGCGGGCGTCACCGTCGACACCCGGCACTGGATCGGTGGCGAGCGGGTCGGGTCCGCGGACACCTTCACCGACGTCTCGCCGATCGACGGCGCCGTGCTCGGCGAGATCGCCCGGGGCGGGCGCGCCGAGGCCGACGCGGCCGTGGCCGCCGCCCGCGCCGCCTTCCCCGGGTGGGCCGCCACGCCGCCCGTCGAGCGGGCCCGGCTGCTGCACGCCGTGGCCGACGGCGTCGAGGCCCGGCTCGCCGAGTTGGCGATCGTCGAGACCACGGACAACGGCGCGCTGCTTCGCTCGCACCTGTGCGGGGTGATGCCCCGGGTCGCGCACAACTTCCGCTTCTTCGCCGACTGGCTGACCGACTCGCTCGGGCACGGCGACTTCGACACCCGGGGCCACGAGAACCGGGTCTCGTGGGATCCGGCCGGGCCGTGTGTGCTGATCACCCCGTGGAACGCACCGCTGATGCTGGCCACCTGGAAGGTGGCCCCGGCGCTCGCGGCCGGCAACACCGTCGTGCTCAAGGCCGCCGAATGGACCCCGCTGACCGCGTCGCTCCTCGCCGACATCACCGCCGAGGCGGGCCTGCCGGCGGGCGTGTTCAACGTGGTCCAGGGCTACGGCGAGGAGGTCGGCGCCGCGCTGACCGCACACCCGGACGTGCGCCGGATCAGCTTCACCGGCTCGGTCCCCACCGCCCGGCACATCGGCGCCGCCGCAGCCGCGAACCTCACCCCGGTCAGCCTCGAACTCGGCGGCAAATCACCGCTGTTGATTTTCGCCGACGCCGACCTGGACCTGGCCGTGGAGTTGGCCGTCGAACAGTACGACAACGCCGGCCAGGTCTGCCTGGCGGCCACCCGGCTGCTCGTCGACGCCGCCGTCGCCGACGAGTTCACCGCGCGGTTCCTGGCGAAGGCCCGCACCCTGGTCCAGGGCGATCCGCGCGATCCGGCCACCGACATGGGACCCAACATCCACCCGGAACACCTCGCCCGGGTCGACGGCTTCGTCCGCCGCGCGCTCGAGGCCGGTGCCAAGGCCCTGCTCGGCGCCGGCCCCCACACCGGGCTGGGCGGACCGTACTACCGCCCCACGCTGCTCACCGACGTCGCCCAGGACGCCGAGATCGTCCAGGAGGAGGTGTTCGGCCCGGTGCTGACCCTCCAGACCTTCACCACCGAGGACGAGGCGATCACCCTCGCCAACGACACCCGATTCGGGCTGGCCGCGACGTTGGTGACGGGAAGTCGGGAGCGTGCCCGCCGGGTCGGCGCACGGCTCGTCGCGGGCACGGTGTGGGTCAACTGCTTCTTCGTCCGCGACCTGCGGGCGCCCTTCGGCGGCGCGCGGCAGTCGGGCGTCGGCCGCGAAGGCGGCACCTGGAGCTTCGACTTCTACTGCGACGTCAAGAACACCGTGACCTCGCCGAACGGATGGCACTGACCATGGGAGAGATCGTCGGCGCGGGCATCCTGGCCCACTCGCCCACCATCATGCTGCCTCGGGACGTGCGGCACGAGCTGAACGAGGGACGGGAGATCAGCCTGGTCCCGGCCCTGGCCCGGCTGCGCGCCGAGGTGTTCGAACGGCTCGACTACGACACCGTCGTGGTCTTCGACTCGCACTGGGCGACCACCGTCGAGTTCGTCATCGCCGCCCAGGCGCACCGCGCCGGGTTGTACACCTCCGAGGAACTGCCGCGCGGCATGCGGCAGATCCCCTACGCCTTCCCCGGCGACCCGGAACTGGCGCACACCACGGCCGGGTTCGCGGCCGGGCACGGCACCTGGATCACCCCGATCGAGGATCCGTTCCTGCCGATCCACTACGCCACCGTCAACCTGTGGCACCACCTGGGCGTACCCGGCAAACGCTGGATGGGCATCGGTTGTTGCCAGACCGCCGACGTCGAGGACAACCTGCGGCTCGGACGGGCGCTCGCCGACGGCATCGCGGCCATCGACCGCAGGGTGCTCCTGATCGCGTCCGGGGCGTTCTCGCACACGTTCTGGAGCCTGCGCGAACTGCGCGACCACGAGGCATCGGACCCGGTCCACGTGCGCACCCCGCAGGCGCGCGCCGCCGACGAGCAGCGCATCGCCTGGATGGAGCGCGGGGACCACGCGAGCGTACTCGCGGGCATGCCGGACTTCCTGCGCCACAAGCCCGAGGCCCGTTTCGGGCACTACCTGATGATGCTCGGCGCGCTCGGCGAGGAGCGCTGCACCGCGCCGGGGCGGCTGGTCGGCGACTACGAGAACGCCACCGGCACCGGGCAGGCACACGTCTGGTTCGACCGACCGGCGGGCGGCTGGACGGCGCCCGGCCCGCACACCTCCCGAGTCGGCGACCCCACCTCCCGGACCGCCGACCCCCGCTCCCGGGTCGCCGACCCCCGCTCCCGGGTCGCCGACCCCCACACCTCCCGAGGACGAGCCGAATGACCACCTCCGAGTACCGCCGCATCCTGCTCGACGGCGCCGTCGTCGAGGTCGTCCGCGAGGGCGCCGAACTGGTCGCCGCCGACGGCCGACGGATCAAGGCCGCCGACGCGCACCATCTGCCGCCGATCACACCGGGGAAAATCGTCGCGGTACACCTCAACCACCGCAGCCGGGTGGAGGAGTTCGGCACCTCGCTGCCGCCCGCGCCGACCTACTTCCACAAGCCGACCTCGTCGCTGAACGCGCACGGCGGTGCGGTGGTTCGCCCGGCCGGGTGCAAATACCTCAACTACGAGGGCGAGATCGCGATCGTGATCGGCCGTACCTGCCGCAACGTCGCCCCCGCCGACGCGGGCGCGTACATCCGCGGCTACACCCTCGCCAACGACTACGGCCTGCACGACTTCCGGGACACCGACGCCGGTTCCATGTTGCGGGTCAAGGGCTCCGACACGCTGTGCCCGCTCGGCCCCGGTCTGGTCGAAGGCTGGGACTTCCGCGGCAAGGCGCTGCGCACCTACGTCAACGGCGTGATGGTGCAGGAGGGTTCCACCGACGAGATGGAGTGGGACATGCACTACCTCGTCGCCGACATCGCCCGCACGATCACGCTCGACCCCGGCGACGTGCTCCTGTCCGGCACCCCGGCCGGCTCACGTCCCGTACAGCCGGGCGATGTGGTCGAGGTCGAGGCGGATGGTCTGGGCCGGTTGACCAACCACATCGTCACCGGCCCGACCCCCGTCCGTACCGACTGCGGCGCGCAGCCCACCGAGTCCGAAGAGGTGCGCTCCACGGCCCTCGGTGGCGACTGGGAGCTGCGCGGAATCCGCGCGCCCAGGCGGTGAGTCGCCCGTCCATCGGCTCGGCCGCCCACCTCATTCGATCGGAAGGGACCACGACCGTGAAGGTCATCGTCGACGCGGACCGGTGTCGGGACCACGGGCAGTGCGTGTTCTCCGCGCCCGAGGTGTTTCGGATCAACGACGCCGGACGCCTGGAGTTCGTTGCCGAACCGGACGACACGTTGCGCGACGCGGTCGAGGACGCCGCCCTCGTCTGCCCGTTGCAGGCCATCACCATCGAGGACTGAGCGATGAGCGGGTGTCGGGCGGATCGTCCCTGTCGTACGCGGGGCTGGTGGTGGCCACCGGACCGCGTGCGCCGGCAGGACTGCCCGGGGCCGGCGGTGGGGCGACACGTGATGCGCACCCTCGACGACGCGCGCGGGCGGCCGTGGCCGCGACTTCGCAGCCGATGAAGCCCGCGCGCTGACCGCCCACCTGTCCGACGCCGCCCCGCCCGACGCCCCCCCTTCGCCACGCCGTCCGCCTTCTGGTCCGGACCGGTACGAGGACCGCCTCCGGTCCTACGGCGCCCGCCCTCGGCACCGCCGACATCCGCCTCCTCGAAGGCACGTGGACCACCGCGCCCGCGCCACCCCTTCGTGTCGAAGAGCACGGAGCCGTCCGGTTCCCACTTGAAGTCGTAGCCGTCGCCGTGCGTACGCCCGCGCCGTCCCGCAGGCCCGGACGAGCGACCGGCCGTCGCGCGGGCGACGTCGTGCCGGCCGATTCTCGTCCCTTCGAGCGGGTCCCGCACGCCGGTTGCCGACACGCCGAGCGAACTCCCGTGCAACCGAAGGCGAACGGCACCCGAATACCTCGCCCGTCGCCGAGCCTGCGTCCTCCACCTGCGTGATCATGCGGGAACGCGCCGTTGCAAAAAGGATCATCGCGGGGGTTGACACTGAAAGTTGGTCTAGACCAACCTAGAGGTACGGGGATTGGAGAGGTGTGTGTCCCGGCATGGCCGCAGCGTGGTAGCGCGGCCGGTCGGTGAGGCATCTCGCGTTCGCTTTGGGTGTCCGCGATCGATGTGCGGCGCCGGATACGAGGAGGTAGGAATCCCGATCGAGGCTTCGTCGGGGATCACGGCCTCCCCGGACCACCCCCCTTGTACCGCCGAACCCCCCGGCCGACCTCCCTCGGCCGTTTTCCACGGCTGACTCCCACAGCCGAACTCCCGAGCACCGCACACGGCACCACATCGGCGGCCTCACCCGACACACGTTCCGCGACCGGCACGACCTCGCGGCACGCGCGGGCAGGCGAGGTCGCGATGTGACCTGCCCTCGGTCGGATCGAGGCGACCCGCAGGCCGGGTGAGCGCGCGCGAGCAGCCGCGCCCGTCCGATGACGTGCGAACCGCCCTTTCCCGTCCACGACTTCACCGTGCCCGGGAACGGCCGACCGCCGCCCGTGCCTCGACTCGCCCGGTCGATCCCGGACGGCGACGGCCGGGGGCGGGGAGATCGCGCCGAAGCGCCGGTACGCCGGCACGAACCGCGATGCCCCACGCCCCCATACCGACCAGATCGTTCGAGCCTTGGAGGGATCGTATGCCGACGCCCGAATCCGACCCATACCCGTACCGAGCCGCGTCCGAGATCCCCTACTTCAGTTCGATCGGCGAGACCTACCTGGCCCCGACTCCGCTGCGCGACCTGAAGAAGACCCGACCGCTGCGGGTGCTCTCCGAAGCCGACTTCGACTTCTGGCAGACCTACGGGTACGTCGTCGTCAAGGAGGCCATCCCGGCCGCGGCCGCCGCGCGACTCCTCGAATTCGCCTGGGAGTTCCAGGGGCTCGACCCCGACGACCCCGAGAGCTGGTACTCGCACGACCGGCGGTTCCGCTCCGCGCTGGATCAGGAGCTGCACATCTACGGCTTCGTCGAGGCATACCACCACCAACTCATCTGGGACAGCCGCCAGTCCACCCGCGTCTACGACGCCTTCGTCGACGTGTGGGACTGCGAGGAGCTGTGGGTGACGCTGGACCGGCTCAACCTGAACCCGCCCAACATCCGCGACCGTGACCGCGCGCACATCGCGCCCACGGACAAGGGCTTCGACATCGAGCTGCACTGGGACGTCGACACCACCCTCGCGACACCCCCGCAGCGGGTCCAGGGCATCATCGCGCTCGACGACACCCGCCCGGACCACGGCGGTTTCCAGTGCTCGCCGGAACTGTTCCGCCGGTTCGAGCATTGGAAGTCCGGCCAACCCGAGGACCGCGATCCGATCCGGCCGGACGCCGACCGCAGCGAATACCCGGTGATCCGACCGCAGTTGGCGGCCGGCGACCTGCTGATCTGGAACGGACTGCTCGCCCACGGCGTGGCCCGCAACAGCTCCGAGCGCGGCGTGCGTGCGGTCCAGTACCTGTCCATGATGCCCGCGCTCGAAAGCAACCGGGAACTGACCGAATCCCGAGTCGACTCCTGGCGGAACCTGCGCACCCCCGACTGGAACAAGACGCTGGTCGGCGACGCCCGCAAGCACGAATCCCTCAGGTACGAGACGGCGACGCTGAACGACCTCGGCAGGAAGCTCCTGGGCCTCGAATCCTGGAGCGGGCACACACCCGCACCATCGACCGGAGAAGCGCAATGCACGCAATCTGCCTGACTCTACCCACCAACAGGGCCTGCGCCGCTACCATTTCGGCGGTCGCCGCCGAGGCCGCCCATGCGGCCGGGCACTTCGACGTCGAGGTGAACCTGCTGATCCTGGACTCCTCGGACCCGGCGACGCTGAGCGAACACCGGCAGGCGGTCGCCGGCCTGCCGGCCACACCGCACGTGGTCGTGCACCACCTCGACGAGAGCGAACAGCGCGCCTTCCTCCGCGCGGTACTCGCCCGTGCCGACGTCACCAAGCCGGACCTGCTGCTCGACCTGATGCTCCCGGACCGGGTCTCCTACGGCGCCTGCACGAACCGCGCGTTCCTGATCGCCGCCGCCCTCGGCTGCCGATCGACGCACCGCCGGGACTCGGACAGCACCTACCAAATGCTCGACGGCGCACCCGTCTTCCCGATCCACCACGAGCTGATGTCGCTCGGCCGACCGGCGCGCGAGGCGAGCGCCGGCGTGTCGCGGACCACCCTCGACCCGGCCCTCGCCGCCGACCCCGTGGTCCTGGTCGGCAGCTCGTTCGTCGGCGAACTCTCGGTCGACATCGGCGAGATCCGCCGCCTCGACCCCGAGGTGTACTACGACGTGGTCGGCCTGTGGGCCCCGCCCGCCTGGTCCGCCGAGCGCAAACGGGAGCTGGTCGACGAGTCGTTCACGGGCGCGGGCACCGCGCCGTTCGTCGCGGACCACTCGCTCCTGACCGTCGTCGACCCGATGCGGGTGGACATGTGCAACGTCGCGTTCGACCACGCGGTGTACGAGCGGGTACCGCTGCCGCCGGCCACCGACACCATCGGCAGCGACTACTTCCTCCTGCACCTGATCCACGACGCCGCGCTGCCCGGAGTCCTGCACAACCGCAACATCGTGAACTTCTACACCGCGGAACGCCGCACCGACCCCGGATTCGCGGCCTACCAGACCCGGTTGACCAAGTTCTTTCTCTCGATGCTCTACTTCGAGTTCATCTACGACCGCATGGCGGCGGCCGGCGGCACGCTCCTGGACGACGAACGCCACGTACTCCCCTCGGTGATCGCCGAACTCGCCCGCGAGAGCACCCGGTCGGACCGCACGGACAACATCCACCGACTGCGCGTCCTGGACCGCTCCTACCGGCGACTGGGCGGGCGCTACGCCGAGTTCGCCGACACGCTCGCCACCCGCGGCCCACGCCTGCTCGACGAGGTCCAGGAGGACATCGAGGACTTCGCGCTGCTGATCGAGACATGGGATTCGCTGGTCCGGGCGAGCCGGACCACAAGCCTCCACGAACCGCACGGATAGTGGGACCCGGACCGACATCATGCACGTAAACGCACACATGCGCGCCGCCCTGGCCACCGCCGACGACGACCTGATCGTCTTCGATCTCGCGGGTATCGAAGAACGCTACGACACGCTGGTCCGCGAACTCCCCGAGGTCGCGGTGCGATTCGCGATGAAGGCCTGCCCCGTGGACGAGGTGCTCGGCTGCCTCGCCCGCCAGGGAGCGGGCTTCGACGCGGCCAGCCCGCAGGAGATCGCGCAGGCGATCGAGACCGGCGTACCCGTGGACCGCGTCCACTACGGCAACACCATCAAGTCCGACCGGAACATCGCCGACGCGTACCGGCTCGGCATCCGCGACTTCGCCACGGACAGCATCGAGGACGTCGCCGCGATCGCCGCGCACGCCCCCGGCTCCCGGGTCTTCTGCCGCCTCGCCACCAGCGGGGAGGGCGCGCTGTGGGGACTCAGCCGCAAGTTCGGCTGCTCCGGCGCCGACGCCCTGCGGATCCTGGAACGGGCCCGCGCCGAGGGCCTGATCCCCGCCGGACTGTCCGTTCACGTCGGCTCGCAACAGATGACCACCGAGGGCTGGCAGGAGGCGTTCGACCGGATCGCGGACACCCTCGCGGCCCTGAACCGGCGCGGGATCCACCCCGACCACGTCAACCTCGGCGGCGGACTGCCGGCGCTGGGCTACCTCGACCGGCACGGCCAACCGCTGGAACCCCCGCTGGACAAGATCTTCGAGGTCATCCGCGAGGGCATCCGGCGGCTGCGCCGGGTGTCCGCCGTACCGCTCGACTTCCTGATGGAACCGGGGCGCTACTTCGTCGCCGACAACGGCGCGATCCGGGCCCGGGTATCCCGCCTGACCACGCGCGAACAGCCCGACGGGCAACGCCGCAACTGGCTGTACCTGAGCTGCGGCAAGTTCAACGGCCTGTACGAGATGGACGAACTCCAGTACCGCCTGGTGTTCCCCACACACGGCGGCGCCGAGTACGTGCCCGCCGTGGTCGCCGGGCCCACCTGCGACAGCGACGACGCCTTCGGGTCGGACGGCGACCTCGTCCAGGTGCCCAGGGCGGTCGCCTCGGGGGATCCGGTGTGGATCCTCTCCAGCGGCGCCTACGCCACCAGTTACACCACACAGGGCTTCAACGGGTTCGCGCCGCTGCCGTACACCTGCGTCGACGTATCCGTGGAAGGTCTGGTGTAGATGGACCACGACGTGCGCATTCGGCACATCACCGAAGGCGACTGGGACGACATCGTCGCGCTGGAAGCCGGTACCTACGCCGACGGCGCACTGTCGGAGGGACGGGCCGCGCTCCGCTCGCGGGCCCGTTCCTCACCGGCCACCTGCTTCGTGCTCGAGGTCGGTCGGCAACTGGCGGGCTACGTCTTGTCGTTGCCCTACCCCGTCGGGCAATACCCGGACCTGGACCGGGAGGAGGAGGTGGTCTTCCACTCGCGCAACCTGCACCTGCACGACCTGGTGGTCGCCGAGGCACACCGCGGCGACGGATTGGCGGGCGAGCTGCTGCGCCGGGTGAGCACCGCGGCGCGCGCCAAGCGGTACCAGCGCATCTCGCTCGTCTCCGTCGGCGGCAGCGAGGGGTTCTGGTCGGCGCGGGGGTTCCACGCCCTGCGCGAGATCGCACTCCCCGCGAGCTACGGCCCGGACGCGGTGTACATGTCCATGCCGGTCGCCGCGGACCCCCGCCCGGACCGGCGCGGACCATCGACGATCCGTCGCGCGGATCACCCTCGGATGACGAAGTAGGCCGATCACATGTTTCGCGTTCGCGATGATTTCCGCCGGGCACAGCTGGCGATCGCAGCACTGTTCTGTTTTCTCGGACTCCAGTACGCCACCTGGGCGTCGAGGTTGCCCGCGATCAAGAGCAGGCTCGACCTGGGCGAGGCCGAGGTCGGTCTGCTGCTGATGGCCTGCGGAGCCGGGGCGGCGGCCTCGTTCCCGCTCGTCGCGATCCTGACCCGACGCCTGGGCTCGCGCCTGCTCGCGCTGCTGTCCGCGCTCGCCCTGGGGGTCCTGCTGCTCGCCCTGGCGGCGGCGCCGAACTACCCCGTGGCGCTGCTGATCATCTGCCTCGACGGGGTGGCGGTGGGCTGTCTGAACGTCGCGATGAACGCTCAGGGCGCCGCCCTCGAAGTGCGGTATCAGCGCACGGCGATGGCCAAGCTGCACGCCACGTTCAGCGGCGGGTCGTTGTGCGCCGCGCTGCTCGCCTCGGGGATGAACGCGCTCACCTCGACGTTGGCCGCGCACTTCGCGGTGGCCGCCGTACTGCTGGCGCTGCTGATCGGCTACGCCCGGCCCGGGCTGTTGACCGAGGACGAGGCGGCGCCGAAGGCCGCGCCGGAGCCGGCCGCCGACGAAGCGGCGCCCGCGGGCCGGCGCCGGTTGAGCATGCCGTCGCGGATCACCATCTGGATGGGCTGCGCGATGGCCTTCGGCACGGTGACCGAGGGCGCGATGAACGACTGGTCGGCGCTGTACATGAAGGACGTCGTGCACGCGTCGGCCGAGGTGGCCCCGCTGGGTATCGCCGTGGTCTCGGTGATGATGGTGCTCGCCCGGGTGTTCGCCGACGGGTGGCGCACCCGCTGGGGCGACGGGCGGATCGTCCGGGTCGGAAGTGTGCTGGCCGGTGCCGGGTTGGCGGTCGCGCTTGTGGTCGGCGGCGTGGTGCCGGCGCTGATCGGCTTCGCGTGCGTCGGCCTGGGCGTCGCCGCGGTCACCCCGTGTGTGTACGTGGCGGCGGCGCGCGCGGGTTCGGACGCACTGGCCCTGGTCGCCGCGATGGGTACCACCGGCCTGCTGGCCGGGCCGGCCCTGATTGGCTTCATCGCGAGCGGCAGCAGTCTCGTGTGGGGGATGGGCGCGGTCGCCGCCTCGGCCCTCCTGGTCTGCGTCTGCGCGACGCGGATCCACTGGACGAGCGTGACCGACGCCGACGCCGACGCCGACGCCGACGCCGACGCCGAGCCCGCCCCCAGCCCCGCCCCCACCGACCGCACCCCGCTCACCGACGCACCCGCGTAACCCGCGCGAGCCCGGTCCGTGGCCGACGAGCCACGACACGGACGGAAGCCCCGTCACCCGCTTACGAGAAGGCGGGCGACGGGGCTTCCTCGTCCGCGCGCACGGCCGGCGATCGACGACGCGCGACCTGCCGCGGTGAGCAATACACACAAACAGTGATTATCCATCACATAATGTGACCGCCCGATCCCATGGAGTGCCGTAACCCCGCGAGGAAACGCATGCGCGTACACCCGAGGCTGAGCGTCGCCTGCCTCAGCCTGGTCACGGCCATGGTCGCCGGCCTGTTCGCGCTCCCCGCGTGGGACGGCGCGTCGGCCGGCGACGACGGGCGTACGCGGCCCGCGGCCCGCGAGGTCGCCGCGGCCGACGCCGTCGTGGGCATCCAAAAGAAGGTGACCGGGGCCGGCACGCCCCTCGAGCCCGGCGCGGTCTTCTCCTACGAACTGACCGCCAGTTGCTCGTCGTTGACCACCTCCTGTGTCGGCGCCGTGGTCGAGGACGTGCTCCCGGCCGGATTCGACGTCACCTCGCTGCCGATGACCACCGACACCCGGACCGTCGGCTACGACCCGGCCACCCGCCGGCTGGTGATCACCTTCACCGAGCCGCTGCCCAGCCCGCCCGCGCCGGCCGGCAGCACCGGCCTGCCCGCCGGCGCCAGTCGCAACCTCGCCATCGGCCTGCGGGTGCCCCGGGAGACCACGTTCGAGGACGGCACGCGGATCACCAACACCGCCACGATCAAGGCGGACAACGCCGACTCGGCCGAGGCGAGCGCGGACGTCACCGTGCACATCCCGCGCGAGGTCCGCCCGACCACCACCAAACGCTGGGCCGACGGCTCCGCGGTGGCCCAGTCGCACGCGCGGAGCACCATCACCCTCGGCGTGCGCAACGCCTCGTCCACCTCGGCCCAGGTCACCCGACTCACCGTCGAGGACACCACCCCCGCCACGTTCGACGATTTCGACCTGGTCGGGGTCGGCCCCGTGGACCGCTTCCCGGCCGGCGCCGACCGGGTGCGGGTCCTGGTCTGCACGAAGCCGATCGGCGCCCCCTGTACCGACGCCGAGTACGTCGCCGGACCCCTCACCGCCGGCCCCGATGTACCGCTGCCCCCCGGCGCCGAGCCGGGCAGGGTCACCGGTGTGCGCCTGGAGTTCACCAACGCGGCCGGCTCCGCGCTGCCCTACGACCCCACCGGCGGCCAGGTATCGATGCGGCTCGCCCTGCGGGACACGGTCCGCTCGACCGGTGACCCGCTGGATCCGGCCACCCGCACGACGATCCACAACTGCGCCGCCACCACCGCCCAGGATCCGATCGCGGGCAGCGTGGCCGGCGCCCCGGCCTGCGCGGACTTCGACATCCTGCCGAACATCGCCACGGTCGCCGCGACCAAGGAGTTCTTCTCCGACACCAACGGCGACTTCGTCGCCGACGGCGCCGCCGTGCTCGGCACCCGCGCACCGGTGACCATGGTCGTCGGCGCCGGCAACACCGCCTCCTTCCCGGTCGCGTCGCTGACCGTCACCGAGCCGTCCGGCTCCGCCGTGAGCGAGTTCGACAAGGTCGACATCACCAAGCTCCGGGTCGACTTCCCGCGCGGCGCGGTCGCCGCGACGCTCACCGTCACCTGCCGGGACGGCAGCACCCCGAGCCCGGTCGCGCTGACCCGGCCGCCGGACCGGCAAGTGTTGTCGAACACCGGCTGCCCGAACGGCAGTCCGCCGAGTCGGGTGTCGATCACCTACACCGGCACGGACGCCGCCGGACACGGCACCATCGTGCCCAACGCGACCGGCGGCCTGGCCCTGCACGGCACGCTCAACGCCCGGGTCGAGGAGTCCGACGCCCGCGACGGCGTGGCGAACTGCGCCGACGCCGGCGCGACCAACCCCGTGGACGGCTCCGGCGCGGGCTCGTCCACGGCCTGCACGGCGCTGCCGCTCGAATCGCCCCGGACCGACATCCGGCAGAGCAAGAGCGTCGACCAGGCCGAACTGCCGCCCGGCACCCCGGTGACATTCACCCTGGACCTGGCCAACGAGGGCAACGGCGCGATGGACCGGCCCTCGATCACCGACCCGCCGGACCCCACCGCGACCGGCACCGTCTTCGACATCGCCCGGCTGACCTCGCTGAGTGTCGCCTACCGCTACCCGTCGGGCCTGCCGATCGTGCTGGAGGTGTACGACCCGGCCGCCTCGGCCTGGGTGCCCTACGCCGCCGGCGACGCCGCGCTGCTCGCCCGGGCCCGGGGCGTGCGCGCCCGGGTCGAGGGCGACCTGCCCTCGCGCGGCCGGATCATCCTCAACGTCACCGTGGAACGCCGCGACGGCGTCCCGGACGGAACGCGGATCGACAACTGCATGCAGATCGGCTCCGCCGGCACCCCCGTCGGCGGCCCCGCCTGCACCGGTGAGAACACCACCACGGCACCCGCCAGAACCGGGGGCTCGGTACAGAAGAGCCTGGCCCCCTCCACGGTCGCGCGGCCCCTGCCCGGGGTGCCGACGCAGGAGGTGGACCTGCGGATCCGGGCCGAGAACACCGGCAACATCAACCTGAAGCAGCTCGTGGTCACCGACAACGACGCCGACTTCTTCGACGCCGCCGACCTGCTGCGGATCGCCGGGGTGAGCTTCCCGCCCGGCGCCGACCAGGTCCGGGTGGACGCCTGTACCACCGCCTGCGCCGATCCCGGCGCGACCTGGATCACCGGTACCACGACCGGCGGCAACACCCCCGGCCTGCCCGGCGGGGTCGCCGCCGCCGACGTGCGCGGCCTGCGCTTCACCTTCACCTCGTCCCGGGGCGACTACGACCTCGTGCCCCGGTCCGACTACCCCGCCGACGGGCCCTGTCCGCAGGCCACGGTCTGCCTGAAGGTGGCCCCCCGCGACGCGCTGCGCTCCGCGCCCGGCACCCCCGTACCGGCCACGCTCGCGGACACCGCCTCGGCGGCGGGCGAGAGCCGGCTGCAACAACCCGGCGGGCTCTTCCCGTTCGGCGACAGCACCGCGACGCTCACCCTCCAGGAGGGCACCGCGCAACTCGCGGTCACCAAGACCCCCGACTCGCGGATCGGACCCGGCGAGACCGCCCCGTTCACCATCACCGTGCGCAACACCGGCACCGGCGTGGTGCCCGATCCGGTGGTCGCCGACCCGATCCCCGACCTGCTGCGCTTCGACGAATCCTTCGCCGGCCCCGGCGGCATGCCCTTCCGGGTCACCGCGAGCGGCCCCGGCACCACCCCGACGCCGGTGCCCACGTACGAACCGCAGCGCGACGGCACCGGACGCATCACCAAGGTGATCTGGCGCTTCACCGGCACCGACCTGCTGCCGGGCGCCGAGCTGAAGATCACCTTCCAGGTCCGGCTCGCGCCCGGCGTGCCCGGCGACTCGGTGATCCAGAACATCGCCGGCGCCGGCTCCGACCGGCGTCCCGACCTGGACTGCGCGCCGGGCTCGGCCCGCGAGGGCACCGCCGTGGACGACCCGGCCAACTTCGGTCGGGGCACCTACTGCACCTCCCGCGCCGAGGTCACCACCCTGCCCGGTACCGCGTTCGAGGCATCCAAGTGGGTGACCGGCGACCCGACGCTCGGCCTGTACAACTCGGTCACCCACACCTACGTCCCGCTCGACTCGCCCGCGTGCCCGCTGTTCAAGCGGGCCGGCGTCACCTACACGCAGTACCCGTGCACCGCGCTCGTCCTGCCCGGACAACGCTTCGAATACCTGATCCGCGCGGTGAACACCGGCACCGAGCCGGGCCGCGAGGTACGCCTCCTCGACGTCTTCCCCTACCGGGGCGACACCGGCGTACTGCTCGGCAACCAGCAGCGCGGCACCGAATGGGTCCCGCGCCCGCTGCTGACCGGCGCCCCCGAACTGGTCGGGCCGGGCACGCTGACCACCCGCTACTCCACCGTCGCGAGCCCATGCGGTACCACCATCGCGACCCCGAGCCGCCCCTGCGCCCCGGGCAACTGGCAGCCCACCCACACCCCGGACGCCACCGGCGTGGAGATGGGCGTCGCGTTCGACCCGCTGCTCGCCCCCGGCGGCGAGATCCTGGTCCGGCTGCCGATGTCCGCGCCGACGGACCTGCGGGAGCCCGGCGATCCCGCGATCGCCTGGAACTCGTTCGCCCACTCGGAGACCGTGGTGCGCAACGGCGCCGCCGAGGAACTCCCGGTCACCGAACCGCCGAAGGTCGGCATCGGGATGCGCTTCGGCAACCTGCGGGTGGACAAGGCCGTGGTCGGCCTGCCCGAGGGCCTGCCGCCCGGCCCGTACACGGTCGCCTACCAGTGCACCGTCACCCCCGCCGGCGGCACGCCGCAGGTGGTGCGCGAGGGCACGTGGGAGATCACCCCGTACACCCCGATGGCCCTGGTCGGCGTGCCCGCCGGCGCGAACTGCCGGGTGTGGGAGACCGATTCGGCCGGAGCGCACAGCGTCGAACTCGGCGAGGCCAACGCCCTGCGGGCGGTGATCACCCCGGCCCGGCCCGACGAGGAGGGCCAACACCTGGTGATCACCAACGAGTACAGGAAGGCGAGCCTGCGCGTCGCCAAGACGGTCACCGGCGCCGCCGCCGGCGAGGTCGGCTCCGGACCGTTCACCGTCCGCGTCGACTGCAGCCTGGCCGGACAGCGGCTGACCGGTTTCCCCAAGGACCTGGTGTTCGCGGGCGCCGGCCTGCAGACCCTGGACGAACTGCCCACCGGCGCACAGTGCACCGCGACCGAGCCGGTGGGCGGCGGAGCCGGCACGGTGACCGTCACGGCCGGCGACTCCGTCGGCGGAACGCCGGACACGGCGGTGGTCGACTCGGTTCCGGGCAGGACCGCGAGCCTGACCGTCACCAACGACTTCCCGACCGGCTCACTGCGTGTGGTCAAGCGGATCGAGGGCCCCGGCAGCACGTTCGCCGACCGCACCTTCCGCTTCCACGTGGCCTGTTCGTTCAACGGCAAAGCCGACGCGGTGATCCGTACCCTCGCGCTCAAGGCACCCGACCTGACCGGATCGCTCGACGACCTCCCGGCCGGCGCCGAGTGCGTCGTCACCGAGGCGGACCCGGCCGGCGCCGACCGGGCGCCGCCGCCGGTCGGCCCGATCACCATCCGGCCCGGCAGGGACCAGGCCGACACCGTCGTGGTGGACTTCGCCAACACCTTCTCCACCGGATCGCTGACGCTGAACAAGCGGGTCGCCGGCGCGCCGGCCGACGCGCCGTACGTCCGCGACGCGGTGTTCGGCTTCCGGGTCACCTGCATCCGGGAGGCGGAGGGCGACGGCGGATCGCCGGCCGTGGCCTTTGTAATCCGCAAACGCTACGAACTGAAGGCGGGCGCGAGCCTGCACATCCCCGACCTGCCGATCGGCGCCCGCTGCTGGGCCGAGGAGACGGCGACCGGGGGCGCCGCCGAGGTGACCATCGACCACGGCAGCCACGCCGACGCGGTGATCGTCACCAAGGACACGCCGAACGTGACGATCAACGCGGTCAACACCTTCTCCACCGGGAAGTTGCGCCTGGCCAAGCAGGTGACAGGCCCCGGCGCCGGGTTCGCCGCCGGCCGGGAGTACACGCTGCTCCTGACCTGTGTCCTGGACACCGGCGACGGGCGGGTACAGACCCTGGTCGACCGGCGCCCGTACACCTTCGACGGCGCGGGACAGCGTGAGGTCGACCTCGGCTACCCGCTGCCCACCGGGGCCCGCTGCCGGGCGACCGAATCGCGCACCGGCGGGGCGACCTCGGTGGTCGTGGACCACGACACCCCGGACAAGGCGGTGACGATCGGCAGCGACAAGCCGGTGACGATCACCGCCGTCAACACTTTCGACGTCGCGCGGCTCATGGTCACCAAGCGGGTGGTGGGCACGGGTGGCGACGGTCGGTACACGATCACCGTCGAGTGTGTCGCGCGTGACTCGGACGGCGGCGAACTGCCGATCGTGCTGCCCGCCGGCGACGCGCGGTTCACGCTGACCGCCGACCAGAGCCGGACCATCACGGTGCCGGCCGGTGCGCGCTGCACCGTCGACGAGGTGAACCGGCCGCCGAACACCGACGTCACGATTGTGGACACCGATCCGAGCACGCCGCCGGGGGTGGTGCAGGTGGGGAGCCAGGCGGCGGTGACGGTGACGAACAGCCACCGGGAGGTGCCGCCGACGACGATGCCGCCGACGACTGCGCCGCCGACGACTGCGCCGCCTACGACGATGCCGCCCACCACTGCGCCGCCCACGACGGTGCCGCCGACCACGGCTCCACCGACTACGGCGCCGCCCACAACCGCGCCGCCGACGACGGTGCCCCCCACGACGCACCCGCCCACGACGCACCCGCCGACGACCGCGCCGCCCACGACGCAGCCGCCGACCACCTGCCCGCCGAGCACGGGTCCGCCGACCACCGGTCCGCCCACGACGCCGACGGCGCCGGTCGTGCCGCCGACGGAGTCGCCCAAGCCGACCGGGCCCACCAAGCCCACCAAGCCCACCCGGCCGACCGGGCCGTCGACACCGCCCGCGCTGCCGCCGTCCCCGCCCGCGCCCACGCCGCTCCCGGGTACCGGCGTCGGCCTCTCCCCGGTCCTGCTCGCGGCCCTGGCCGCAACACTCACCGGAATCGGCTTCGTGCTGATCCGCGCCGGGGCACGGAGGCGCCGCAAGCAGCGGTAGGCCGGCGGCCCGCGTCCCGAGCAGGTCTCCGGGACACGGGCCCACGCCCGAAGACGTCTTTCGGCGAGCACCCGAAGCCGGGTGCTCGCCGAGGGACGTCCGGAAGGCCCGCTGCTCAGAGCTTGGCGACCTCCGCCAGGAACACGTCCACCAGCGCGGCGGCCCGCTCCCGCGCTCCCGCCTCGATCCTCCGCAAGTCCTCGACATCCAGGCCGAGTTCGGCGGCCTGGTCGGCACCGCCGTGGGCCAACCACGCGGCCGTGATGTCCGGGGTGACCTCCGGGTGGAACTGCACGCCCATCGAGCGGCCGACGACATACGCCTGGGGGCCGACCGTCGAGCGGGCGATCTCCCGGCCGCCCGGCGGCACGGTGAAGCGGTCGAAGTGCCACTGGTACCAGGGCCCGGCGGCGATCAGGTTCGGATCGTCGGTCTCGACCCGGTGCCACCCGAGTTCGAACTTCGCGGCCGGCTCGACCGTGCCGCCGAGCGCCGCGCTCAGCGCCTGGGCACCGAAGCAGATGCCCAGGACCGGGACGTCAGCCGCGACCGCCTCGCGCAGCAGATCGAGTTCGTCGCCCACCCAGGTGCCTATCGTCGCCGTGTCGTAGACCGACCACGGCGCGCCGAGCACCACGATCACGTCGAAGTCGGTCGGGCTCGGGAAGGCGAACCGGACGTCGGGGGAGTGGAAACGCTCGTCGGGGACGACGGTCACGTCGTGCGACTCGAAGCCGCGTTCGGCCAGTCGCATGCCGACGAATCCGGCGTGTGAGGGATGGTCGTGGCGGATGATCAGGGCACGCACCGGAGCTCTCCTTCCGTCGATCCGGCCCGAGGTCTTGTGGCGGCCGGGTTCGATCCATATCGTTTGGCCTCAAATAATATCCGGTTAGGAGACCTCCATGTCGGTCGGCGCCGATCTCGTCATGATCAATGGTCGGATACTCACCGTCGATACCGCGTTCACCATCGCCGAGGCACTCGCCGTCCGGGCCGGCCGGATCGTCGCGGTCGGCTCGGACGCCGAGATCCGGCCGCTGATCGGCCCCGACACGACGGTGATCGACCTGGCCGGCCGCAGTGCGCTGCCCGGCATCGACGACTCGCATCTGCACGCGTGCGCGTTCGGCGCCACCCGTCCGCCGCTCGCGGTCGACGTGTCCCATCCCGCCGTCGGCTCGATCGCCGACATCACCGCCGCCGTCGCCCGACACGCGGCGGCCCTGCCGCCGGACGCCTGGGTGATCGGGAACGGCTGGGACGTCGGCTACCTCGCCGAGTGCGGGCCGCCGGCGGCCGGCGGCGCCGGCCCACGTACGCCGCATCGCCGGGACCTGGACGCCGTGGTGAACGATCGCCCGGTCCTGCTCTACGAGTTCAGCGGGCACACCGCCTGGCTGAACAGCCGCGCCCTCGAACTGGCGCGCATCGACCGGCACACCGTCGCCCCGCCCGGCGGCATCATCGAACTCGACCCCGACGGCGAACCGACCGGCCTGCTCCGCGAGGGCGCGCAGAACCTGGTCAACGCGGCCGTACCGCCGATGACCCGGGCCGATCGGGAACGGGCGATCCGCGCGGCGGTGGCCATCTGTCACGCCGAGGGCATCACCAGCTTCACCGAGCCGGGCCTGGGCCCCGGCGGCGGCTCGCTCTTCCTCGGCGCGGCCGGCGCGGAGACCCTCGCGGTCTACGCCGACCTGGCGCGCGGCGGCGAACTCGACGCGCGGGTCAGCGTGTTGCTGCTGCCGCTGGCCATGGGCGAGGCCGCCGACGTCCTGCCCGAACGCCTCGCCGCACCGCTTCCCGAGGGCATCGGCGACCTGGACCCCAGGCTCCTGCGGGTGCTCGGGGTCAAGGTCTTCGCGGACGGGATCCCGCCGAGCCGGACCGCGTGGATGCACGAGGAGTACGTCGGCGGCGGCAACGGGTGCCTGTGCATGCACGGCTCCACCGACGCGCTGCGCGTGGGCGAACTGCGCACCATCGTGCGCCACGCCCACGCGGCGGGCCACCAGATCGGCGTGCACGTCACCGGCGATCAGGCGATCGACGCCCTCGTCGAGGCGTTCACGGAGGCCGCCGACGCGCACCCGCGCGAGGACGAGCGGCACTACGTCATCCACGGCGACTTCTGTACCCCGCGCAGCCTGCGCACCCTCGCCGAACACGGCTGGGGGGTGAACATGAACCCGGCGATCAAGTGGACGATCGCCGACCTGATGGACGGCGTGGTCGGCCCCGAACGCTCCGCCTACCAGTGGCCGGTGCGCAGCGCGGTGCAGGCCGGCATCGCGGTCACCGCGAGCTCCGACGCGCCGATCACCCACCCCGATTGGCGCCGGGGGGTGTCCGCGATGATGCTGCGCGAGTCGAAGGCGACCGGCAAACCCAGCGGCCCCGAGCAGTGTGTGGACCTGGCCACGGCGGTGCGCGCGTACACGATCAACGCCGCGCGCCAGGACTTCGCCGAGGACTGGAAGGGCTCCCTGGAGGTCGGCAAGGTCGCCGACATCTGCGTCCTGGCCGGCGACCTCACCACGGCGACCCCGCACGAGATCGCCGAACTGCCGGTCGCACTCACGGTGTTCGACGGCCGGATCGTGTACTCGGCCTGACCCGCCCCGAAGCCCCCTGCCCGATGCCCGACGTAAGAACCGCCATGCCCGCGCCCCGCATGATCCTCGTGCTCAGCGAGAACTGGACCCTGACCGACCCCCGCGACGTAAGCTCCGCGCGCACGCCGGGCGGGTGTCCGGCCCCGCCCGAGGGCGCCCTGCGGCCGCTCAGACCGGTGCCACGCGGATCGGGTCCACCGGAACGTTGACCGTACGGGTGCCGCCGAGCAGACCCGGGAGGGTGAAGGCGACCTCGATCTCGCCGCCGAACCGGTTGGCCACCACCCAGCCCTCGGCGTCCGCGGGCACTTCCTGGCGAAACCCGCCGCCGAGCGCCGTGATCGCCTTGACCTTCGTACCGATCTCCATCGCACACTTCTCTCGCCGTGATACCGGGGATCGGTGGTAGTACCCGACCGACGCGAATCGGACACAACGCGTTGCGCCGATCGCGGTGGCCCCCGGGCGCACGGGGCCGGGCCCTATTCGTCGGCGTCGGTGCGGGCGCCGCTCAGGATCGCGTCGAGCAGGCCCGGGTAGCGGGCGTCGAGGTCGGCGCGGCGCAGCGAGAGCAGGTTCTCCCGACCGGAGGGCTCCTGGGTGATCACGCCGCTGTCCCGCAACACGCGCCAGTGGTGCGTCATCGTCGACTTCGCGGTCACGCCCAGCACGGCGAGCACGCTGCCGCAGTTGTGTTCCCCGCCCGCGTCGAGCACCCGCACCGCGCCCAGTCGCAGCGGGTTGCCGAGTGCCGACAGGACGCTCTCGATCCGGATCTGATCGCGGTCCGGGTGACGGTAGCTCATGCTCCTACTGTACCGCGACATTCGAACAATTCATTCCCACAGGCCGGATGACCTGCGCCGATGTGGTCCCGCACCGGCCCGTGACGGCGGTTCCGGTGCGGACCGGCCTTGCCGGAGAGTCCGACTGTACGCAATCATTCGTACGGTCGGCCTCGGCCGGGCGACCTCGCCCGCCGAGTGCCGGAACCATCCTGTGACCCACGAAGGGGTGTATCCGCATGTCCACTTTCTCCGCGCCGACACCACCGGGGACCGCCGCCGGCCGGCGACACCTCGGCTGGACGTTGGCCCTGCTGGCCCTCGCACAGCTGATCTACGCCCTCGACCTCAACATCGTCTTCGTCGCGCTGCCCGAGATCGGCGACGATCTCGGCTTCCCCGGCCAGACCCAGCAGTTGGTGGTCAGCGCGTACGTCGTCTTCGCCGGCGGCTTCCTGCTGGTCGGTGGGCGCGCCGCAGACCTGCTCGGCCGACGCCGGACCTTCGTGGCGGCCCTGCTCGTCTACGCGCTGTCCTCGCTGGCGGGTGGCCTCGCGCCCGACTCCGGCACGATCATCGTGGCGCGCGCGATCCAGGGCATCGGCGGCGCGCTGCTGCTGCCGGCCACCCTGTCCCTGATCAACACCCTGTTCGAGGAGGGCCCGAAGCGTAATCGAGCACTCGCGGTCTGGGGCGGCGCGGGTGCGAGCGGGCTGACCATCGGCGCCCTGCTCGGCGGCGTGCTGACGGAGAACTTCGGCTGGCCCGCGGTGTTCTTCGTCAACGTCCCGCTCGCCGGACTGGCCGCGCTCGCCGCGCTGTTCGTCATCCCCCGCGACCCGGCCCGGGGCATCCGCCGCCGGTTCGACCTGCCCGGCGCGCTCGGCGTCACCGGCGGCTCCACCCTCCTGGTCGCCGCCCTGGTCGAGGGGCCCGAACTGGGCTGGGGCGACCCGCTGGTGATCGGCGCGTTCATCCTGGCCGTGCTGCTGCTCGCGGTGTTCGCCGTCGTCGAGGCGCGCACGCGGGACCCGCTGATGCCGTTTCGGCTCTTCCGCAATCGCAGCCTCACCGTCGGGATGGGCATCACGTTCATCTACATGGCCACCTTCGGTGTACTGCCGTACTTCCTCACCGTGTTGCTGCAGAGCGTGCACGGCTACAGCGCACTGGAGAGCGGACTCGCCTTCCTGATCCCCTCGGTCGCCATCGCCGCCGGCACCCAACTCGGCGAGCGCCTGGCCACCCGGCTCGGCAATCGCCGCACGCTGATCATCGGCTTCGTGATCGGCGCGATCGGCACCGCCGCACTCGCCGTCGGCTTCGACGAGGGCGCCGGCTACGGCGTGCTCGTACCAGGACTGGTGGTCTCCGGCATCGGGCAGGGCATCGTCTGGACCGCCATGTGGATCGCGGCCGCCACCGGCACCGCGCCCGCCGAGCAGGGCGTCGCCAACGGCATCGCCTCCACCGCCCTCAACCTCGGCAATGCCATCGGCCTCGCGGTGTTCACCGCGATCGCCGACATCGGCACCGACGGCAAATCCGGCGCCGCACTGCGAACCGCCACCGCCGACGGCGAGTTCATGGTCGTCCTGCTCACCGCCGCGGGCATGGTCATCGGCCTCCTGGCCACCCTGGCGCTACGCCGCCACTCCACCACCACGACCCCCATCGCAGCCGGTCCGGTGCTCGAGGACGAGGTCGGAAAGCTCCCATACGTCCGTTGACTTTTATTCAAAACGGCGCCTACTCTCGGCCCCGGCACGGTATTTACGCACAGCGTCGAAGGCCGCTCCGCTCCGCGTCCCCCGGCATCGCCCGCGGCACCGAAATCCGGCCCCGCCCCGATGTGCAACGACGCGTCCCGGCCCACTCGCGTGCGTGCGCGTTGCCTCGGCGACTCGTGAACGGCCCGGTCCCACGAGAGGGGAACACAGTGTCCGCACGAAACGGCTCGGCATCGGAACGCGACCTCGGTACGGGCGGCCCGTCGGCGCGGGCCGACGAGGGCGGCGCCGGCTGCTTCTGACCCCGATCCCATCACCGCGGCCTGCCTCTTGCGCTGCCGCCGCCGCTCGCGCTCGCACGTCACCTCCGGAGGACGGAACGACATGGAGCCCAGATCGAGGTTGGACCGCTACCTGCCGTTTCGGGTCGAGCGGCGGGTGGTGCGCCGATGGCGGCGCACCCGGCCGTTCTGGAGCGGGGTGTATCCGATCGCGGGCGGCCTGGAGATCCCGGCCGTCGCGCTGTCCCCGCTGCCGGTGATGATCAGCCTGGGGATCGCCGGCATCGCGAGCCCGGCGATCGGGGTGATCCTGATCGTCGCCGGGCTGTTCATGTGGTTCGCGCCCCGACACCGGCACTTCGTCGGGATCTTCGCGATGATCGTCTCGATCCCGTCGTTCGTGGCGGCCAACCTCGGCGGCTTTCTGCTCGGCATGCTGCTCGGCGTGCTCGGCGTGCTCGGCAGCGCGATGGGCGTCGCGTGGCGGCCGAACCGGGTGTCCGCCGGCGGCGAGACCGTGACGATGGCCGTGTTGCTGCCCCTGCTGCTCGTCGCGTCCGTTCTCGGCCCGGGCGAGAACCGGGCCGGAGCGGTGGCGCACGGCGGCAGCCGGACCGCCACCACCACCGCCGCGCCGGCGGCCGAGCACATCGTCGTCGGCGCCACACCCCCGGCGATCACCGCGAGCTTCTTCGCCCCGGTCGGCTTCGCCCTGGCCGGGGTGACCACCCTGAACACCGCGCGCGGGCCGTTACGCGTACTGGTGTTGACCATGGACTCGGCCCGCCTGCGCGACTATCGCCTGTCCACCCGGGACGGCGCCGGACCGGGGATGCGCATCGACACCACCCGGCTCGACCTGGACGGGCACGTACGGATCTACCTGACCAGGCTGCACGGCTGCATCGAGGGCGTGCTCTGCCTCGACTTCGCGGCCGACGGCCTGCCGCTGCCGCCGATCATCCCGCCGTTCGTATTCATGACCGACGTCCGCGCCGAACAGGCGCTGGTCCGCACCGACCGGATCACCACGGACCTGAAGCTCACCTGAGCGGGCTCGACCCCACCGTCACATGTCGAACAGCGCGCTGACGCTCTCCCCGTTGTGGATCCGGCGCACCGCCTCGGCCAGAGCGGGGGCGATGGACAACACCCGGAGTTTGTCGGTGTGTTGCTCGGCGGGGATCGGGACGGTGTTCGTACAGACGATTTCGAGCACGTCGGATTGATCGGACAGGCGCCCCAGCGCGCCCGCCGCGAACAGCCCGTGGGTACACGCGACGCGGATCGAGCGGGCACCCAACTCGCGCAACCGTTCCAGGAGTTCCAGGACGGTGCTGCCCTTGGCGATCTCGTCGTCCAGGACGATCACATCACGGCCGGCGATCTCGCCGATCACCGAGCTGATCGCCACCCGGTCGTCGGCGAACCGTTGCTTGGCCCCGGCGGCGACCTGGGCGCCGAGCATCCGGGCGAAGGCCGCGGCCTCCTTGGCATTGCCCAGGTCGGGGGAGACCACGGTGGTGTTGGACAGGTCGTACCGGCGGAAGTGGGCGGCCAACTCGCGCAGCGCGTGCAGGTGGTCGACCGGGACCGAGAAGAACCCGTGCACCTGCGGCGAGTGCAGGGTCATCGCCAGCACCCGGCTCGCCCCCGAGGCGACCATGAGGTCGGCGACCAACCGGCCGCCGATCGAGATGCGCGGCGCGTCCTTCTTGTCCGAACGCGCGTACGCGTAGTGCGGCATGACCACGGTGATCCGACCCGCCGAGGCGCCGCGCGCGGCGTCGCACATCAGCAGCAGCTCGACCAGGTTCTCCTGCACGGGGGCGACCAGCGGCTGGATCAGGAAGACGTCGTGCTCACGGCAGTTGGCCTGAAGCTGCACCTCGAGGCAGTCGTTCGCGAATCTGTTCACCCGGGTGGGGCTCAGCGGGACACCCAGCTGCGCGCAGACCTGGGCGGCCAGTTCGGGGTGTGCGCTACCACTGAATACGGCGATCTCTCGCACGTGGCGCTCCTTCCGCGAGAAGTGCTTCGGCATGCCCGCCACATGCTATGGGCCCGCGGCCGAGCCGCCGAATCCGCCCCGGGGCGCACACCCGACGTACGGGCGGTGCGGCCCGGGTGGACCACCCCGCCCGCCGGAGCGGCGGAGCCGCCGCCTCACCGGATGTCGGCGCCGCTCAGGTCCAGTCCCAGCCGATCCCGAGCAGGCCCGGGCCGACGTCCTGTTCGGCCAGGTGGACGATGCAGTGGCGGCCGTTCAGGGTCAGGTCGCGTCGGCCGGCGCGCGGCCCGGTCGCCGTGCTCTGTGTGAAGCGGCGGCAGTGCACGGGTAGTGCGGTCGGGTCGAAACGCACCTGGAGCACGTACTGCCCGCAGGGGAAGGTGAATCCGCGGACGTACTCGTTGCTCGGTCCGCCCGTGCCGTCCTCGAAGCCGTAGCCGAACACGTAGGTGTCACCGGCCCGCAACCGCGCGTCGAACAACAACTCCGCGACCAGCACGGCCGAATCGCCACTCCACCGCACCCGGCCCACCCGGCAGTTCTCGTTCGCCCGCACCCGTACCCGCTCGGGGGCGCAGCCCGGGTCGCCGACGTGGATGGCGAGATAGCGGTCCACTCCGTCGCGGTGCGCGCGCACCACGTGTTGCGAGGCGCGGCCCTGGAGTTCGCGGGCCGGGCCGACCCGGACCCGCTCCAACTGGCAGACGGTGTGCAGTCCGCCGTCGGCCGGCGACTCCAGATCGGTGAGCAACCGCCCCAGCGAGCCGGACTCCTCGACCACCGCGCGATACGGCCGGGACGCGGTGCGCTCGCCGGTCGGCGGTTCGAGCAGCCGGGTCAGCGCACGCGGCGGCAACTCCAGGACCTCCTCCAACGCCCGTACGGCGCGCAACGATTCGGCGCGCTGTGGACGCCGGGCGCCCTGCTGCCAGTAGCTGAGACTGGTCACCCCGACGTGTACGCCGCGCTGGGCCAGCCGGTGTTGCACGCGGTGCAGGGCGAGGCCGCGCGCGGCCAGTGCCGCGCGCAACGCCAGATGGAACGGGCCCGCGCGCAACGCCCTCGCCAGTTCCGCTTCGACCGGATCGGGTCGGGTATCGGTCCGCGACATCGCTCGCCTCCCTTGTGAACGTTCACGGCCGTCCGGTCGGGGCCGGCGGTCCCGGCCGAGGTGTCCCGCTCGACCGGTCGCATGTCGTTCACACGCCGGTCGAGACGTTCACACCACCGCTTCACCCCGCATTGAAGCGTCTTGAAAGACACCACGACAACACCCGATGCTCCACCTTGCGGCGTCCGGACGCGCGCCACGTTCCACCTCTCGTCCCTCCGTTACGGAAGGAACGCCATGACTCGAACGTCCCCACGCACGGGCCCCGCGTCCGGTCGGCGCGGTGCCGCGGTGACCCTCGCCGTGGTCGCCCTGCTCTCCGCGCTGTTCGCGGTACCGTCGGCGGCTTCCGCCACCACGTCCACCTCCGCCGCCGGCTCCGGCTCCGCTTCCGCCTCCGTCGCGACCGACGTCGCGGCGCCGGTCGCGCTCGGCGCCAAGCGGCTGAACATCACGATGCAGGCCCAGCAGAAGAGCAACTGGTGCTGGGCGGGAGCCGGCAACACGATCGCGACCTGGTACGGCCGCGGCTACAGCCAGAACCAGTTCTGCAACGCGGCATTCGGCCGATCCCAGAACACCGAGTGCCCCAACTCCCAGGCCAACCTGGGCAACGTGCAGAACGCGCTGAACTGGGCCGGGATCAACTCCGGCTCCTATGTGAACGGCTGGCTCCAGTACAGCACCGTACAGACCGAGATCAACGCCAACCGGCCGATCGAGACCCGGATCCAATGGTCGTCCGGCGGCGGGCACATGCACGTGATCTACGGCTACGACACCGCGCAGAGCTGGGTCTACTGGGGCGACCCGTGGCCGTCGAGCACCCGCTACAACTGGGCGTCGCACAACTGGTACGTGAACAACAACCAGTTCTCCTGGACCCACTCGCTCTACCGGATCGGAGCGTGACGCCATGACCACAGGCCCCATCAAGCGTCTGTTCGCGGCCGGCACCCTGGCCGCGGCGCTCACCCTGACGCTCACTCCCCAGACCGCGCACGCCGCGTCCGTTCCCGCCCCGCCGGCGCCGGACGCGGCGAGCGTGAGCGCGGCCCGGGACGTGGTCGCCGCGCCGGGCACGCTGGACACGCTGGCCAGGTTCTTCGCCCGGGACGGCGCACCCGCGGCGCCGAACGCGGCGCCCAGGATCGACGGCGACGTGGTCGCCGTGTACACGTTGTCCCCGGAGTTCGTCGCGGCCCGACCGGGCGCGGCGGCGGTACCGATCGCCCGGCGGGAGTTCCTGGCGGGCACGGCGGTCGCCGCGGACGGCCGCCGGGCGTCGGTCTGGACGGCCGACACCGCGCAGGGTCCGCAGGTGGTCAACATCGCCGAGGGTGACGACGAGGCCCGCTACGTCGCCACCGGGGCGCGGTTGGCACCCGGCGGGGTGGTCTTCCGCGAGCCGCAGATCAACGCCTGGTACGTACAGGCCGGTGACCGGGTGTCGCCCCTCAACGCCGACGCCGAGCATGCGATCGGCGCGGGCGGTAGCACCGTCGCGGCCTACCAGCGGCGGGTACACCGGGCGTACGCCGACAAGTTGCCCGGTTCCGGCTACGACGCGAAGGGGTTGGCGGGCGGCTTCGGGCCCACCGACCCGGGTGCGGCGCGGTCCGGTACCGACGACGACCCGTTCGGCGTGGCACCCACCGCGTTCGCCGCGGCCGGGTTGCTCGGTGCGGCGGGTCTGGGCGGCGTCGTGGTGCGGGTGCGGCGGCGCCGTTCCTGAACCCGGGCCGACGCCGGTGCCGTCGCCGGCGGCGTGAGCAGGGCCTTCCCGGCCTCGGGGAGTCGGGTCTCCACCCCCGCCGACTCCCTTGCCGGGAAGGCCCTTTCGCGCCGCGCCGCACTACATGCGGTCGGGCGCCTCGATGCCGAGCAGGTCCAGGCCGAGGGCCAGGGTGCGGGCGGTGAGGTCGCAGAGGGCCAGCCGGGAGTCGCGGATCCCGGGCTCCGCGCGCAGCACCGGACATCTTTCGAAGAACGTGGTGAACGCGGTGGCCAGGGCGAACAGGTACTGCGTGAGCCGGTGGAAGTCCAACGACGCGCCCACCGCCTCGATCACCTCGGGCAGCGCGAGCAGACGCAGGGCCAACTCCCGTTCGGCCGGCTCGCGCACGATCGGCACGACGTTCGAGTCCGGCCTCTCGACGCCGGCTCGGCGCAGGATCGACAGGCTCCGGACCCGGGCGTACTGGAGATACGGCGCGGTGTTGCCGTCGAAGGCGAGCATACGGTCGTAGTCGAAGCGGTAGTCCTTGCGCCGATCCGCCGACAGGTCGCCGTACTTGACCGCGCCGATGCCGACCGCGCGGGCCACCTCCGCCCGGGTCTTCGCGTCCAGGTCCGGGTTCTTCCCGGCGATCGCCGCCCGCGCCCGGGCCACCGCCTCGTCGAGCAGGTCCGCCAGCTTGACCGACGCGCCCGCCCGAGTCCGCAGGATCCGGCCGTCGTCGCCCAACACGTAGCCGAAGTCGACGTGTTCGACCCGGGTGGGCGCGGTCAGCCAGCCCATGGACCGCGCGGTCGCGAAGACCATCTCCAAGTGCTCGCGCTGCGGCGCGCCGATGACGTACAGCAGCCGAGTCGCGCCCTCCTCGCGCACGCGCTGCCGCACGGCGGCCAGGTCGGTGGCGGCGTAGTTGAAGCCGCCGTCGCTCTTGCGCACGATCAGCGGCAGCGGCTCACCCTCGCGGTTGGTGAAACCGTCGGGGAAGACGCACTGCGCGCCCTCGCTCCGGCGCAGCAGGCCGGCCGCGGCCAACTCCTCGATCACGGAAGGGAGTCGGTCGTTGTAGTGGCTCTCGCCGAAGAAGTCGTCCTCGGTGAGCCGCACGCCCAGGCGGGTGTAGACGGCGGTGAAGTATGCCTTGGACCCGGCGACCAGCACGTGCCACAGACGCAGCGTGGTCGGATCGCCCGCCTGGAGCGCGACCACCCGCCGGCGCGAGCGCTCCCGGAACGCCTCGTCGGCGTCGAACGCGCGGCGGGCGGCCTGGTAGAAGCCGGTCAGGTCGCCGACGGACAACTCGTGCGCCGCCTCGGCCTCGCCGATGTCGAGCAGGTGCTCGATGAGCATGCCGAACGGGGTGCCCCAGTCGCCGAGATGGTTGCGCCGCAGCACGGTGTGGCCCTGCCAGTCCAGGATCCGCACGGCCGCGTCGCCGATGATCGTCGAGCGCAGGTGGCCGACGTGCATCTCCTTGGCGGTGTTGGGGCCGGAGTAGTCGACGAGGACGGTCTCGGGACGGTCGGTGCGGGGCACGCCGAGCCGGGGGTCGGCGGCGATGTCCGCGAGCAGTGCGCCGAGTCGGGCGGGGTCGAGGTCGAGTTCGATGAAGCCGGGTCCGGCGACGCGGGCCGTCGGGCACAGGTCGCCGAGTCGGGCCAGGCGGAGGACGTCGGCCGCCACCTCGCGCGCGTCGCGGTCCAGGCGTCGGCCCAGGGCCAGGGCCCCGTCGCACTGGAAGTCCGCGTGCCGGCCGCGGCGTATCGACGGATCGACGGGCGCACCCGCGACCTGTGCGAACGCCGGGGCCAGCCGCTCGATAAGCAGCTTCTCCGGATTGACCATGCCCGGAAGTTAGCCGACTCGGCGTGCCGCGCTCACCTGGATTTCCGGCGCCCGCGCGGCGATCGGCGCTGTTCAGGGATCGTCGGCGGGCGGGGCCGGGCGGGTGATGCGGTCCAGTTCGGCGGTGAGTGTGCGCGCCGCCGTCTCGGTCGACATGCGGTCGGGGTAGAGCAGGACGTGCACGCTCAAGCCGTCGATCAGCGCGAGCAGGCCGGCGGCGACGGCGTCCACGTCGACGCCGTCGACGAGTTCGCCGTCGTCGCGGGCGTCGGCCAGGACGCCGCGCACGATCACGCTCAGGTCCTCGCGTTCGCGCCGGTTGTTCTCGGCAACCTTGGCGCTGACCCGGGCCCGATGCCACACGGCCAGTTCCAGGACGGTTTCGTCGACCCGGCCCGGGTCGAGCGGGAGCAGGTCGGTCAGTCCCTCGCGCAGCGCGGCCAGGCCGAAGCGGCCGGCGGTGAGGTCGAAGAAGCGCCGGGCGATGCGCCGGTGCGACCAGTGCACGGCGGCGAGCAGGACGTCGTCGGCGTCGGCCAGACCGAGGTCGGCCACGGGCGGTTCGAGCGCGGCGGCGACCCGTTCGGGCGCGACCGCCGCGCCGGCGCCCGCGACCACCAGTCGGAAGGCGGCGGCGCGCACCCGGTCCTCGTCACGAGCTGCATCCCGGGGGCCCGACATAGCGGCAGCCTACGGCCTGACCGGGCGATTGCGGTGGACCCGGCGCCGGGGCGCGGCCGGCGTCCGTCGCTCCGGCGATCGGTGGGGACCCTTGGTGGGCCACGACCTTCGTCGGGCTACAACACCAGCGACAACAACAGCACGAAGCCGCCTGCGACCACCGAGATGATCGTCTCCATCAGCGACCAGGTCTTGATCGTCTGTCCGACGTTCATCCCGAAGTATTCCTTGACCAACCAGAACCCGGCGTCGTTGAGGTGGCTGAAGAACAACGACCCGGCGCCCACGGCCAAAACGAGCAGGGCGGTGTGCGTGGTGCTCATGTCCGCCGCCAGCGGTGCCACCAGGCCGGCCGCCGAGATGGTGGCCACCGTCGCGGATCCGGTGGCCAGGCGGATGGCGACCGCGATCAGCCAGGCCAACAGCAGCGGCGAGATGGACCAGTCCTCGGAGATGTCCAGGATCATCCGGCCCACGCCGACGTCGACCAGGGTCTGCTTGAAGCCGCCGCCCGCGCCCACGATGAGCAGGATCCCGGCGATCGGCAACAGCGCCTTCTCGACGGTGCTCGCGAGCCGGTCGCGGCGAAAGCCCGCCGCCCGGCCGAGGGTGAACATCGCCACCAGCACCGCGGACAGCAGCGCGATCAGCGGTGAGCCGACCACGTCGGCGACCCGCTGGACCCGGTCGGCGGGATCGTCCACGACGATGTCGACCAGGGCCTTGCCGAGCATCAGTACGACGGGCAGCAGCACGGTGGACACGGTGACCGCGAAGCTCGGCCGGCGCTCCAACTCCTCCGAGGGCCGCTCCGGGGTGAGCTGCTCCGGCGGCGCGATGTCCACCCAGCGGGCGGCGTAGCGGCCGAACAGCGGGCCGGCGATGGCCAGCGTCGGGATGGCGACCACCACGCCGAGCGCGAGCACCACGCCCAGGTCGGCGTGGATCGCGTCGATCGCGGCCAGCGGCCCGGGGTGCGGCGGGACCAGGCCGTGCATGACGGACAGGCCGGCCAGGGCCGGGATGCCGACCCGCATCAGCGAGTGGTTGCCGCGCTTGGCCACGAGCAGCACCACCGGGATCAGCAGGACCACGCCGACCTCGAAGAACAGCGGCAGCCCGATGATGCCCGCGATCAGCGCCATCGCCCACGGCATGGTGCGATCGCTCGCCTTGGCCAGGATGGTGTCCACGATCTGGTCGGCGCCGCCGGAGTCCGCGAGGAGTTTGCCCAGGATCGCGCCGAGCGCGATCAGTACGCCCACGCCCGCGACAGTGGAGCCGAGCCCGGAGGTGAAGCTCGCGATCGTCTTGTCCATCGGCGCGGCGGCGACCGCGCCGAGGACGAGCGAGCCGATGGTGAGGGCGAGGAAGGCGTGCAGCTTGAGGCTGCCGATCAGCAGGACGATGACGCCGATGCCGACGAGGACGGCCAGGCCCAGTTGGGCGTGTCCGGCCGAGGTGATCGGCGCGGCCGGAGCCGCCGCCAGTGCCGGCAGGTCGATGGTGCTCATGGGGTTCCCTGATTCGGATTCCGGTGTGTGTCCGGATTGCGCGGTATCTCCAGGCGGCGCAGCGCGGCGACGGCCTGGGCGGTGAGGGTGGACGGGCCGGGGGTGATGTCGAGGGAGACACCCGCTTCGTCCGGCTCCAGTGGTTGCAGGTCGGCGAACTGCGAGTCGAGCAGCGTCTCCGGCATGAAGTGGCCGGTGCGCTCGTGCAGCCGCTCGGCGATCAGGGCGCGGTCGCCGGCGAGGTGGACGGTGATCGCGTCGGGCGCGGCGCGGCGCAGCCGGTCGCGGTAGGCCCGCTTGAGGGCCGAGCAGCCGACCACGCCTCCGGTGTCGGCGTGTGCGCCGAGCCAGTCGCCGATGGCGTCCAGCCAGGGTGCGCGGTCCACGTCGTCCAGTGGGATCCCGGCCGACATCTTGGCGATGTTGGCGGGCGGGTGGAAGTCGTCCGCGTCCGCGTAGGGCACCCGCAGTTCGGTGGCCAGGAGGCGACCGACGGTGGACTTGCCCGTGCCGGACACACCCATGACGACCACGACGTGGGGTGCGCTCATCGATACCTCGCTGTCTCGGCCCGGCCGGCCCGGCTCGTGCCGGGCGCCGTCCCATACCCAAACCCAAAGGTAGTACTTAATCAAGCCTTCGATGCAATTAAGTAATACATAATCGCATCGGCTCGGCGGGCCCCGCCCAGTAGGGTGACGCCATGGAGAACGAGGGCCGGGGCTTGCATATGAAGGTGCTGGAATCCCTCGGGCCCGCCATCGCGGCCGGCGCCTACCCGGCGGGCACGGTGCTGCGCACCGACGAGCTGGAAGAGCGCTTCGAGGTCTCCCGCACCGTGGTCCGCGAGGCCGTGCGGGTGCTGGAATCCATGCGGCTGGTCGAGTCGCGCCGGCGCGTGGGCGTCACCGTACGCCCGCCCGAGCAGTGGAACGTCTTCGATCCGTACGTGATCCGCTGGCGCCTGGCCGGCGCCGACCGTCCGCGCCAACTGCGGTCGCTGACCGAACTGCGCTCGGCGATCGAACCCGCCGCCGCCGCGCTGGCCGCCCGGTTCGCCACGCCGGCCCAGTGCGCCGCGCTGACCGGGCACGCGCTCGGCATGGTCTCCACCTCGCGCGGTCGGCGGTTGCCGGCATACCTCGTGCACGACATCGCCTTCCACCGGGAGATCCTCACCGCCTCCGGCAACGAGATGTTCGCCCGCCTGGGCGACGTGGTCGCCGAGGTGCTGAGCGGACGCACCCACCACCACGTGATGTTCCCCGACCCGGACCCGCCGGCCGTCACCCTGCACGTGCGGGTCGCCGAGGCGATCCGCGAGGGCGACGCGGTCGCCGCCGAGCGGTTGACCCGGGAGATCACCGTCGGGGCGATGGCCGAACTCGAGGTGTTGGCGCCGGAGTCCGGGCAACCGGCCGGGCGCGGCTGACGTCGGGGATCACCAACCCCCCGATATCCCCCCGAAGATCACCAACCACCTTGTACCAAAAGGGACTTCGTTACCCGCGCCGGCGTCCGAACCATTGACCGATTGGTCTGGACCTCTTAACTTGAGGAACGTAATACGGATGTGAACACGCGGTGAAATGAGGCGTGCGACGCGGACCCGGACCGTTCGAACGTCCTTCGCATTCACTCGTCCCCAAGGAGAGTTCCATGCGTACAAGGACCATCCTGACGGCGATGGCCGTGCCGGCCGTCTCGGTTCCCCTGATCCTGGCCGGCACCGCCAGCGGCCACGGGTGGGTCACCAGCCCGCCCAGCCGGGCCGCCTACTGCGCCAACGGCACCGTCACCAACTGCGGCGAGATCCAGTGGGAGCCGCAGAGCGTCGAGGGCCCCAAGGGCTTCCCCACCCGCGGCCCCGCCGACGGCACCCTGTGTGCGGGCGGCAACAGCCGCTTCGCCGAACTGGACGACCCGCGTGGCGGCGCGTGGCCGACCTCCCAGCTGGCCTCCGGCTCGAGCAAGACCTTCACCTGGAAGCTCACCGCGCGGCACGCGACCACGTCGTTCCGCTACTTCATCACCAAGGCGAGCTGGTCGCCCAGCCAGAAGATCACCCGGGCCCAGTTGGAGAGCACCCCCTTCCTGACCGTCCCCTACAACGGCGTACAGCCGGGTTCCGTCGTCTCGCACACCGGCACGATCCCCGGCGGGCGCAGCGGCCGGGCCGTGGTCCTCGCGGTCTGGGACATCGCGGACACCGGCAACGCCTTCTACCAGTGCACGGATGTGACGCTCTGATCCGGCAGCCCGAGTAGTCCGAGCAGCCCGAGCAGCCCGAGCAGCCCGAGTGGCCCGGGCGGTTCGGACGGCACACCATCGCGAACGTGCCGGTGGGTCACCGCGATGCGGCGGCCCACCGGCCCACGCACGTTCGCGATGCCCTGCCTCCGGCAGGCCCCGTTTGCCGACTCGGCAACAAGGTTTGTCACGCGACCCCCGCCGGGCGGACCATGCGCACGGGCGACGGACCACGCGCCGCCCGCCCGGTCGCGCCGACCGGGCACACCGCCATCGCCCTGGAGGACGTCCGCGATGACCGACGACAAGCCCCCGACCGCCGAGCCGTCGACCGCCCCGCTCACGCCCGCCGAGTCGTGGGACGCGCGCTACGCGGAGAAGGAGCGGATCTGGAGCGGCAAGCCGAACGCCGCGCTCGTCCGCGAGACCGCCGACCTGCCGCCCGGCCGGGCCCTGGACCTGGGCTGCGGCGAGGGGGCCGACGCGATCTGGCTGGCCGGACGCGGCTGGCGGGTGACCGGCGTCGACGTCTCCCGGATCGCCCTGGAGAGGGCCGCCGTCCACGCCGAGGAGGCGCGGGTCGCCGACCTGGTCGACTGGCAGTGGCACAACCTGGACGAGACGTTCCCCGAGGGCGACTTCGACCTGATCTCGGCGCACTTCCTGCACTCGCACGCCGGCATCGACCGCGACCGCATCCTGCGCGAGGCGGTCGCGGCGGTCGCCCCGGGCGGGGTGTTGTTGGTCGTCGGGCACTGCGGACTGCCGCCGTGGGAGACCGCCCCGACGCCCGACATGGCGCTCCCCACGCCCGACGAGGTGCTGGCCTCGCTCGAACTCCCGGACGGGGAGTGGGAGGTGCTGCGCAGCGAGGAGCACGAGCGCGTCCAGAACGACCCCGAGGGCCGGCCGGTCACCCGCATCGACAACACGCTGATGGTGCGCCGCCTGCCGAAGACCTGAACCTCCCCGGCCGTCAGGCCGGTTCGTGGGCGACCGAGCACTCTCCCGACGCGGACACGCGCACCCGGCCGACCGCACCGTCGCCCCACCGGATGTCCACACCCCACCCGGCGTCCGCGCCCGGCGCCGGCTCCGTCACGCGCGGCGCCGGACCGGGCGGGGTGTCGGCCCAGGTCAGGGACAGCGCGGTGACCAGCGGGCCGGTCGTCGCGACACCGTCGAGTGCGGCCACCTCGGCCGCCGCGCCGAACGCCGTCCCGTGCGGCGCCGGGTGGATCGTGGCCCGGTCCCAGCCCAGCAGACCGGTGAGGTCGGCGTGTACGGCGTCGGTGCGCACCCACGCCCGCGGCCCGTCCGCCGAGGAGCGCAGGTCCGCGCCGGACGCCGCCGCCGGGGCCCATCCCGTCTCGCGCACCGCCGTACCGGCCGGCGCCTGGACCCGGTGCACGCGCACCTCGTACGCACCGCGCACCACGGCGACCGACACGACCCGGGTGTCCGGAACCGGCTTCCCGTCGAGTGTGGGTACGTGCGCCGAGGCCGCCCAGTGCGACCCGGCGCCCAGCGGCTCGACCCGGCCGCGCTCGGTGACCCGACCGTCGAGGACCAGGCCCAGGTGGTTGTCGGCGAGGTCGCCGTCGCGGGTGGGGCCGGTCGCCGCGGAGTAGGACAGGCGGGCGTACAGCGGGTCGTCGGGGGCGAGTTCGCCGCTCGGCGCGGCCGGCTGGTGGTCGGCGCCGTGGTTGAGCAACCGCGCCGAGCCCCCGCCGGAGTGTACGAGCAGACCCGGCCCGGGCAGCCCGAACCCGCTCTCCGCGCTCTCCGTCTCGGCCGGCCCCGCGCACTCGGTCGCGGTCCACACCTCGTGGTCCTCGGGCAGCAGCAGCCCGACGAAGCCCTTGGCCGCCCAGTACGGCGACGCCGAGCCCGAATAGGACTGCACGGTCGCCGGGTCGGGGCCGTACCAACCCAGGGACAGCAGGCCGTCCGGGGCCGCGGCGCCCCGATCGAGGAAGTGCCGCAACACGCCGCTCGCCAGCCGCCGCGTGGTGCCGGGGGAGTAGGGCGTGGCGTCCACCAGCGCGCCCAGCCACAACGGCGCCGCCGCGGCGAACCGGTAGGTCAGCGAGCGCCCCTGGTGCAGCGGCGCGCCGGCGCGGTCGAACAGGCGCCCGTAGCCGGTCAGGAACGTGTGCAGCCGCTCGCGCCGGACCGGATCGAGCGGCTCGCCCGCCACCACCGCGCACAGCAGCGGGTACAGGTGCAGGGCCCAGCCGTTGTAGTGGTCGAAGTAGCGGCCCGCGCCGTCGGTGTACCAGCCGTCGCCGACGTACCAGTCCTCGATCCGGGCCGAACCGCGCTCGATCGCCGTGCGGGCCTGTTCGCGATATCGGCCGGCCGCCTCCAGGAAGGTGCCGACCGCGACCGGGAAGAGCCACCAGTTGTTGTCCACCGGCTCGTGCCGCAGGGCGCCCGCCAGCCAGTCGGCGGCCCGCTCCCGGGTGGGCTCGTCCAACCGGTCCCACAGGTGGGCCTTCGTCAGATGCAGGGCCAGCGCCACCGACGCGGCCTCCACCATCGCCTGGCCGCGGTCGACCACGGCCGGCCAGGACTCCGGATCCGCCGTGCCCGGTGCGGCGGTTCCCGCCCGCAGACCGTCGGCGTACGGTTCGAGCAGGCCGGCCGGGACGGGCCGGCCGCAGGCCGCGGCACCGGCCGCGCGCAGCGCCGCGAGCAGGAAGGTGCGGGCGTAGCCCTCCAGGCCGTCGGAGCGTGCGCCCGACCAGCTGGTGCGGCCCGGCAGGGTGATCAGCGCGCCGCCGGGGGAGCGGTACGGGCGCACCGCCGCGAGCAGGCCGTCGGCCACCGCTTCCCAGTGCGCGCGCGTCCAGCCGGTGTACGGGCTCAGCGTGCGGTCCTCCGGCGGGAGCACGAAGGGGTGCGGTGTGTTCACGGATCTCCTCGACTCGGCGGTTCGGCCGTCGGCGTGCTCGCGCCGACCGATCGACCGTTCGACCCGTTCGGCCGTCGACACGCTAGGTGGGGTCGATCGATCAGGTCAAGAGTCGGTTTGATCGAACGATCCTTTTCAATCAAAATCGAATGGCGATGCCCTAGGCTGAGGCGGCGGCCGGACAGCAGCCGGACGCCAGGGGGGCACGCCGGGCGCAGGCGTGCGCGACTCGGAAGGACGATGTCCACGGTGTTGGCGGAACAGCGGCAGGAACTCATTCTCAGGACGGCCCGCGAGCGGGGCAGCGTCAAGGTGGTGGAGATCGCCGAGGAGCTGGGCGTCTCCCTGGTCACCGTGCGGCGCGACGTCACCGCGCTGGTGGCGAGCGGGCTGCTCGCGCGGGTACACGGCGGCGCCACGCTGCCGCATGCGCGCCCGGCCGCGCCCACCACCGGCCGGCCTCCCGCGAACGGCCACGACGGCCCGACGATCGGCATGCTCGTCCCGTCCGCCACCTACTACTTCCCGGAGGTGGTGCGCGGCGCCCGGGACGCGGTCGAGGCGATCGGCGGCCGGCTCGTGCTGGGCATCTCGCGCTATCTGCCCGCCGAGGACCGCGATCAGGTCGACCAGCTGCTGCGCGGCGGCGTGGACGGACTGCTGCTGACCCCCTCGCGCGCGCCGGGACCGGGCGGCGAGGACGCGTGGATGGGGAGCCTGCCGGTGCCGGTGGTCCTGGTGGAGCGCCGCGCCGAGATCGGCTCCGGGCTGGAACACCTGGACCGGGTGGCCTCCGACCACGCGCTCGGCGCCGCCCAGGCGGTGCGCCGGCTGGGCACGCTCGGCCACCGGCGCATCCTGCTCGTGGCCCGGTCGGGCAGCCCGACCACGCCCGCCGTGCATGCCGGGTACACCGCCGCGATGGCCGCGCTCGGGCTGACCCCGCCGGATCCGGCCGGGGTGGAGACGCCGCACCCGGGCGAGGACGCGGACGGCTTCGACCGGGCGGTGACGCGGGTGATCGAGGCGGCCCGTACCGGCGCCGCCACCGCCGCGCTGGTGCACAACGACCAGGACGCGCTGCTGCTGGTGTCCCGGCTGCGGGCCGCGGGCCTGGACGTGCCCGGCGACCTGGCGCTGATCGCCTACGACGACGAGGTGGCCGCGCTGGCCGACCCGCCGCTGAGCGCGATCGCGCCGGCCAAGCACGAGGTCGGCCGGATCGCCGTCGAACTCCTTGCCGCGCGGCTCGACGACGGCGACGAGGGGCACGCGCCCCGGCACATCTCGCTGGTGCCGAGGCTGCGGCTGCGGGCGACCACCG
>NZ_JBHTVA010000032.1:0-59501 GCF_042793325.1 Embleya sp. NPDC056575
GACCGGGCCCGGCGACCGATCACGGCCGGGGCCACGCCCACCCCCGTGGCGCGTCAGCGCCCACGGCCCGGGCCGTGGGCGTGATCGACGCGCGCAGCGCGGAGAGCGGCGGAGCCGCGGAACTTGGGCTGGGTGACCCGGAGCGAAGCGGAGGGGCAGCCGGCCCCGAGCGAGGGGCCGCTTTTTTCTCGGAGGAGCGAAGCGGGGGAGAGAAAAAAGTGGCCCCTCGCGAGCCGGCGCGAAGCGCCCAAAAAAAGGAGCAACGCTGCGGACACGACTCTGGCTCCGCCCTTTGCTTGCGTCGCGACTCCGGTTATCCGATCGGCTTGCGTCGCGACTCCGGTTATCCGATCGGCTTGCGTCGCGACTCCGGTTATCCGACCGGCTTGCGTCGCGACTCCGGTTACCCGACCGGCTTGCGTCGCGACTCCGGTTACCCGACCGGCTCACGTCACGACCCCGACTCCCCCACCGGCTCGCATCACGACCCCGGCTACCCGACCGGCTCACGTCGCGACCCCGGGTTACCCGACCTGCTCACGTCCCGACTCCGACTCCCCCACCTGCTCGCATCGCGACTCCAGTTACCCGACCTGCTCACGTCGCGACCCCGGCTCCCCCACCTGCTCACGTCCCGACTCCGACTCCCCCACCTACTCACGTCGCGACCCCGGTTACCTGACCCACTCACGTCGCGACCCCGGCTCCCCGACCCGCTCACGTCCCGACTCCGGTTACCCGACCGGCTCGCGTTGCGACCCCGGTTACCCGACCCGCTCACGTCACGACCCCGACTCCCCGACCGGCTCGCGTTGCGACCCCGGTTACCCCACCCGCTCACGTCCCGACCCCGACTCCCCGACCCGCTCACGTCCCGACCCCGACTCCCCGACCCGCTCACGTCACGACCCCGGTTACCCGACCCACTCACGTCCCGACCCCGACTCCCCGACCCGCTCACGTCACGACCCCGACTCCCCCCCACTGGCTCGCATCACGACCCCGGCTACCCGACTGGCTCGCGTTGCGACTCCGGTTATCCGACCGGCTCGCGTCGCGACCCCGGTTATCCGACCGGCTTGCGTTGCGACTTCGGTTGCCCGACCGGCTTGCGTTGCGACTTCGGTTGCCTGGAACCCTCTGTCCGAGTCCTTGGTAAGGCCGCGGTCGGCGCGGTTGTGAAGTGGTTTCTCCTCCGCTTCGCCTCCGTCGGGCGCGGAAGGGGGGCGTTGCCGCTGCGCGGCGCCTTTCGGATTTCGGCTCCGCTGCGCTTCACCGGTTGTGCAGTGGGGTGCGGCTCCGCTGCGCTCCGCCGGCGGTGCGCGGATCCGCTCACCACACGTCCGACTCCGACCCACTCGACTCACCGTGCCACCCACCCCGCAGCAAAGCCGCCCCGGGAGCCCCGCAATGCTCGCCCCCCTCCCCCGCCTCCTCTACGTACTCCTGGCCGCCCTACTCCCCCTGGTCGCCCTCACCACCCCCGCCCGAGCCGCCGACGAGTTCACCTGGGGGGTGCAACCAGCCGGCGGGCGCGATCACTTCGTGCTCACCGCCGCTCCGGGCCAGACCCTGGTCGACGTGGTCGGGGTGTCCAACTTCGGTGCCGAGCCGCTGACCCTGCGGGTCTACGCCACCGACGCGGTGCTCGCCGTGGACGGGGGGATGACCCTGCTGACCGGCGCCGAGCAGCCTCGGGACGTCGGCTCGTGGATCGGTTTCGACGCCGAGTCGTACACGATCGCGCCGGGCAAGCGTGCGGACATCCCCTTCCGGCTGACCGTCCCGGCGGGCGCCACGCCCGGCGATCACACCGGCGCCATCGTCGCCTCGATCAAGGCCGCCGCGACCGGGCCCGGTGAGCAGCGGTTCGACGTGGACCGGCGGGTCGGCGCGCGGGTGTACCTGCGGGTGGCCGGTCCCGCGCTGCCGGGGCTGGCGATCGAGGACCTGCGGGTGTCCTACGACAACCCGCTCGCGATGTTCGGCGGTGCCGAGGCGGTGGTGCGCTACCGGGTCCGCAACACCGGCAACGTACGGACCACCGCCCGGGCACGGACCACGATCTCCGGCCTCGGCGGCCGGCAACTCGGCGGTCCGAAGCACGCCACGTTGCCCGAGTTGTTGCCGGGGGCCACGCACGAGGTGGTGCAGCGTTTCGCCGGCGTCGTCCCGGCCGGGCGCCTCACCGTCGACGTGAAGGTGACGGGTGATCCGGCGACCGCGGCCACCAAGTCGACCGCCATATGGGCGCCGCCGTGGTTGCTCCTCGGCGCGATCGTGCTGCTGATCGGCGCGCTGATCGGCCGGATCGTTCGGGGCGTGCGGCGCCGCCGACGGGCCGCCGCCGAGGGCGCAGCGACCACCGAGGCCGGCAGCCCCGCCGACGGGTCGAAGCCCGCCGACACCCGCACCGAGGCCACCGCCGACCCGACCGGCTGACGACCCGCCGTCGTATCGCCCGAAATCCCTTCAGGAGCCGCCATGTTCACCCCGCACACCCCGTCCGCCCGGCGCATGGTCACCGCAGCCGCCGCCGTGGGTCTGACCGCCGGCATCCTCGCCGCGCCGGCCGTCGGCGCCGCCCCGTCGACCTCGACGCCATCGACCACCGCCCCGTCCGCCGCCCCCACCGCGACCGTCTCGCGCGGCGCCGAACTGGCCCCGGGCGGCGACGAGATCACCGTGACCGCTCGCGGCTTCGCCCCCGGCGCGAAGGTCACCGTCGCGCTGTACGGCGGCGACACCGTCGACCCCAAGGGCGGCCGCGTGCTCACCGCCGACGGCAACGGCTTCGTCGCGACCCCGCTCGTGGTCGGCACCGGGTTCGCCCCGGACGCCCCTGCGTTCGAGGTCCGGGTCGGGGCCGAGGGCGGGCCCACCGCGAAGGTCGGGCTGACCTTCGCCGCAGCACCCCGATCGTTGCGCGCGGCCACGGCGGCACAGGCCGCGCCGGCCGCGGCCCCTCAAGCGGCCGATGGGGTGAAGCTGACCGTGACCCCGAGCACCGGCCTGGACCCGGCGGGCGCCTCGATCACCGTCAAGGGCTCCGGCTACGCGGCCGGCAGCGGCAACGGGATCTACGTGGTGTTCGGCCCCAAGGAGGCCGACTGGACCACCAACGCGGGCAACTACGGCGCCTCGAAGTGGATCAAGGCGTACGGCGCGGACGGAATCAACCCGGACGGCACGTTCTCGGTCACGCTCACCGACGTCAAGGCCGCGTACAGGAACGGCGCGGGCAAGGACGTCGACTGCCTCAAAACGGCGTGCTACGTGCTGACCATGGCCGCGCACGGCTCCCCCGACCGCAGCCAGGACGCCTTCGTGAAGGTCGCCTTCAAGGGCGGCTCGACCACGACCACCGGCGGCGACACCGGCGCCGGCGCCACCGGTTCGGCAAGCACGGGCGGCACCTCGGGCAGCGCGTCCGCCGGCACCTCCGGTGGAGCCGGCGGGGCCGCGGGAGCCACCGGCGGCTCGGGCGGCACGTCCGGCGGCGGCAACCTGGCACTCACCGGCCCGGCCGGCCTCGCCGCCGCGGGCGCCGTCGGCGCGGCCCTGGTCGCCACCGGCACGGTCGCGGTGGTGATCACCCGCCGACGCCGCGCCGCCGCGCCGACCGCGACCTGAGCACCGAGCCACCCGCCACACGCCGGCCGAATCGCGCGATTCGGCCGGTGTGGCGGCCCGGTCGCCCACCCGGTCAGACGTCCAACGCGTCCAGTTGCTCCAGGAACCACTGCTGCGGGTTGAGCGCCACCGCCGCCGCGGCCAGCCGCTTGGTGCGCTGGAGCCGCTCGGTGGTGTCCATCGTCAGCGCCTCGTGCAGCGCCTCGGTGGTCCGCGAGACGTCGAACGGGTTGATCACGATCGCGTCCTCGCCCAACTCCTCGCACGCGCCCGCCTCGCGCGAGAGCACCAGCGCGCAGCCCCCGTGCCCCTCGTCCAGGAGGGAGACCACCGGCACCTCCTTGGCGACCAGGTTCATCCCGTCCCGGATCGGGTTCACCAGCGCGACGTCGGCCAGCCGATACGCCGCGAGCGAGCGCGGGAAGTCGTCGTTGACGTGCAGGACCAGCGGCTGCCAGTCGCCGGTGCCGAACTCGTCGTCGATCTCCTTGGCCACCCGCTGCACTGCGGCGGTGTACTCGCGGTACTCCGGCAGGTCGTGCCGCGACGGGTAGGCGAACGCCACGTGCACCACCCGGCCGAGCCATTCCGGTCGGGTGCGCAGCAGTTCGCGGTAGGCCAGCAGGCCCCGGACGATGTTCTTGGACAACTCCGTACGGTCCACCCTGACGATCACCCGACGGTCGCCGACCACCTCGCGCAGCCCCGCGAGGCGGGTGTCCACGTCGGCCCGGGACGCGCGCTCGCGCAGGAACTCGGCGTCGGCGCCCAGCGCGTGTACGCCGATCTCGGTCACGTGGCCCGCGTGCGTGACGGTCATCGCGTCCCGGTCCACGTCGGCGCCCAGCACGTCGGCGCAGCAGTCCAGGAACGCCAGCGCCCAGCGTCGGGAGTGGAATCCGGCGTGGTCCGCGCCGAGCACCCCTTCGAGCACGTAGCGGGCGATGTCGTCGGGCAGCAGCCGGAAGTAGTCCGGCGGCGCCCAGGGGGTGTGCGCGAAGTGGCCGATCCGCAGGTCGGGACGCAGTCGGCGGAGCAGTACCGGCACCAGCGTCAGGTGGTAGTCCTGTACGACCACCTTCGCGCCCTCGGCCGCCTCCTCCGCCAGGGCCTCGGCGAACGCCTGGTTGTACGCCTCGTAGGAGGCCCATTCCTTCCGGAAGCGCGCGTCGAAGACCGGCTTGGAGGGGGTGTCGTAGAGCAGGTGGTGGACGAACCACAGGGTCGAGTTCGCTATGGCGTTGTACGCCCGCGCGAACGTGCCGGGGTCGATGTCGAGCATCCGTACGGCCAGCCCGCCGGTGTCGTGACCGGCGAGATCCAGCCGGCCCGAGGGCGCGGCGCGGGTCGCGGTGCGGTCGGGCTCGCCGAGCGCGGAGCACACCCACACGGCGCCGGTGCCCTGCCCGGCGGTGGACAGGCCGGACACCAGTCCGCCGCCGCCGCGCCGCACCGTGAGTGTGCCGTCGTCCTCCAGGGAGAAGGACACGGGACCGCGGTTGGAGGCGACCAGCACCCCGGCGGGAGCGGGGGTGGCGGGTTGGGGAGCACTCATGCCCCGACCCTAGCCACGCATCCCGGTGCGCAAACCCGGGCCGGGCGAGCCCTGGGTTCGAACGGTGTGGCGAGTATCACGCCCACCGGCCACTACCGCACGTAGTCGGACTGTGCCTCTCGGATATCGGCGAGCCCTTGGCCACCGAGGCGGAAACCCGGGCCGAACGCCGGGGAAACTCTCGGGCCGGGGGGGTCAGCGCCCGACCAGGCGGGTTCGCGCCCGGTACTCGGGCACCTCGGCCATCGGCGGTCGCTCCCGGACGGCGATGTCGTGGGTGCGTACGCGAAAGCCCGCCTCGTCCCGTTCGAACTGGGTCAGCACGGTGTTCGGCGTGGCCGGGTGCGCGCCGGCGGGAGCGCGGCGCAGGCGGCGCTCGACGGCCTGGAGTATCTCCGCCGCCATCCGCCCCAGGCCCGCCTCGTCCTGGTGGTTGTGCCGCCGCACACCGACGTCCACCTGGGCCATCGCGTCCAGGCCGACCAGGCGCAGGGTGTCCACGAGCATCGCGGTCTCGATGCCGTAGCCGCAGGGGAAGGGCAGCTGTTCGAGCAGCGTGCGGCGGGCCGCGTATTCGCCGCCGAGCGGCTGCACGAAGCCGGCCAGTTCGGGCCAGTGCAGGTTGAGCAGGGGACGGGCGACCAGTTCGGTCACCCGGCCGCCGCCGGCGGGCACGATGGTGTCGCCGATCTCCAGCGGCCGGTCGTACATGGCCTTGACCAGCTGGACCGAGGGGTCGGTGAGCAGCGGGCCGAGGATCCCGGTGACGAAGTCCGCCGAGAAGTCCTTCAGGTCGGCGTCCACAAACGCGACGATGTCGCCGTCGGTGACCAGGAGCGAGCGCCACAACACCTCGCCCTTGCCGCGCACGGCCGCGAGCGCGGGCAGGATGTCGTCGCGGTGCACCACCCGCGCGCCCGCGTCGGCGGCCACCCGCGCGGTGTCGTCGGTGGAGCCGGAGTCGACCACCACCAGCTCGTCCACCAGTGGTATCCGCTCGATCAGCTCGGTCCGGATCACCTTGACGATGTCGCCGACGGTCGCCGCCTCGTTCAACGCGGGCAGGACGACGCTGACCCGGGTGTCGCGTTTGGCGTCGAGAAGCCTGTCGACGGGCCAGTCGGCGGCGGCGGAGGACCGCCGTCGGAGCCAGTCGCCCACCTCGTGCGTCACGTTCGAAGATCCCCTGTCGTCGCCGGTGTTCCGGCCTCGGTCGTTCCACCCTTTATCGTCTCGCGAGGTGGACCGGATGATCGACGCGGCACCGGTTCGGTTACAGTCGTCGTCACCGGTTACGACGATCGCACGTCGGACCGGACAAACGCGGACCGGCCACCCGGCGAAGGGTGTGTCCACCGCCATAGCAGCTCATCCAGAGGGGCAGAGGGAACGGCCCGTTGAAGCCCCGGCAACCATCCGATCGTCATTCCTCGTGACGCGCTTTCGGCGCGAGCGAGCGGCCGACGAGTCGGACAGGTGCCAAGTCCGGCCCGTGGGACCCCACGGGTAAAGATGAGGACAGAAAGGCCCTCGCCATGGCGACACCCACCGCCACCCGCACCACCAGCGCCACCCCCACCTCCTTCGGTCCGGCCGTCGCGCTGTCGTGTCGCGAGTGCGGCGAGCGCACGGAGCTCGGCCCGAAGTACGCCTGCGAGTCCTGTTTCGGCCCCCTCGAGGTCGCCTACGAGTTCGGCACCGTGACGCGGGAGCGGATCGAGGCCGGGCCGCACAACATCTGGCGCTACGCGCCGCTGCTGCCGGTGTCCGCGGACGTCGCGTCCCGGCCCAGCCTGAACCCCGGCTTCACCAAGCTCGTCCGGGCCGAGAACCTGGGTCGCGAGCTGGGCGTGCGCAACCTGCACGTCAAGGACGACTCCGGGAACCCGACGCACTCCTTCAAGGACCGCGTGGTGGCGATCGCGGTCGAGGCCGCGCGCACCTTCGGCTTCACCACGCTGTCCTGCTCGTCCACCGGCAACCTGGCCGGCGCGGTGGGTGCCGCCGCCGCCCGGGTGGGCCTGCGCAGCTGTGTGTTCATCCCGTCCGACCTGGAGGCCGGCAAGGTCGTCACGGCGGCGGTCTACGGCGGCGAGCTGGTCGCCATCGAGGGGACCTACGACGAGGTCAACCGATTCTGTTCGGAGCTGATCGGCGACCCGGCCGGCGAGAGCTGGGGCTTCGTCAACGTCAACCTGCGGCCCTACTACGGCGAGGGTTCCAAGACGCTCGCCTACGAGATCGCGGAACAACTCGGCTGGAAACTGCCGGAGCAGATCGTCATTCCCATCGCGTCGGGGTCGCAGCTGACCAAGATCGACAAGGGCTTCCGCGAGTTGATCGCGCTGGGTCTGGTCGAGGACGCGCCGTACAAGATCTTCGGCGCCCAGGCGACGGGGTGCTCCCCGGTGGCCGCCGCGTGGAAGGCCGGGCACGACGTGATCCGCCCGGTGCGGCCGGACACGATCGCCAAGTCGCTCGCGATCGGCAACCCCGCCGACGGCCCCTACGTGCTCGACGTGTGCAAGCGCACGGGCGGCGCGGTGGAGGACGTGAACGACGTCGAGGTGGTCGAGGCGATGAAGCTGCTCGCGCGTACCGAGGGCATCTTCGGCGAGACCGCGGGCGGGGTCACCGTGGGCTGCCTGCGCAAGCTGCTCGAGTCCGGCGCGCTGGACCCGGACGCCGAGACGGTCGTGCTCAACACGGGCGACGGCCTCAAGACGTTGGACGCGGTCACGCCGACGACCGGACCCACCGCGACCATTCGACCCACCCTGGACTCCTTCCGAAAGGCCGGCCTCGCATGAGCGTCTCCGTTCGCATCCCGACCATCCTGCGCACCTACACGGGTGGGGCGGCGGAGGTGTCCGCCGAGGGCACCACGCTCGCCGAGGTCCTGGACTCGCTGGAAAAGGACCACACCGGAATTCGCGCGCGCATCCTCGACGACGAGGGCAAGCTGCGTCGCTTTGTGAATCTGTACGTGGACGACGAGGACGTGCGCTTCGCCGACGGGCTCGCCACGGCGATCCCCGACAAGGGCACCGTTTCGATCATCCCGGCGGTCGCCGGGGGTTGCTGACGCGATAGGCCGAGCGTCCCGATCTTCCTCGATCGGGCACGAAACGGAACCGGGAAATCCGCCGCGCGAGCACCGCGCGGCGGATTTCTTCGTTCCTGCCGAAGGTTGTGCGTAACCCGGGTTTAACCGGCTCCATTTCCCGTCTTTGGCGGCGGCGCGTCGGTAAACCCGTGGTCGGGATCACATCCGATATGTGCTCAAAGTCGTTTTCCTGGTGGATTGAAATACGGCTTTTCCGGAGACTCGCGAAGAATGCGAGTTTTATTCGCTCGGGAATTCTCGTCCGATTGACCTGTTGCTCCGGGCATCCGTCCGGATACATTCAGCCGCGGTCGTAGCAGAGGGCCGGGTCCTTCTGGATACGAACCCGGAGCTGCGGCGTGCAGTATCCGTGAAAGGGCCAGTAACAGGGGAGTTAGGAATGGCTCAGGGCGCCGTCAAGTGGTTCAACGCGGAGAAGGGGTACGGCTTCATCGCGGTCGACGGTGGGGCGGACGTTTTCGTCCACTACAGCGCGATCCAGATGGACGGGTACCGGACGCTCGAGGAGGGGCAGCGAGTCGAGTTCGAGATCTCGCAGGGGCAGAAGGGGCCGCAGGCCGACATGGTCCGCGTCACCGCCTGAACCGGGAGCCATGCGCTCCTCTGCTCCTCTGCTTGAAACGGTCCACACCACGGACTGCACGACACATCGCGGCACACAACGCGCCCGATCCTGTCGGATCCATGACCGGGGCCCGGCCTTCCCGCCAAGCGGGGGCCGGGCCCCGGTCGTTGCCCCCCGGCCCCGACGTGCGGGCGGCGGCGAGGCACGCGGGTGCGGCGGAGCACGGGTCGGGGCCGGACGCGCGAATCCGCTCCGGCGGGAGGCGGCCCACCAGAGCGACGCGGGCACAACCTACGCGGCCGAACCCGCCCCCCGCGCCCGCGCAACCCACAGGCACGGCACCCGAACCCGGCATGGCCACGGACGACCCGGCGGCGCGACCGGCCCCGGGGTGAGCCAGGGCGGGCGCGACGCCCGCACCGGATGCGGGCCCAGAGGCGGCACATCCGAACCCGTCCCGGCCGTGCGGGCGACGCCCAGGGCCCGAACCACGCAACCGCGCAACCACCGCGGGCCCGGCAGCCGGGATTCCCGTTCCGGGCCGGGACGTGCCGGGGCGGGCGGGCCCGGCCGGGGGCCGTGCGGGCGGGCGGGGGCGCACACGTACCCGTGTCGGGCGGCCGAGGCCAGGGCCCGCGACATGTGGATGGGCTGCGCCTCGGGGCCCGGGTGAGGGGTGGGGGTGGGGTGTGTGACACGCGCGGGTGTGGGTCGGGGAGCCCGGACCCGCTCGTTGCGCTTGCACTCGGCATGGTCGAGTGCTAATCATTGGCGTTAGCACTCTGGATGTGAGAGTGACAGAAACGGACCGGGCCGGTGAGGCTCGGCACCCGTGAGGGAGGGATCCTCGCGGTGGTCGGGTCGTCCGTCGCGGGCGCCTGTGCGGTCCGGCACTCACCCCCGTTCTGGGAGGACTTCACCACATGGCCAAGATCATCGCGTTCAACGAGGAAGCGCGCCGCGGCCTCGAGCGCGGGATGAACCAGCTCGCCGACGCCGTCAAGGTCACGCTGGGCCCCAAGGGCCGCAACGTCGTGCTCGAGAAGAAGTGGGGTGCGCCCACCATCACCAACGATGGTGTGAGCATCGCCAAGGAGATCGAGCTCGAGGACCCGTACGAGAAGATCGGTGCCGAGCTGGTCAAGGAGGTCGCCAAGAAGACGGACGACGTCGCCGGTGACGGTACGACGACCGCGACCGTCCTCGCCCAGGCGCTCGTCCGCGAGGGCCTGCGCAACGTGGCCGCCGGCGCGAACCCGATGGCCCTCAAGCGTGGCATCGAGAAGGCCGTCGAGGCCGTCTCCGAGCAGCTGCTCGCGCTCGCGAAGGACGTCGAGACGAAGGAGCAGATCGCCTCCACCGCCTCGATCTCCGCCGCTGACCCCCTGATCGGCGAGATGATCGCCGAGGCCATGGACAAGGTCGGCAAGGAAGGCGTCATCACCGTCGAGGAGAGCAACACCTTCGGTCTCGAGCTCGAGCTCACCGAGGGCATGCGCTTCGACAAGGGCTACATCTCGCCCTACTTCGCGACCGACATGGAGCGCATGGAGGCCGTCCTCGAAGACGCCTATGTGCTCATCGTCAACTCGAAGATCACCTCGGTGAAGGACCTCCTCCCGCTCCTCGAGAAGGTCATGCAGTCGGGCAAGCCGCTCATGATCATCTCCGAGGACGTCGAGGGCGAGGCCCTGGCCACGCTCGTCGTGAACAAGATCCGCGGCACCTTCAAGTCCGTCGCCGTCAAGGCTCCGGGCTTCGGCGACCGTCGCAAGGCCATGCTCGGCGACATCGCCATCCTCACCGGTGGCCAGGTCATCTCCGAGGAGGTCGGCCTCAAGCTCGACACCGCCGGTCTCGAACTCCTCGGCCGCGCCCGCAAGGTCGTCGTCACCAAGGACGAGACCACCATCGTCGACGGCGCCGGTGACTCGGACCAGGTCGCGGGTCGGGTCAACCAGATCCGCGCCGAGATCGAGAACTCCGACTCGGACTACGACCGCGAGAAGCTTCAGGAGCGCCTGGCGAAGCTCGCGGGCGGCGTGGCGGTCATCAAGGCCGGTGCCGCGACCGAGGTCGAGCTCAAGGAGCGCAAGCACCGCATCGAGGACGCGGTGCGCAACGCGAAGGCCGCCGTCGAGGAGGGCATCGTCGCCGGTGGTGGCGTGGCCCTGCTCCAGGCGTCCACCATCGCGTTCGACAAGCTCGACCTGGACGGCGACGAGGCCACCGGCGCGAACATCGTGCGCCTGGCCGTCGAGGCCCCGCTCAAGCAGATCGCGGTCAACGCCGGCCTCGAGGGCGGCGTGGTTGTGGAGAAGGTGCGCAACCTGACCCCGGGTCACGGCCTCAACGCCGCGACCGGCGACTACGTGGACCTCATCGCCGAGGGCATCATCGACCCGGCGAAGGTCACCCGTTCCGCGCTGCAGAACGCCGCGTCGATCGCCGCGCTGTTCCTGACCACCGAGGCCGTCATCGCCGACAAGCCGGAGAAGAACGCCGCTCCGGCCGGCGGCGGCGCCCCGGACATGGGCGGCATGGACTTCTGATCCGCTGAGGATCGGTAGTCCCGACCCACCCGGTCGGTAGGCTCCACGAAAGAGGCGGTCCCCTTCGGGGGGCTGCCTCTTTCGCGTCCCACCGGGCCCTTCCACCACTGTTCGCGTTTCGGCATCTCGGTGTGGAAATCATGTCGGTTGGTCGCCTGTGTGTTCCCGACCCGGTGGTGATGGCCCGGGAAGACGTGGCCACGCCGACTCCGGCGCATCGGATTCTTCTCGTCGCCGAGATCACCTTCCCGAGTAACGCGAGCACCGATCGCATCGACAAGTTGCGGGCGTACGCACACGCCGCCGCGGTGAAATTCGCCGGCATCGCCGGTCGCTCGCTCGTAGGCTCGTGAGGCGACTTCGGGAACTACGTGTTCCTTCTGTCTTGGCGTACAGGCGCTTTTGGGGTGCTTGGGGTTCGAATCCCTGTCCGGGACCCGTGACCTGCCCGAAGTCGCGTGCCATCGCACCCGGGGAACTGCGTGTTCGTACAGTGCCGTTTCCCATGGGTTGGAAGCGGTCCCGGCTCCGTACCGAGACCAACACCGGACCCGCGACCTGCCCCGGGTGCCCACGGGGGAGCCCATTTCGATGACCGAGACCGAGATCGTGCGCGCGCTCAGCGCCGACAACCCCGCCCGTGCCGAGGCCGCCGCCACCGTCGTGCGTTTCCTGGACGTCGCCGTGGCGGCGACCGGACGGGCCTCCTTCTACAACACCCGCGACGAGCAACTCGCCCTCGAAGAGGACGCGCACCGGGCGATGGCCGCGCTGGACCGGCGGCTGTACGCGGGCCTGGTGTGCTCCCCCGGGGCCACCGACCGCAGCCGGCAGCTCGGCGTGTTGCACCTGCTCGGCACGCCCGCCCGCGAGCACGACGGCGACGCCGTCCACGCCGTGGTCGCCGCGCTGACCGTGCCGCGCCGGCTCAAGCTGTTCGCCCTGCTGGCCGAGCGGCGGGTGAACAACGCGCGGGTGCGCCGACTGATCCTGCGCACCGTGCTCGGCTCCACCTCCCTGGAACTGTGGTCGGTGCGCTACCGGGACAAGCTGGCCGCCGCCCTGCGGCACGCGTGGGGTTTGCGGCTGAGCGGCATCCTGCGCGCGATCTTGACCAAGCGACTCGCCGGAGGCGAACTCGACCCGAAGGAACACCGCATCCTCGCCCGCGAGATCGACCGCTGGGCGGCCGACCGGACCGATCCCGCCGCGGTGCGCGAGTGTGTCGCGTTCGTGCTCGGCGCCGAGGGTCCGTACACACTGCCGCTCCCGGTCGCGTATCGGGCCGCCCGCACCGACCTGGCCGCGGGCGCGGCGCTGCCGCTCGAAACCCTGGAGGGGCTGCGCGGCCGGTACCACCCGGACGAGAAGCCGGCCCGCGTCCTGGAGCTGACCGCCGCCCGGCTCACCGTCGGACAGCGGCTGGCCGGACAGCGGCAGGCCGCTCGGGCGGGCGTGACGGTCGAGGTCGACCTCGACCGCTACGACGCGGTCCGGCTCTACCTGTACGCGTTCGCCGAGGGCATGACCGCAGAGGTCGCCGCCGCGCTCGACCGGCGCGCCGCGCGCACCGCGGCCGGGCTCGACCTGGCCGGCCGCCGGGTCGCCCTCGTCCTGGACGGTTCCGCCTCCATGCGCGGCGGCACCGACCAGCCGCTGCGGCCGATCGCCGCCGTGCTCGCCCTGCGCGACGCACTGCGGGCGGCGGCGGGCACCTGCCACGACGTGTGGATCGGCGGCGTCCCGGACGGCCGGCTGGTCCACCCCGCCGGGCCGACCGCCGCCGCCGAGGCCCTGGTCGCCGCGCTGCGTACCGGCGCGGAGCTGATCGTGGTGGTCGGCGACGGCTACGAGAACGCGCCCGCCGGCCGGTTCGCCCAGGTGCTCGACGCGGCGCGCACCCTCGGCGTCGCGGTGCCGGTGGTCCAGCTCTCCCCCGTCCTGGCCGCCGAGGCGGCCGGCCTGCGCGGCTACGCGCCGGACCTGCCGCTTGCCCCCGTGCACCGTCCCGAAGCCCTCGAACTCGCCTGGTGCCGACTGATGTTGGCCGCCGACCCGACCGCCGCGATACCCGCGCTGCTGCGCCTGGCCCACCCGGAGGTGACCGCATGACCACCCTCGCCCACGACACGCTGCCGATCGGCGACCTGCTGGCCGACTGCACCCTCGGGCGGGTGCAGAGCGTCGGTCGTATGCAGGTGCTGCCGCTGCTCGGCGACACCGTCGACGCGCCGACCGTCACCGTGCCCACCGACCTGTGGATCGGCACCAGCGGCTACGGCACGCTCACCTTCGTCAACCACAGCCCGCATGTCGCGCTGGTCCCGTGTCACCTCGCGGTGCTCGTCGAGCGCGGCGCGCAGGACCACGCGATGCCCCGGGCCGCGCTGGTCGAGCCCTCGGGCGAGCTGGCGTTCGACGCGGCGATGTGCGTGCAGCAGACCCAGTCGGGGCTGATCCCGGCGGGGCCGCAGCCGCTCGCCGTGTTGCCGCTCACGCTGCGCGCCGCCGCCTCGGCGAGTGCCGACGCGGACGGGTACAGCCGGCTGTGGCCGGCCGTACAGCGGTTCAACGCCTCCGCCGGCCTCGCCGAGACCGGCAACCTGGTGCTGTTCACGAAGCACTACGCCCTCGAGCTGGAGCGTTTCGTCGCCGAGTTCGAGTGCGTGCCGGACCAGGTCGGCGCGGTGGTGCTGCTCGACGGCGAGGTCGCCGGGATCGAGCGGGCGCCCTCGCGGGCGTACTGGTCGGCGATGTGGGCGCCGCTGATCCGGTTCTGCTACGGCGCGGAGGCGATCCGCCACGGCCTGCACGACCCGGCCGACCCGCCGCCGAGTCGGACCGTCCTGGCCCTGCCCGGCGGCGACGGCGCGGCGGCCGGCGACCCGTACGACGTGCTCGCCGAGGCGCTGCGGGCCGCCGACGCCGAGGAGCAGCGGCGGGCCGAGGCGGCTCTGGGCGCCGGCGCCGACCAGGTGGTGACCACGACCCGGGAGGTCGCCCACGCCGGGGTCACCGTGGGTCGGGCCGAGGGCGAGGGCTGGGTCGGCGCGTACGCGGTGGGCGCCGACCGGCCGATCTACGCGTCCTTGACCGCGCGCTCGTTCGGCGGCTGAGTCGAGGCCAGCGCGCCGAGCGGGGCGATCACGGTGCTGGCCCGCTCGCAGACCCAGTGCGGGTCCTCGCCGAGTTCGGGTTCGAGGTAGAGCGGGTGGTCGTCGTGCAGCGGGCACGGCGGCCATACCCGACCCTGCTCGGCCAGCGCCTCCTGCACGTCCTGGCCGATCAGGCCGGGCACGTAGGCGGCGCCGTCGGGCCACTGCTCGACCCACCACTTGCGCTCGACCAGGGCGTGCTCGACGACGGTCACCGTCTCGGGGGTCTCGGCGCCGTGCGTGCGCAGGTCGGCCAGGACCAGGGCGCGGGCGGTCAGCAGGGCGACGTCGGTGGGATCCTTGCTCATGTGCCCAGTGTGGGTGATCACGGCGGGCCGGCGGGCGCCCGACCGCGGCGGAGCCGAATGTGTACGAGAATCGAGCCCGTGGCTCTTCTCATCGATCCCCCGGCCTGGCCCGGACGCGGGCGGCTGTGGTCGCACCTGGTCAGTGACGTCTCGCATGCCGAGCTGCACGAGTTCGCGCGCGAACTCGGCGCGCCGGAACGCGCGTTCGACCGGGACCACTACGACGTGCCGGCCGATCTGTACGCCCGTGCGCTGGAGCGGGGAGCCGAGCCGGTCTCCAGCCGGGAGCTGGTGGTCCGGCTGACCCGGGCGGGTTTGCGCCGGCGCAAGCGGTACAGCCCGCGCTGACCCCGGCCGGGCGCGCCGCGGGCCCCGGGCGCCGAGCCGGGGCTCGGACCGGGATCCGGCGACCCTGGCTCAGGACTGCTGGCGCGGGATGCTGCCTTCCAGACGCTCCAGTTCGGCGCGCATGTTGAAGCGGGCCGCCTCCTCGTAGCGCGCCGCGCCCAGGCGGGTGTGGAACAGCCGGGGCAGCGACATCAGGTCGCGCAGTACGGCGGCCCGGGCGGCGCGGAACGCCTCGTCCGGGACGAACGCGTACTCCTCGCGCACCGCCGCGGTGTACGCCTCGTAGCGCTCCCGATCGGCGGCCAGGATGGCCAGGTCGGCGTCGCACAACACGTGGGCGTTGTGGTCGTGCTCGCCGGGCGCGTGCTCGGCGGTCACCCGGACCAGGCGGGCCGTCTCGGCCACCAGGGCCGGCGCCACACCCGCCTCGCGCAGCCCGCGCTCGGCGAGGCGCGCGCTGCGCTCCTCGTTGTCCGCCCGGGCCGGGTCGTAGACCGCGTCGTGGAACCACGCGGCGAGCATGACCGCGTCGGCGTCGTCGGCCTCGTAGGCCAGTTCGCCGATCAGGTCGAGCACGGTGCGCAGATGGTCGGTGTCGTGATAGCGGCGGTGCGGCTCGGCATAGCGCGCCAGCAGGCTCTCGACGACGGCGCCGGCCTCGGCGTGCCCACCGACGAGCCGGGCCCACTGGTCCCGCAGCGTCACGGTCGCGGACTCCTGGATGCGTTCCACTCGGCCAGCATGGCAGAACGAGCGAGCGAAGCCGACCACCAACCGGTTCGACACACACGGTTCACTCGTTTTGTTGGGCGCTTCGCGCCGGCTCGCGAGGCGCCGACGCGCCACGGGGGTGGCCGAGTTGGGGGACCCGTGTGCCGGCCGTCGGACGCGGGCGGTGGGCCCGGGCGTGGTGGGCTAAGGGGTTGTCAGGGGGGTGGGCAGGGGGGCTGCGTGGAGAACGATCAGGCCGGAGACCGCGCGGGTGAGTACCACGTAGAGGCGGCGCAGGCCCTGGGCTTCGGCGGCGACGATTTCGGCCGGTTCGGTGACCGCTACGTGGTCGAACTCCAGGCCCTTGGCCAGCGATGCCGGGACCACGCTGATCCGGGCCGCGTCAAGATCGCCGTCCGTGCCCAGGACCCGGTGCGCGACGCCGGTCGCCCGCAGGACGGCGGCGATCTCGGGTACCCGCGCGTCCGCGCAGATCAGGCCGATCGAGCCCTCGTGGTCGAGCAGTTCGACGGCCGCCTCGGCGGACCGCGCGGCCAGCTCGTCCGGCTCGACCGCGCGCAGTTCCAGAGCGCCCGCCGCCTGCCGGACCGAGGACGCCGGCGCCAGGCCGGGGGCGATCAGCGGCAACAACCGGCTCGCGAACTCCAGGATCTGCAGCGGCACCCGAAAGCCCCGGGTCAGTTCCTCGATCCTGGCTCCCTCGTGTCCGAGGTGGTGCAGCGTCTCGGCCCAGCCGGGGGTGGCCCACGGGGTGGTGCCCTGCGCGATGTCCCCGAGCACGGTGGCCGAGCCGGTGGGGCAGCGCCGGCCGACCGCGCGCAGCTGCATCGGGGACAGGTCCTGCGCCTCGTCGATCACCACGTGCCCGTAGCCGCCGGTGCGGTGGAGCAGGTCGGCGGTCTCGTCCACGAGCACCGCGTCGGCCACGGTCCAACGCGCGGCACCCGCCGAGCGCGGGGGTTTGGCCCAGCCGACCGCGGCCTGTTCGTCGGCGGTCAGGATGCCGTCCGCGCAGGCGGCCAGGAACGCGGGTTCGCTCAGCAGCCGAAAGACCAGCTTGAGCGGGTCCACCGCCGGCCAGATCGCGTCCACCGCCGCCTTGACCGGCCGGCTGCGCGCGACCGCGTCCTGCACCCGGTCGTCGGGGGATTCGCCGCGCTCCTCCATCTTGGTCAACAACGCGTGCGCGATCCGCTGCCGGAGCATGTCGCGCGCGGCGCCGTAGCGCACGTCGCGCCCGCGCAGCGCGGTGACCAGCTCCTCGACCTCGTACACCGCGAGCCGCCAGGTGCGCGAGTCGCGGACCACGGCCACCGACTCCCGCGGTTCGCTCAGGCCGGACCAGACCGCGCGGCGCAGCACCTCGGCCATCCGCGCGTCGCCCTTGATCGTGCCGGGCACCGCCTCGTCGAGGGCCCGGACCTTGATCTTGGAGGTGCGGGTGACCAGGTCCTCGACGGTGGTCTGGCCGACCTCGACCTCGCCGAGCGCGGGCAGCACCTGCTGGATGTAGTCGAGGAAGGAGCGGTTCGGGCCGACCACGAGGGTGCCGCTGCGGGCGAGGCGGTCGCGGTAGGCGTAGAGCAGCCAGGCCACGCGGTGCAGGCCGACGGCGGTCTTGCCGGTGCCGGGCGCGCCCTGGACGCAGAGCGTGTGGCCCAGGTCGGAGCGTACGATCTCGTCCTGCTCGGGCTGGATGGTGGCGACGATGTCGCGCATCGGGCCGACGCGGGGACGCTCGATCTCGGCCGCGAGGATCCCACTCGCGCTCTCCGCCTCGTCGGGGTCGGTCAGGTGCTCGTCCTCGAACGCGGTCAACTCACCGGCGGTCCAGCCGAACCGGCGGCGCAGTTCGACACCCAGCGGATCGGCCCGGTTGGCCCGGTAGAACGACCGCGACAGCGGAGCGCGCCAGTCCACCACCATCGGGTCGCCGAGTTCGTCGTGCACGTGCCTGCGGCCGATCCAGAACGACTCGACGGCCTTGTCCGGGTCGGCGGTGACCTCGATCGGCTCGACACCCTCGACGCCGTCGGCGAAGCGGCCGTCGATCCGGCCGAAGAACAGCGGGGATCCGGCGTGGTCGCCGAGCGCGGCGAGCCGCTTGGCGATCAGGTGCCGGGCGGTCTCGGTGGCGACGGCGGTGGCGCCGACGTCGCGCAGGTCCAGTGCCTCGGTCTCCTCGCGCATGCGGCGCAGGGCGGCGCGGGAGGCGTCCAGGTAGGCGCGTTCGACGGCGAGCGCGTCGGTGCCCGGGTTCGCCCCGGCCCGGTCGGCGGTGGTCGGGGCGGGGTCGGCGGGCAGGGTGGGGTCGGGGACGGCGGCGGGCGCGGACATGACTGTCTCCGATTCGTGGCGCTGACATATCGGAGCCCGGCCGGGCTCGGCGGCCCGTCCTGGTGCGCCCCTGCGAGGGCGCGGGCCGGCTACCCGATCCGGGTGGCGGCCCGCGCGGCCCACCGGTGCCGGGCACCGATCACGGCTCCCGATCACTGCACTGGGTGGGACAGCGGAATCAGCGAGCCTAGGCCAGTCGGGCTCTGCCATCAACTCCCTTTGCCGGGCCATGCTCGGTGTCCCGGGTCCGCGATTCCCGCTGTTCCGGGTGTGGATTTCGGGCAAGTCCCGCAGGGGTCGCGGGATTTGCGCGTGGGAGGGGCGGTGGTGCACGGATGAGGGCGTGGCGGACGTGGACGATGTGCGCGGCGAGATCGATGCTGCTGGTGGCGCTGGTGGCCGGCGTCGCGCTGGGCCCGGCGCCGGCGAGCGGCGGTCGCGGCGGCCGGAGCACCACGGGGTTCGAGCGTCGGGGCGGGTTGTCCTGGACCACCCCGGCGGAGGAGCGGGAACTCCTGCGCGAGCTGATCGCGGCGGCGCCGGGCCCCGATCGCGCCGGGTGGGCGCCGGCGCGGGTGACGCTGACCCGGGTGGGCGGCAGCGCGCGCGGCCGGGACGTGGAGCTGATCACGGTGTCCGGGGCGCGTACGGTGCCCGAGCCGATCCGGGTGTTGTTCGTCTGCGGCCAGCACGGTGACGAGCCGGCCGGCCGCGAGGCGTGCCTGAAGCTGGTCCGGGACCTGGCCGACGACCGCTCGGCCGCCGGTCGCCGACTCCTGGAGCGGGTCACCGTTTTGGTGCTGCCCACGCCCAACCCCGACGGCCTGGCGGCGGGCACCCGGGCGACGGCCGAGGGAGTGGACCTCAACCGCGACCACCTGGCGGTGGCCTCACCCGAGGCGCGGGCCGTCCGGCGGGTGCTGCGGGAGACGCGCCCGCACATCGTGCACGACCTGCACGAGTTCGACGTGCCGGCGGACGCCCGTACCGCGCCGACCCTGTACCTGTGGCCGCGCAATCTCAACGTGGACCCCGAACTGCGCGGACTGGCCACAGAGTTGGCGCGCGATCGCATCGGATCGGCGCTGCGCGCGGCGGGGTGGGCGTCGGACGTGTACGGCGTGGATCCGACGGGTCGCCGACTCGGCGGCGACGGGGACGAACGCCTGCTGCGCAACGCGGCCGCGCTCGACCACGCGGTCGCGGTCCTGGTCGAGGTCGACGCCAATCCCACGTCGGCTCTGGAGCGGGCCGACGCGGCCCTGCTCCACCGCCGTCGGGTGGGGGCCCACCTGGTGGCCGCCCGCGCCACGCTGCGGATGGCGGCCGAACGCGGCGAGGCCCTCGCGTCGGCGGTCCGCGCCTCGCGCGCCCGATCCGAGCACGGCCCGGAGCGGGTCTACCTGGACGGCGCCGACAACCTGCCCGCGCCCTGGGCGGCGGCGCTCGAACCACCCTGCGCCTACCGCCTGACCCCGGACCAATACGCGACCGCGCGCGCGACGCTGACCGAACACGGGATCCGGGTCTCCCCGGACCTGAGTGTGCGTACGGCTCAACCGGAGGGCGTCAAGGTCACGCTGCTGCTCGACCCGAGGGCCCGCTTCGCGATCGCGGACGGCACACCGGAGCCGTGCGGGGAGGGGGATGCGTAAAGGGGGCCCTACCGGCCCTCCACCGCGTCGGCGAGCGCGCCGAGCAGGTCGGCGATTCCCTCCGGGCCGGCCACCACCAGGTCGGCGCGTTCGGCGAGGGCGTGCACCTCGGCCGAGCCGCTGCACACGGTGAGCCCGGCCACGCCCTGTCCGCGCAGGTCCTCGACGGCCTCGAACGCGGCGAGGTCGCCGAGATCGTCCCCGGCGAACAACACCGTCGCGGCCCGGCGTTCGGCGAGAAAGCCGGTCAGCGCGCGCCCCTTGTCCATCCCCCGGGGGCGCAACTCCAGCACGTAGCGCCCGGGTTCGACGACCAGGTCGTGCCGCTTCGCCAGTTCGCCGAGCGGGCCGCGCAGCAGGTCGAGGGTGGCCTGCGGATCGGGGGCGCGGCGGGTGTGCACGGCCAGCGCGCTGCCCTTGTCCTCGGTCCACGTGGTGCTCCACGCGTCGAGCGAGCGCAGCAGGTCGGGCAGTTCGAGCCGCACCTCGTGCACCCCGCGCGGCGGCTCCGGGGCGCTGACCCGGCCGGTCGCCGCGTCCCAGCGCTCCAGGCCGTAGTGGCCGAGCACGACGAGGTTCTCCAGACCGGCGACCCCGCGAAAGCGGCCGTACTCCACCGCGACCGCGGCGGGCCGCCCGGTGACGATCACCACCGCGGCCAGATGCGGGGTCAGTCGGGACAGCGCCAGGACCGCGCGCGTATCGGCGCGGGCGTGCTCCGGATCGTCGACGATCGGGGCGAGCGTGCCGTCGAAATCGAGCGCGACGACCGCCCGGGCGGGTGCGTCGAGCAGCGCGGCGAGGCCGACCCGGCCGGCGGGCGTGGTGGGTTCGGGCAGCGTGGACCGGTTCGAGGTCATGCCGACCAACCTAACCCGAGGCCGCGGTGCGACGCGGATTCCCGGCCACGCGGCCGGGCCCGCACGGACGCCGCGCTCTCCACGAGCCCCGCGCAAGCACCACGTTCCTCCCGCGCGCCGTTGGCTACCGCGTGGTCAGCGACCCCAGCATCCGATCCGCCAACGGGACCACCTGGTCGTCGACCACGATCACCGTCAGTCGGTGCCGCGGGATGCCGGCGAAGGCGGGCTTGACGCGGCTGATGCCCGGGAGGTCGGCGGCCAGGGCTCGGGCCTGGGGTGCCAGGTCGGCGGGGTGGTAGACGGTGGTCGCCGGGACGGCGCCGCGGAAGGTGTCGGTTCCGGTCACCTCCCAGCCGGCCGCCTCCAGGCGGCGGGCCATGCGCTTGGCCAGTGCCGGGACCTTGGTCTGGTCGAGCAGGACGACCTTGCCTCGGCTGCCCCTCGGGACCGGGGGCGCGTGGGCGGGCGGTACCGGGCGGGCGGACGCCGGCGCGGGGAAGGGGACCGGGGCGGGCGCCGCCGCCCGAGTGTGCTGGGCCGCCCGACCCGCCGCCGCCCGCGTCGCGGGTTCCTCCCGCGCGATGGCGAGCGCGCCGGCCAGGGCCAGGGCCGCCAGTACGGCCACCGGCACGATCAGGCTTCGCCGGGACCGGGTCGGCGCGGGCGAGTCGTCGATCCGCAGGCCGCCGATCAGTTCGCGCCCGGACTCCCCCTCGGACTCCTCCTCCCCCGGGGCGGCCTGCTCCGGGTCGGGTGCTCCCGAGTCCTCGTTGGTCCAGATCAGGCCGTAGCGGCCGAAGCCGTCGAATTCGTCGTACTCGTCCTTGCGGCGCGTGAACACCCGGGCCTCTCAGCGCCCGGCACGACGCACGGTGGAGCGGGCCTGCTGGCGGGCCTCGCGCAGCCGACGCAGCCGCTGGACCAGCATCGGGTCGTGTTCGAGTGCCTCGGGCCGGTCGAGCAGGGTGTTCAGTACCTGGAAGTAGCGGGTCGCGGAGAAGCCGAAGCGGTCGCGCACGGCACGTTCCTTGGCGCCGGCGTGTTTCCACCACTGGCGCTCGAATTCGAGGATGTCCCGGTCCCGCTCGGACAGGCCGCCGGCCGAAGTCGCGTCGGGTGCGGTCGCCGCGGCGCCCTGCCCGGGAATCACCGGCGGCTCCGGCCGCACGTCGTGCTCCTCACCCATCGGTCTTCCCTTCGGTGCCTCGGGCGGGCCCGTCGACCCGCTCTCGGGCATTGTGCCCGGCGATGCCGACGCAGGACCGCACCGGCGCGGTGATTCGCCGGAAAAGCCCACGAATCACCCGGCAGGCGGCGGCCGAACGGTTGGGCTATATGCTCCGCCGCATGTCTACCTTTGCCGTCCATATCCCCGCCGCCGAACTCGAAGCCGACCCGCTCGACCCGGCGCAGATCGTCTCCGGCACGCCCGAGGTCTCGGGCAAGGTCCTGTGGGAGTCCGAGGACGGCAGGCAGATCCGCGGCATCTGGCAGATCACCCCCGGCGTGGTGACCGACACCGAGGCCAACGAGCTGTTCGTGGTGGTCTCCGGCCGCGCCACGATCGAGATCCGCGGCGGCGCGACGATCGAGGTCGGCCCCGGCGACGCGTGCGTGCTCCAGGAGGGCGACGAGACGGTGTGGACCGTGCACGAGACGCTGCGCAAGGCGTACCACATCACCCTGCCGTAACCGCCCGCCCGGGCCCGTGCCCGAAAACGACGAAGCCCACAGGCCCCCGAGACCTGTGGGCTTCGCGTCGTCCGGGGTCGACCACGACCGCCCGAAACGATTCGGGCGACCGCTCCCGACCTACTTCACCGACCCGGCCGTCAACCCCGACACGACGTGCTTCTCGATGTACGCGAACAGGATCACCACCGGCACGATCGCCACCACCGACCCGGCGAACAGGTACTGCCACTCGACCCGGTAGGCGCCGAGGAAGCTGTTGATCCCGACCGTCAGCGGCTGCTTGTCGGGGGTGGTCACCAGGACCAGCGCGACGGTGAACTCGTTCCACGCCGCGATGAAGGTGAAGATGACCGCGGTGACGATGCCCGGCATCGCCAGCGGCAGCGTGACCCGACGCAGTGCCCCGAGACGGGAGGCACCGTCGATCATCGCGGCCTCTTCCAGCTCGACCGGGATCGCGCTGAAGTAGGCGGTCAGGATCCACACCGAGAAGGCCAGGTTGAACGCGCCGTTGACCAGCACGAGCGCCCAGTACGAGTCGAGCAGATCCAGGATGTAGAACTCGCGGTACAGGCCCACCAGGAGCGAGGTCGGCTGGAACATCTGGGTGACCAGTACCAGCATCAGGAAGACGCCCCGGCCGCGGAACCGTTTGCGCGCGGTGTAGTAGGCCGCGGGCAGCGAGACCACCAGCACGAGCAGCGTCGACATGCCCGCGACCAGCAACGAGACCTTGAGGTTGTCGCCGAGCGTGGACTTGTCCCAGACGTCGACGAAGTTGGCCCATTCGAACTTCGACGGCACATAGCCGTCGCTGGTCAACTCGTCCTTCGGCCGCAGGGCGGTGATCGCCATCTCGATGTACGGAGCCACGAACACGATCGCGATCACCCACGCGAGCGCGCCGAACCACAGCTGCTTCTGGCTGTACTTCGAGCCCCCGAGTACGGGCTTACCGCGCCTGGTCCCCTTGCCGCGGGCCACGCCCGCGGGCCCTTGCGGGGCGCCGGCGTCCGGCTCGGCGGTCACGACGGTGCTCATCGGTCGGTCTCCTTGTTCCCACGGCTGACGACGAGGAAGAACGCGACCAGGATGATGATCATCGCGAAGTTGGCCACGGACATCGCCGCGCTCTCGCCGATGTCCGACGCCTTGAGCTGATACATGAACACCGTGGTCGTCGCGGTCTCGTAGCCCGGACCACCGTTGGTCATCGCCCAGATGATCGGGAACGAGTTGAACACGTTGATCAGGTTGATCACGACCGCGACCAGGATCGCGGGCTTGAGCAGCGGCAGGGTGATCGACAGGTAGGTGCGCCACGTGGACGCGCCGTCGATCCGGGCCGCCTCGTACACCTCACCCGGCACCGTCTGCAGTCCCGCGAGCAGGGTGTAGGTGGTGAACGGCAGCGAGACGAAGACGGCGACCGCCATCATCCACGGCATCGCGGTGGACGGCCTGCCCAGCCAGTCCTTGCCCGCGTCCATCAGGTGCAGGTCGACCATCAGCGTGTTGATCACGCCGTGGGTCTCGTGCAGCATCCACTTGAACACGACGGCGGTCATGAAGACCGACGCCGCCCACGGCACGATCATCGCCCAGCGGGCGAAGCGTCGGCCCGGGAAGTGCTGGTTGAACAGCTGGGCCAGGAACAGCGACAACACGAGCGTGATGGCGACCACCACCAGCACCCAGACCACGGTGTTCCACAACACGGCCACGAAGTCCGGTTCGTCGAACAGCTTGGTGTAGTTGTCGGTGCCGTTGGGTCCCACCACGATGCCGGTGCGGCGGATGCGCTGGAAGGAGCTCCAGACCATCACGACCACGGGCCACAGGACCACGAGACCGATCAGGAGGACGGCCGGGCCGATCCACGGCAGCGGGGCGAGCGCCTTCTTGACTCTGGTGCCCACGGAAGGCGCTCTGCGTACGGCGGTTTCGGCCACGGGGCCGTCCTCCTCGTTCGGTGCGCGGACTTGTCCGGTGCGGCGTCAGCTCTTCTGCTGGGCGACGGCCGACTCGGCTTCCTTCTGGAGCTGGTCGAGCACGTCCTTGGGGGACTTGCCGGAGACCGCGCTGCCGAGCTGCTCCTTGATCTTGGGCGAGAGCACGTCCCACGCGACGTCGTTGAGCGGGTAGAACTTCGCCTTGGGCAGCAGGTCGATGTACGGCTTGAGACCGGCGTTGGCGGGGTTGGCCGTCATCTTGGCCATCACCGACTTGGTCACCGGCGGGAAGCTGTACTGCTCCTGGAACTTGATCTGCTGCTCGGTGCTGAACGCGTGGTCCACGAACGCCCTGATCTGGTCCTTGTGGCCGTTCTTCTTGAACGCCATCATCCAGTCGCAGACACCCAGCGTCTCGTTCAGCGGGCCGGTCTTGCCGGGGATGGGCGCCGTCGCGTACTTGAGGTTGGGGTAGTCCTTCTTCAGCGTGGCGATCATGGTGGGGTTGCTGTTCACCATGCCGACGCTGCCGCCGTAGAAGTCGGTGTAGACGTCCTTGCGGTTCTTGGTGCCGGGGTTGGACTCGGTCAGTCCGGTCTTGACCAGGTTGTCGTTGACCCAGTTCAGCGCCTCGACGTTGGCCGGGCTGTTGACCGTGTACTTTCCGTTGGTCTGGTAACCGCCGCCGTTGCCCAGCGCCCAGTTCATGAACTCGCCCTGGGCCTCCTCCTTGCCGAGCGGCAGGCCGAAGGGGGTCGCCACGCCGGCGGACTTGAGCTTGGTCGCGGCGGCCTTGAGATCGTCCCAGGTCTTCGGCGGCTCGGTGATGCCGGCTTTGGTGAACAGATCCGTGTTGTAGATCAGTTGCCGGGTGCTGGAGGTGAAGGGAATGCCGTACTGCTTGCCCTTCACGGTCGCGGCCGGGGTGAAGGACTCCACGAAGTCGGCCTTGGTCTCGGGCGACATGATGTCGTCGACCGGGTAGAGCAGGTCGTCGACGACCTTGTCCGCGTAACCGCCGGTCTGCAGCAGGTCGGGCATCTCGTTGTTCTGGACCATGGTCGCGACCTGCTTGTCGATGTCATCCCAGTTGATGACCTGCAGGTTCACCTTGATCCCGGGGTACTTCGCGTTGAAGCTCGAAATCACCCCGTTCCAATACTTCTGCATGCTGCCGTCGCCGCTGCCGTAGTCCGCCACGACCAACTTGATCGTGCCGTCCTTCGGGGCGCCGGCGGGAGCGCCGGGCGCGGAGGCGCCGGGGGTCGCCCCCTTGCTGTCGTCGCTGTCGTCGTCCGACCCACCACACGCTGACAGAAGCAGTGCGGCCGACAGTCCTGTCGCCGCCAATGCCATCTGGTGCCGCTTCATCGCAGAACCGCCTTCATGCCTTCGGGAAAACAGGACCGTTGGGCAGGGTTTCGTGGCGCTAACCCCATGCGTGCACATGCGCAAAACTGTTCGCAACACGGATTTGTAGAAAACTCTTGAGCAGCATCGAGCATTTTGCGGACTCGCCGTGTCGGCAGTCAACACCTCGCCGGAAGAAAGGTCTACACCAATCCTGCGATTGGTTGGAGAGGTCGCGGCACTTTGCCCGGCAATTCGTTACCCGTGCGGGCGCGGATGCGGAGAACCGGCGCGGAGGACGCCTATTGGATCTTGAAGTGGTCCATCGACGCTTCTTCGAATGATCCATTCCGGTTGTGCACGAATTTTGCGTCGCACCGGCCGGGGGGTTGGTTGGAGAAACGATCCGGCAGCATTGACAGGCGACAATGCCCGGAGTTTCGGCCGGAGTTTTGGTGGGTCTCGGACCCGAACAGCCCGAAAAACCCCAACGGACCCGAACGGACCCGAACGACCCGCGCGTCAGACCCGGATGACCCGCACGCCCGCGTCCACGAACGCCGCGGTGGCCTCCTCGGGGGCGGCGGTGTCGGTCACGAGCACGCCGACCCGGTCCAGCGGGCAGATCCGGGCGAACGCGCGGCGACCCAGCTTGGACGAGTCGGCGGCCACCACGACCCGACCGGCGCCGGCGGCCATCAACTGGTTGATGCTCGCCTCGCCCTCGTGGTGCGCGCTCGCGCCGTGCTCGACATCGATCGCGTCGACGCCCAGGATGGCCACGTCCAGGGCCACCTCGCGCAGGATCCCGGTGGCGAGCGGGCCGATCAGCTCGTACGACTGCGGACGCGCCACCCCGCCGGTGAGCACGATCTTCACGTGCCGCCGCACGGCGAGTTCGCCCGCGATGTTGAGCGCGTTGGTGACGATGGTGAACGCCTGCGCGTTCGAGTCGCCCTCGGTGTACAGATCGGCCCGGGCCACCAGCGCGCGGGCCACCTCGGTCATCGTGGTGCCGCCGTTGATCCCGACCGTCTCCCCCGGCTTGACCAGGGCCGCCACCGCCTGCGCGATGCGCTGCTTCTCGGACGCGTGTCGGGCGGTCTTGTAGCGCAGCGGCAGGTCGTAGGAGACCGCGTGCGCGACCGCGCCGCCCCGGGTGCGGGTCAACATCTGCTGCTGCGCGAGCTGGTCCAGGTCGCGGCGGATCGTGGCGGGCGAGACGTCCAGCTCCGAGGCCACGTCCTCGACCTCCAGCCGACCGTGCTTGGCCAGCAATTCGAGGAGTGCACCCCACCGCTCGTAACGACTCACCCGCGACCTCCCGCCCGGTCCGACAGCCTGCCCGACTCGTGTCGGATCGTTGCGACCATCCTCCCCGGCCACCCGCGCGTGTCACGCGTCGGGGTTTCGGTAAGGGTGCGCTCACTCAACGATGCTGTTGCATGTTCATGTTTTCAACTGCTATCCAGTGAGCACAAACGCGCATTCTCGGATCCACCCGCCCTCGGGCCGACAATCTGCCCCATCTACCAGACTTGAGACGCCGATGCCGCACGTGAACATCACGCCGTCCGACCTGTCCGGCGCGGACTGCGTCCTCGCACTCGACGTCGGCGGCACCGACATCAAGGGCGGCGTCGTGGACGCGAACGGCGGCCTGGTCTACTCCGAGCGGCGCCCGACCGGACGCACCGACGGGCCCGACACGGTGGTCGCGGGGATCGTCGACTTCGCCGAGGCACTGCGCGATCGGGCGCTCGAACTCGGCGGGGTGCCGCGCGCGGCGGGTGTGGTGGTGCCGGGCATCGTGGACGACGCGGCGGGCGTCGCGGTGTGGTCGGCCAGCATCCAGTGGCGCGAGGTGCCGCTGCGCTCGCTGGTGGCCGACCGGCTGGGGCTACCGGCGGCTTTGAGCCACGACGTGCGTACCGGCGCGCTCGCCGAGGGCCGACTGGGCGCGGGGCGCGACTGCGACAACTTCCTGTTCGTGGCGATCGGCACCGGGCTCGCCTCGGTGCTGGTGCTGAACGGACGCCCCTACCCGGGCGCGCACGGGCAGGCCGGCGAAATCGGGCACATCACGGTGCGCCCCGGCGGGGGTAAATGTACGTGTGGGGCGGTCGGTTGTCTGGAGGCGCACTTCTCCGGACCCGCGATCGCGCACGCGTTCGCCGAGGCCGCGCCGGGCGACGACCCGCCGCTGAGCGCGGCCCAGGTGGTCGCCCGGGTCGCCGCGGGCGACCGGGTCGCGGCCGCGGTGTGGGGGCAGGGGTTGTCCGCGTTCGCGGACGGCCTGCTCACCGGACTCGCCCTGTACGACCCGAAGTTGCTGGTCATCGGCGGCGGACTCTCGCTCGCCGGGGAGCAGTTGTTCAGCCCCTTGCGGACGCTGCTCGCCGAGCGCGCCGTGGTCCAACACGTGCCGCCGCTGGTCACCGCGGCACTCGGAGACGAGGCCGGTTGCCGAGGCGCCGGACTGATCGCGTGGGACACCTTGGAGGTGCGCGGGTGACGGTGCTCGGCAATGCGCGCGTGGTGCTGCCCTCCGGGGTGGTCGACGGCGCTTCGGTGCACGTGGTGGGTGAACGGATCGCCTTCGCCGGCCCCGGCCGGCCGAACGGCTCGGAACCGGTGGTCGACCTCGCGGGCGGCTGGATCGTGCCCGGTTTCGTGGACATGCACGTGCACGGCGGCGGGGGTGGTTCGTACACCTCCGGCGATCCCGACGAGGCGCTGCGGGTGGCCGAATTCCATCGCTCGCACGGGACCACGACCACGGTCGCCAGCCTGGTCACCGCGTCCCCGGCGGACCTGCTGCGGATCGTGACCACGCTCTCCCCGCTCGTGCACGACGGCCTGCTGGCGGGGCTGCACCTGGAGGGCCCCTATCTGAGTGCGGCCCGCTGCGGCGCGCACGACCCGACCCAGTTGCGCGCGCCGGATCGGGACGAGGTCGGCACGCTGCTCAAGGTGGCGAACGGCGCGATCCGCATGGTCACCCTGGCCCCGGAGCTTCCGGGCGGGGTCGATCTGGTGCGCCGGCTCGCCGACGAGGGGGTGATCGCCGCGGTCGGGCACACCGACGGCACGCACCGGCAGACCCACGCGGCGCTGGCCGCGGGCGCGAGTGTGGCCACCCACCTGTTCAACGCGATGCGCAGCGTGCACCACCGCGAGCCGGGGCCGGTCACCGCGCTGCTCCAGGACAGCGACGCGGTGGTCGAGTTGATCAACGACGGCGTACACCTGCACCCCAGCGTGGTCAACCTGGCGTACGCGAGCGCGGGACCGGACCGGGTCGCCTTCATCACCGACGCGATGGGCGCGGCGGGCATGCCGGACGGCGTCTACCCGCTGGGCGTGATGACCGTGGACGTGGTGGACGGGGTGGCCCGACTCGCCGGCGGCGACTCGATCGCGGGCAGCACGCTGACCCTGGACGAGGCGCTGCGCAACGGTGTCGCGGGAGGCCTGCCGATCGCCGACGTGGTGCGCTCGCTCTCGGCCACGCCCGCGCGGGCACTGGGCCTGGCCGACCGGATCGGCACCCTGGAGCCGGGCAAGCGGGCAGACCTGGTGGTCCTGGACGACGCGCTTCGGGTGCGCGCGGTGATGGTCGCGGGCGCGTGGGTGGACGAGCGCCGACCCTGATCGGGGCGATCCGGCCGCCTCGGGCAGTGCCCGGGGTGGCCGGCGCTCAGTTCGGCGGGTAGCGCCGGGTCCAGCTCGTGTCCCCCGCCTCGGGGCCGTGCAGCGTGGTGCCCTGGGTCATCTCCATCGCGAAGTCGTCGGCCAGCTGCAGGATCGCGCCGCGGCCCTCGAGTTCGGCGACCAGGTCGGCGGGCAGCACGGTGTCGCCGTGCATGGCGCCGAGCAGGTTGCCGCAGATCGACCCGGTCGAGTCGCTGTCCCCGCCGTGGTTGACCGCGAGCAGCAGTCCGGTGCGCATGTCGGGGGCCACCAGGGCGCAGTACAGCCCGATCGACAGCGCCTCCTCGGCGGTCCAGCCCTGGCCCAGCGCCTCGACCCGCTCGGCCGAGGGCACCCCGGCGCGGACCGCGGCGAGCGCCGCCTCGATCGCCCGCGCCGTCTCGGCGTGCTCCGGACGCGACTTCACCAACTCCAGGGCGATCCGTACGCCCTCCTCCAACGGCGCGCCCTGCATGACCGCGTGCACGATCACCGCGAACGCACCCGCCGAGAGGTAGCCGGTGGGGTGCCCGTGGGTCAACACCGCGCATTCCACCGCGAGTTGGAAGACCAGCTCGGGCCGCCAGCCGACCAGCAGGCCGAACGGCGCGGAGCGCATGACCGCGCCGCAGCCCTTGGAGTCGGGGTTCTTGGGCCGCTCCAGCGTGCCCATCACGCTCTCGTCCTCCAGCCCGCGCAGGCACGCGGATCCGGGCGCGCGCGAGCTGTACAGCCACTCCTCGCGGACCAGCCAGCCCTCGTCCTTGCGCTCGTCGGGGCCCCATTCGCTCTGGGTGGCCTTCCAGCGCAGGTAGGCGCCGTGCAGGTCGGTCGGCGGATGCCAGGCTCCGGTGTCCCGGCGCACGTGCGCGCGGATCAGCCCCTCCACCGTGAACAGGGTCATCTGCGTGTCGTCGGTGATCGCGCCGCGTCGGTGGTACGCCGTCACGTAGCCGGCGACCCCGTCGGATCCGTGCTGTTCGCGGATTTCCGCGAGACTCAGGAACTCGATCCCGGCGCCGAGCGCGTCCCCGATGGCGCCGCCGACGAGACAGCCCCGTACCCGTGCCCGAAAGTCCTGCAAACGGTCCCTGGACCACAGTGCGGCCATGTGTGTTCTCCCTCCCCCGAAGCCCCACCGCAGCGTACCGGCGCGGGCTCGCCGGGGGGTCGCACACGCATCCGATGGCACCGCGGAAGCAGCGACGGGCCGGAGGGGGAACGTGTCGCCCTCCGGCCCGCGCGGGCGCGGGTGCCGCCGTCGCTCAGTTGCTCAGGATCGGCAGCATGATCCGGTCGACGTCCTCGTCGTGGCGGCGGGCGATGGCCTGCCGCTCGGCGTCCACCTCGCCGTAGGTGGTGGTGCGCTGCCGGGCGCGGCGGCCGAGCGAGGCGGCCATCGCCTCCAGTTCGGCGATCGACTTCTTCGAGCCGTTGTCGGCGCCGGCCATCCGGGAGATGGTCTCCTCCATGAGCGTGCCGCCCATGTCGTTGGCGCCGCCTTCGAGCATCAGGTTGGTGCCCTCGACGCCGAGCTTGACCCAACTGGTCTGGATGTTGTCGATCTTGCCGTGCAGCAGGATCCGGGCCATCGCGTGCACGGCCCGGTTGTCCCGCAGGGTCGGGCCGGGGCGGGCGATGCCGGCCAGGTACACCGGCGCGTTGGTGTGCACGAAGGGCAGCGTGACGAACTCGGTGAAGCCGCCGGTCTCGTCCTGGATCCGGCCGAGCAGGCGCAGGTGGCCGAGCCAGTGCGCGGGGGTGTCCACGTGGCCGTACATCATCGTCGAGGAGCTGCGGATGCCCAGTTCGTGCGCCGTCTTGACCACCTCGACCCAGGTCGCGGCGGGCAGCTTGCCCTTGGTCAGGATCCAGCGCACGTCGTCGTCCAGGATCTCGGCGGCGGTGCCGGGGATGGTGTCCAGGCCCGCCTCCTTGGCGGCGGTCAGCCAGTCGCGGATGGACATCCCGGTGCGGGTCGCGCCGTTGACCACCTCCATGGGCGAGAAGGCGTGCACGTGCATCCCCGGGACACGCTTCTTGACCTCGCGGGCGATGTCGAAGTAGGCGGTGCCGGGCAGGTCGGGGTGGATGCCGCCCTGCATGCAGACCTCGGTCGCACCGACCGCCCACGCCTGTTCGGCCCGCTCGCCCACCTGGTCCAGGGAGAGGGTGTAGGCGTCGGCGTCGGTGCGGCGCTGGGCGAACGCGCAGAATCGGCAGCCGGTGTAGCAGACGTTGGTGAAGTTGATGTTGCGGTTGACGATGTAGGTGATCTCGTCGCCGTTCACCTCGCGACGCAAGTCGTCGGCGATCCGGGCGAGTTCGTCCATCGCGGGGCCGTCGCAGTGGAACAGCGCGAGGGCCTGGTCGTCGGTCAGCCGGGTCGGGTCGGCGGCGGCCCGGGCCAGTGCCTCGCGCACCTCCGAGTCGAGCCGGACCACCGAGCCGGCCGGGCCGGCGGCGACCTGCTCGCGCAGCGCGTCCCAGTCGCCGTAGACGTTGTCGAAGTCGTCGCGCCGGTCGGTGGTGCGGCCGGTGGTGTCGATGCTCACGTGCAGGTCGGTGCGGCCGGACGCGGCGGCGAAGATGTCCTCGGGTTCCTGCCAGGGCAGGCCCTCGGGGTTGCGGCCCTCGATCGCGAGGCCGGTCTCCGGGTCGGACAGCGCGCGCACGTGCGGCAACACCCGGGGGTCCACCCACGGTTCGCCGCGCAGGATCACCTCGGGGTACACGTTCAGCCGCTCGTGCAGCGTGAAGCCCGCCTCGGCGGTGCGCGCCGCCAGGAACTCGATCTGCGGCCAGGCGAGTTCGGGATTGACGTGGTCGGGCGTGAGCGGCGAGACCCCGCCCCAGTCGTCGATGCCGGCCCCGATCATCAGCGCGTACTCGTCGCCGATCAGGTTCGGCGGCGCCTGGACGCGCATCTTCGGCCCGAGCACGATCCGCGAGACGGCGATCGCGGCGGCCAACTCGACCAGGTCGGCGTCGGGGGTGCCGCGCATCGCCGTGTCCGGCTTGGCGCGGAAGTTCTGCAGGATGACTTCCTGGATCGAGCCGTACTGCCGGGCGATCCTGCGCATCGCGAAGATCGACTCGGCCCGCTCGGTCATCGTCTCGCCGATGCCGATCAGCAGGCCGGTGGTGAACGGCACGTTGGAACGCCCGGCGTCCTCCAACACCCGCAGCCGCACGGCCGGTTCCTTGTCGGGCGAGCCGTAGTGCGGGCCCGAGGGCTCGGACCACAGCCGGGTCGCGGTGGTCTCCAGCATCATCCCCATCGACGCGCTGACCGGCTTGAGCCGTTGGAAGTCGGTCCAGGAGAGCACCCCGGGGTTCAGGTGCGGCAGCAGGCCGGTCTCCTCCAGGACCCGGATCGACATCGCCCGCACATAGGCGAGCGTGTCGTCGTATCCGTGCGCGTCCAGCCACTCGCGGGCCTCGGGCCAGCGGTCCTCGGGTCGATCGCCCAGGGTGAACAGGGCTTCCTTGCAGCCGAGCGCGGCGCCCTCGCGGGCGATCTTGAGCACCTCGTCGGGGCTGAGGAACATCCCGTGGCCCTCGCGCCGGAGCTTGCCCGGGACGGTGACGAAGGTGCAGTAGTTGCAGCGGTCCCGACACAGCCGGGTGAGCGGGATGAACACCTTGCGGCTGTAGGTGATCACCCCGGGGCGGCCGGCCGCCTCCAGACCGGCGTCGCGCACGCGCGCGGCCGAGGCGCACAGGTCGGCCAGATCGGCGTCGCGGGCGTGCAGGAGCACGGCCGCCTCGGAGACGTCGAGCATGACCCCGTCGCGGGCGCGTCGCAGCGCGCGCCGCATCGAACTCTCGGTGGGACGTCCCTCGTTGGGAGTCGGGGTCATGCGACACCTCGCTGTCGTCGCTGCTGCTCGGGTGGTACCGGCGGCCCGAGGTGTGCCCCACCCCACCGCCGAACAGGGGCCGACCCGTACGCCGCCCCCGAAAGAACCAAGCGTAGGCGGCCCCGATCCATGCCCATCCCGACTCGTGTCGCACGTCACGTGGCGGGCGGCGTCCGCACCGACAGCGCGTCGACCGGGGCCGGCGCGGACCCATTCGGGTGACCCCGGGGCGGCTCGGTCGTTGAACCATTCGAACCGGGCAGGGAACGAGCGTCTGCGGGAGGGTGTGGATGTCCGAGGCCGTGATCGACATCGGTATCGCCGACTACAGTGAATGGCGGGCCGGGTTCGCCCGCGTCACGCCGATCGGAAGGGAGCCCGCGATGCCGACCGCCGAGTCCGAATACGGCACGCCCGTCATGCCCCGCCCCGAGCGCACCATCGAGGGGCTGCGGCGGGCGATCACGCTGCTCGCTCCCCATTGGCTCCCGGAGATGGACCGCTCCCAACGCGAGGCCACCGCCACCGCACTGAGGATCAACCGCCTCGACCCCCTGCGGGCGTGGCTCCGCCACTGGGCCGCGGTCGTCGAGATCGAACGCCACCCCGATCTCGCGTTCCGTTACCACCGCGCCGAGCAGGTCGACACCATCAGCGACGATGCCGAGGTGCGCGCCCGAGGTGTTCGGGTCGCCGAAGACCTGATGCGCGCCGCGTACGCGGCAGTCGAGACGTGAGCTGGAGCTGGGAATACCACCCCGATGAGCAGACCGTCGTCGGCGGAGCTCCCGAGGCGTTCATCGCCCAGGTCGAAACCAGAGCCGAGGAAATCGTCAGAGCTGCCGAGGCGCTCTACCTCGACGGGGCGACGTACCAGGGACCAAATCCCCCGATGGGCACCGCCTATCCGGAAAGTGGCATGTTCCGCTACTTGATCGTCGTCCGTAGCGAAAGCGTCCTTGTGCTCCAGGTGACCTACCTGCCCGCCTGACCACCACGCCCGTCGTCTCCGGCCGTGGAGCGGCGGCGTACGGGAGGACCCCCGTACGCCGCCGGGTCTTGCGCGGTCAGACCGAGACCGTGCGCGTGTCCTTGCCGCTGCGGAGCAGGGTGCCGTTGGCGGCGCCGGTGGTTCGGCCGTCGCGGATGGTTTCGACGCCGTTGACGCGGACGCTGACCACGCCGGTGGACTCGCTCGTCAGGCGCGGGCTGTCGCCGGGCAGGTCGTGCATCAGGCGGGCCGGGCCGGAGCCGACCGTGGCCGGGTCGAACAGGACCAGGTCGGCGTGGAAGCCCTCGGCGATCCGGCCGCGGTCCTTGAGGCCGAAGAGTTCGGCGGGCTCGGTGGTGAGCATCCGCACCGCGCGCTCCAGCGAGACCAGCTTGCGCCCGCGCAGCATGTCGCCGAGGAAGCGGGTGGTGTAGGTCGCGCCGCACATGCGGTCCAGGTGCGCGCCGGCGTCCGAGCCGCCCAGGATCACGTGCTCGTTGTCCCACACCTGCTGCCGCAGATCCCACGACGCCTGGTCGTTGTCGGTGGGCATCGGCCACAACACCGTGCGCAGGTCGTCGTTGATGCAGATCTCGATCAGCGTCCAGAAGTCGTCCTGGCCGCGCTCCTTGGCGATGTCGGCGACCACCCGGCCGGACAGGCCCTCGTTCGCCTCGGAGTAGGTGTCGCCGATCACGTAGCGGCCGAAGTCGGCCAGTCGGCGAAAGACGCCCGCCTCGGGGCTGTCCGCGTTGCGCAACATCTCCGCGCGCACGTCGGCGTCGCGCAGCTTGGCGATCCGCTCGGGCACCGGCAGGGACAGGATCGGGCCCCAGCCCGGGATCAGGTTGAGCGCGCAGTAGGTCAGGAACGACATGTTCATCGGGACCAGGACCGGCATGGTCAGGATCACGATCCGCCCGCCCGCCTCCTTGGCCTTCTCCGAGGCGTAGATCTGGCGCGGCGCGCGGTCGGGCGCGGCCGAGTCGACGGTGAGCACGTTCCAGTTCATCGGGCGGCCGGCCGTGGTGGTCATCTTGACCAGCAGGTCGATCTCGTCGTCGGAGAACTTGTCCAGACAGCCGGCCACGATGACTTCGAGCTGGGTGCCCTCGTGCCTGCCGACCTCCTCGCACAGCGCCAGGATCTCGGCGGGCGTGGCGTGCCGCGAGGGCACCGGGTTGCCGTCGCCGTCGGTGTGGTTGGACTGGCCGGTGGAGAAGCCGAGCGCGCCGGCCTCCATCGCCTTCCCCAGCTCCGCCACCATCGCCGCGACCTGCTCGGGCGTGGCCTCCTTGCCGACCGAGTCGGCGCCCATCACGTAGCGGCGGATCGCACAGTGGCCGGCCATGAAGCCCGCGTTGACCGCGATCCGGCCCTCCAGCTTGTCCAGATACTGGGCGAAGGTCTCCCAGCTCCAGTCCACGCCGTTCTCCAGCGCGGGCAGCGCCATGCCCTCGACCTTGGCCATCATCCGGCGCGTGTAGTCGGCGTCCTCGGCCTTGAGCGGCGCGAGGGTGAAGCCGCAGTTGCCGCCGATGATCGTGGTCACGCCGTGGTTGACCGAGGGGGTGGCGTACGGGTCCCAGTGCAGCTGGGCGTCGTAGTGGGTGTGCGGGTCGACGAAGCCGGGGGCCAGGACCAGGCCCTCGGCGTTCTCCGTGCTCGCGGCTTCCTCGGTGATGCCGCCGGCGGGGGTGACCGCGACGATGCGGCCGTCCCTGATGCCCACGTCACCCAGGAAGGACGGTGCGCCCGTCCCGTCGACGACGGTGGCTCCGGTGATGACGTGGTCCAGCATGGCGAAGCTCCTCTGCCCTCGGTGTTGCTGCCCTCGGTGGTGCCTGCGCACGCGGCCGGCGCACGCCGTCCGCACGTGTGGTCCGGCCGCCCCACGAAGCTGATGGTACGTCAGATATTCGGGGTCGCCAGGGGTCCGCACGGGATGAGACGGGGCTCACCCGAGATATGCCGCAGCGGCATATCCCGATGCTCCGAAAACGGCGTCAGAAGAGCTTCACGCCGGCCATCCAGCCGCCGTCGACGACGATGTGGGTGCCGGTCGTATAGGAACTGTCGGGCCCGGTGAGGTACAGCGCCGCGGCGGCGATCTCGTCGGGTTCGCCGATGCGGGCCAGAGGTATGCCGCCGAAGACCTCGCTCACCGGGTCCGGTTCGCCCGGCGCGGGCGGCCGGGTGGGCAGGCCCTCGATGTCCCCCGGATTGGTCATCGGGGTCCGGACGCCGCCCGGGCAGATCGCGTTGACCCGGATGTGCGGGGCGGCCTCCAGGGCGGCCACCCGGGTCATCGCCAGGACCGCGCCCTTGGTCGAGGCGTACGCGACCAGGCCCTCCATGCCGGCCAGGCCCGCGTAGGAGGCGATGTTCACGATCGTGCCCGGGCCGCCGGCCGCGCGCATCGCGGGCAGCGCCGCCTTCATGCCCAGGAACGTGCCGAGCTGGTTCACCTCGACGATCCGCAGATATGCCTCCCGGGACATCTCCTCGATCGGCTCGAAGGCCAGGATCCCGGCGTTGTTGACCAGTCCGTCGAGCCGGCCGAACGCGGCGACGGCGCCCTCCACCGCCCGCCGCCAGTCGTCCTCGCTCGACACGTCCAGGTGCACATAGCGCGCCGCGTCGCCGATCTCCTTCGCCGCCGCCTCGCCCGCCTCGTCCAGGATGTCGCCGAGGACCACCCGCGCGCCCTCGGCCGCGAACATGCGGGCCTCCGCCACGCCCTGTCCGCGTGCCGCGCCGGTGATCAGGACCACCCTGCCGTCCAGCTTGCCCATGCGAAGACCTTTCGGAGAAGGGGACTGATGGTGCGTCAGGACAGGTGCGGAGCCACCTCGGCGGCGAATCGGGCGATCTGGTCCAGCAGTTCGGCCAGGTCCCGGCTGCGGAAGCGGACCTGGATCTGGTTCGCGCCCTGCTCGCCGTACCAGCGCAGCGACTCGGCGATCTTGTCCGCGCCGCCGGTGAGGGTGTGTGCGCCGACGTCCCAGCCGGCCTCGCCGACGTAGATCATCTCGGTGATCGCGCCGATGTCCAGGCGCTCGTCCGCGCGGCCGAACTCCTCGCGGTAGCGCCGCAGTTCGGCCAGCTGCGCCGGGTAGGTGTCGCGCGGGCTGCCCTGCGGCAGCCAGCCGTCGCCGTACTTGGCCACCCGCTTGAGCGCGGCGCCCGCCGAGCCGCCGATCCAGATCGGCGGGCGGGGGGTCTGCACCGGCCGCGGCCGGGCGCCCATGTCGTCCACCCGCCAGTGCTGCCCCGCGAAGGTCACGTATTCCTCGCGCAGCGCCAGGTCGAGCAGTTCCAGTGCCTCGTTCAGCGCCTTGCCCCGGGTCTTGAAGTCGACCCCGAGCATCTCGAACTCGGCCTCGACGTGGCCCGCGCCGGCGCCGACGATGGCGCGGCCCTTCGAGATCCGGTCCAGCGTGGCGAACGCCTTGGCGGACATCATCGGGTGCCGGTAGGCGAGCACCGACACGTGCGAGATCAGCCGGATGCGCTCGGTGACCCCGGCGAGCCAGCCGAGCGTGGTCATCGTGTCCCACCACTCGGTGCCCATCGCGCCGGCGTGGCTGCGCGGGATCGCGGTGTGGTCGCAGACCGCGATGTAGGCGAAGCCGGCCCGGTCGCAGGCCCGGGCGAGCGCGGCGAGTTCGTCGGGGCCGGCGCCGTCCTCCCAGGCTTCCGCGTACAGCCGGCTCTGCGACTGGATGGGCAACTGCATGCCGACGTGCAGGGTGCCCGGGGGCAGGATCGCGGCCATGGGGGTGCCTCCGAAGGTGCGAGAGGAGTCGAGTGGGGTCGAGTGGGGGCTCGGGAAAGAGGTCGGGCGAGATCGACGGACATCGATGGACTGTGCCGAACGCGTGTCACATACTCCGATCTAACGGGTCGTCAGACAAGGCCGAAAAACCGCTCCAGGAGGAACCGGACCGTGATCAACACCACCGACCCGAGCATCGACGCGACCGAGGAGCGCATGCGCCTGGAGGTCGACGAGGGCACGGGCATCGCGTCGTTGACCCTGTGCCGGCCGGAGAAGTTGAACGCGTGGAGCTGGGAGGCGACCCGACAGTTGGGCATCATGGCCGACCGGATCCGCTTCGACGAGCGGATCCGGGTGGTGCTGCTGCGGGCCGAGGGGCGGGCGTTCTGCGCGGGCATCGACGTGACCGCGCCCGGCGGTGCGATCACCGGGCGCTCGGGGGCGGAGCGCACCCGCAACTACTACGAGGGTCTGCGCTGGGTACACGAGCGGTTTCGCGCCTTCGCGCGGCTGCCGCAGCCGGTGGTGGCGGCCGTCCAGGGCTACTGCCTGGGCTTCGGGTTCGAGCTGGCGCTGATGGCGGACATCCGGATCGCGGCGGACGACGCACGGTTCGCGCTGCCGGAGGCGCAGATCGGGGTCGCGGTGGACGCCGGCGGCGACATCCGCATCGCCCGCGAGGCCGGCGCCGGGTGGGCCAAGCTGCTGTCGCTGACCGGGCGACGGATCGACGCGGCGCTCGCCGCGCGGTTGAACCTGGTCCAGGAGGTGGTACCGACGGCCGGCCTGGACGGGGCCGCACGGGCCGTGGCGGAGGAGATCGCGGCCAACGCGCCCCTGGCGGTACAGGGCATCAAACGCAGCATCGACACCTTCGCCGACGCGAACCTGGACGCGGCCCTGGGCCTGACCGCGATGTCGGCGGCGCTGACCCTGGTGTCGGACGACTCGGTGGCGGGCTACGCGGCCAAGGCCGCCCGCCGGCCGGCGGAGTTCGAGGGCAAATAGAAGCCGGCCGCGATCCGTTCGACAAACCCCTTGTTGTCCACTTTGACCGGGAGTATCATGAAAGAAGCCTACGGGGCGAGCGAGGGAGCTTGACCGAACAGCGCCTTCGGAGCGGTTGGCCGAGGACGGATGGTCAGGCTGAGAGGCCCGAAAGTCGAATGGACCGGAAGGCGACCCCTAGCACCTGTTCGGACAATGCCGACGCAGGGAGCCCACCTCGTAGGTTTTCATCCGCGTGACGCTCGTGTTCGACCTCGGTCGGCACGGGCGTTTTGTCGTTGCGCCGCCGGCCGCGCGGCCCGAAGGACCGGCGGCTCGGCGGCGCGGGGGTTCAGCGGCGGGTCGCCTCTTCGGCCGCGCGGGCCCGGAGTTCGAACTTCAGGACCTTGCCGCCCGGGTTGCGCGGCAGTTCGGTGACGAACTCGACCGTGCGCGGCACCTTGTAGTTGGCCATCTCCCGGCGGCAGAACGTGATGATCTCCTCGGCCGTGACCTCGGCGCCGGGACGCAGCAGCAGGTACGCCTTGCCGACCTCGCCCATGCGCGCGTCCGGGACGCCGACCACCGCGGCCTCCGAGATCGCCGGGTGCCCCGCCAGGACCGACTCGATCTCCGCCGGGTAGGCGTTGAACCCGCCGACGATGAACATGTCCTTGATCCGGTCGGTGATCCGCAGGTTGCCCCGCTCGTCCAGGACACCCACATCGCCGGTGTGCAGCCAGCCGTCCGCGTCGATCGCCTTCGCGGTCTCCTCGACGTCCTCGAAGTAGCCCGTCATCACGTTGTATCCGCGCACCCACACCTCGCCCGACTCGCCGACCGCCGTCGGCTTGCCGTCCGCGTCCGCGGTGATCACCTCGACCCCGGGGATGGCCCGGCCCGAGGTGGACGAGATGGTCTCGGCGGAGTCGCCCCGACGACACATCGTCGCGGTGCCGCACGACTCGGTCAGCCCGTACGCGGTGAGCACCGCGTCGAAGCCCAACTCCTCGGCCATCCGGGTGACCAGGGACAACGGCACCGCCGCCGCCCCGGTCACCGCGAGCCGCAGCGAGGACAGGTCGTACTTCCCCGCCCCCTCGCGCGCCACCGCGTCCAGCAGCGAGGTGTAGATCGTCGGCGCGCCCGGCAGCACGGTGACCTTCTCCTGCTGGATCAGCGCCATCGTGGCATCCGCGTCGAAGACCGCCTGCGGGATCAGCGTGGCGCCCTTGATCAGGCTCGCGATGATCCCGGCCTTGTACCCGAAGGTGTGGAAGAAGGGGCTGACCACGAGATACCGGTCGCCCTCGGTGACCCCGACCACCGACGCCCAGGTGTCGAAGACCCGCAACGTCTGGGCCTGCGTGGTCATCACGCCCTTGGGGGCGCCGGTGGTGCCGGAGGTGAAGATGATGTCGCCGGTGTCGTCCGGGCCGACGCTCGCCTTGCGGGCGTCCACCTCGGCGGCGGTGATCCGCTCGCCGCCGGCGAGGAAGTCGGCCCAGGGGAGGCAGTCGTCCGGCGCGGTGTCCGCGAGCACGACCACCCGGCCCAGGTCCGGCAGGTCCGCGAACGGGCGACCCTCGGCCGCGCCGCCCGCCGCCTGACGCAACATTCCCACGTAGGACGAGCCGAGGAAGGTGCCCGAGACGAACAGCAGCCTGGCCCGCGTCCTGGCCAGCACGTACCTGGCCTCGGCGCCCTTGTACCGGGTGTTCATCGGCACCACGACGCCGCCGGCGGTGAGCGCGCCGAGCGCGGCCACCATCCAGTCCAGCGAGTTCGGCGCCCACACGCCGACCCGGTCGCCCTTGCCGACACCGGCCGCGATGGCGGCGGCCGCGGCGCGCCGGACGCGGTCCCGCAGTTCGGTGTAGGTGACCCGTACATTGCCGTCCACCACGGCCTCACGGTCACCGAAGCGGTCCGCCGCACTGTCGACGAGAGCAGGAATGCTGCCCCACTCGAGGTCCCCTTGCATGATCGCTCCCGGAGAGGCCAGAGGTTGATTGAACCTGACGGTACGTCAGATCATGGCGGCGAGGGAAGCGGCATCGCGGCGATCGAGACGCACACCACCGCGAAGCGGTGGCGACCGATGATTGAGGGCTGAACTATGCGCAAGTTCGAGACGCTGGGCTACGAGCAGGAGAACGGCGTCGCGTGGGTGACGCTGAACCGCCCCGACCGGCACAACGCGTTCGACATCACCATGATCGACGAGTTGCACACGTTGTGGCGGGACCTGCGGCACGACGACGACGTGCGCTGCGTGGTGCTCACCGGCGCGGGCGACAAGGCGTTCTGTACGGGCATCGACCGCGGTGTGGACATCCCGCAGCCGTCGTCGCCGTACATGATGGACGACCCGATGCTCCGGGTCGGCCCGAAGTTCTCCGACCTGTGGAAGCCGGTGATCGTCGCGGTCAACGGGATGGCCTGCGGCGGCGCGTTCTACCTGCTGGGCGAGTGCGAGTTCGCGATCGCGGCGGAGGGGGCGACGTTCTTCGACCCGCACACCACGTACGGCATGGTCTCCGGGTTCGAGTCGATGCACTTGGCGCAGCGCATGCCGCTGGGCGAGGTCATGCGACTCACCCTCCTCGGCAACGCCGAGCGGATGAGCGCCGAGCGGGCGTACGAGACGGGCCTGGTCTCGCAGGTGGTCCCCGCCGCGGACCTGCTCGACACCGCCCGCTGGGCGGCCGAGACCATCGCCTCCTATCCCCCACACGGCGTCCAGGGCTCGATCCGCGCGATCTGGGCGGCCCGCGACCTCACCCGCGCCCAGGCCCTGACCATGGCCCCGCACCTGATCGAACTGGGCAACCTGGACTGGTCCGAGCAGGCCGGCCTGTTCCAGGGCCGCAGCAAGGAGTTCCGGGTGCGCTGAGGCGGCGCCCGGGGCGCCGGCGCCCCGAACGCACGAATGCCCCCGATTCGCCAGGGAACCGGGGGCGTTCGCGCGTGACGACGGCCGCCTGATGCGTCGTCAGTCCAACGGGGGTGGGTCAGAACGCGGGTGTGGGCGGGGCCGGCGCGTCGCCGAGCAGGTCCGCCGCGATCCGGTCGCGGTGTACGCCCGCGTCGCCCCACGCGGTGCCCAGCGCCCACGCGCGCTTCATGAACAGTTGCAGGTCGTGTTCCTCGGTGTAGCCGATCGCGCCGTGCACCTGGAGGCAGTTGCGGGCCGCGAGGTCGGCCGCCTCACCCGCGTAGATCTTCGCCATCGACACGTCGCGGCCCGCCGAGGGCAGGTCACGGGCCAGCGAGTAGGCCGCGCGCAGCACCACCGGGCGGGCGAACTCCAGCTTGATCAGCACGTTGGCCAGGTGGTGCTGGACCGACTGGTGCGAGCCGATCGGCACACCGCGCTGGACCCGCTGCTTGGCGTACTCGACGGTGGTGTCCAGCATCCGCCGGGTCAGGCCGAGCAGTTGCGCCGCGGCGCCGAGCGCGCCCCGGTCCGCCGCCCGGGCCAGCGCCCGCTGTGTGCCCGAGGCCACCAGGGTGCGCGCGGTCGGCGTGAAGTCGACCGTGAACAGCTTGCGGCTGCGATCGACCGAGCGCCGCGCGGTCAGCACGCAGTCGGCCGGCGTCACCACGTGCAGGTCGCCGTCGGCCAGGCCGATCACCAGGACGTCGGCGGCCGCCGCCTCGACCGCGAAGCGCTGCCCGGGCAGCAGCACGGAGGCCGCCGCCCGACCGGCCGCGATCTCGGCCAACCACCCGGCGTCGGGCGCGAACTCGGCCAGCAGGCCGGCCGCGACCGCGGATTCCAGCAGCGGTTCGGGCAGCGCGGCCCGGCCGGCCTCGACCAGCACGGCGGCCAGTTCCTCGTCGCCCATGCCCAGGCCGTCGTGCTCCTCCGGGACCACGATGCCGGTCACGCCGACCTTGGCGAGTTCGACCCAGCGCGCGGAGATCGCGGTGTCGGCGGCCCACGCGGCGCGCACGTCCGCCGTGGTGCACCGGTCGGCGAGGAAGTCGCGGACCGTGTCGCGGAACAGTTCCTGGTCTTCGGTGTATGCGAGGCGCATCGTCGGGACCCTTCTACTTCGCTCGGGGCAGGCCGAGGATGCGCTCGGCGATCGTGTTGCGCTGGATCTCGTTGGTGCCGGCGTAGATCGGGCCGCCGAGCGCGAACAGGAAGCCGTCCAGCCAGCCGCCGTCGCCGTCGTCCAGCACGCCCGCCTCGCCGAGCAGGCGCAGCGCGGTCGCGTGCAGCTCGACGTCCATCTCGGACCAGAAGACCTTGTTGATCGAGGAGTCGGCGCCGATCGCACCGCCCGCCTGGAGCTTGGTGACCGTGCCGAAGGTGAACAGCCGGTACGCGTCGGCGTCCATCCAGGCCCGCACCACCGCGTCCCGCTCGGCCGGGCGCGGGTCGCGCCGGTACAGCTCGATCAGCCGGTTCGCGGGGGCCACGAAGCGGCCCGGGCTGCGCAGGTTGAGGCCGCGCTCGCTGCCGGTGGTGGCGATCATGATCTTCCAGCCCTCGTCCACCCCGCCCAGCACGTCGGCGTCGGGGACGAAGACGTCGTCCAGGAAGACCTCGGCGAAGCCCGGTTCGCCGTCCAGCTGCGGGATGGGCCGCACCGTCACGCCCTCGGCGGCGAGGTCGACCATGAAGTAGGTCAGGCCCCGGTGCCGCTGCGCCTGGGGATCGGTGCGGAACAGGCCGAACAGACGGTGTCCGTAGGTGCCGCGCGAGCTCCAGATCTTCTGGCCGCTGAGCCGCCAGCCGCCGCGCTCCTCGTCGCGCTCCGCCCGCGAGCGCACGTTGGCCAGGTCGGAGCCGGCCTCGGGCTCGGACCAGCCCTGGACCCAGATCTCCTCACCGGCGGCCATCGCGGGCAGGTAGCGGTCCTGCTGCTCCCGGGTGCCGAACTCGAAGAGGGTCGGGGCGAACAGGAAGATGCCGTTCTGGCTGACCCGGCCGGGGGCGCCGGCGCGGTAGTACTCCTCCTCGAAGATCAGCCACTCGGTCAGGCCCGCCTCGCGGCCGCCGTACTCCCGGGGCCAGGACACCACCGCCCAGCGCGCGTCGAAGAGCTTGCGCTCCCACGCGCGGTGGGCCAGGAAGCCCTCGCGGGTGTCCATCGACGGCAGTGGCTCGGCGGGCACGTTGGCGGTCAGCCACGCGCGCGCCTCCCGGCGGAACTCCTGCTCCTGCTCGGTGAATTCGAGATCCACTGGGCGACTCCCTCGACGGGTGTGAGACCGAGGACACACAGGTCGAAACCCGGTCGGACACGGGTAGCATAACTGACGGGTCGTCAGGTTAGCTGCTGTACGCGGTGTGGCGACAGCGTGCGCGGCGTGTGATCGGACACGCGGACCGAGGCGGTCGGCCGCGGAAACAACGAGGATCAAAGGAGGCCCCAGTGGCCGAGGCATACATCGTCGACGCGGTCCGTACGCCGGTCGGTCGCAAGAAGGGCGGCCTGTCCGGAGTGCATCCGGCCGACCTGGGCGCGCACGCGCTCACCGCGCTGGTCGAGCGCAGCGGCATCGACCCGGACGTGGTCGAGGACGTGGTCTTCGGCTGCGTGGACACCATCGGCCCGCAGGCGGGCGACATCGCCCGTACCGCGTGGCTCGCGGCCGGCTACAGCGAGGCGGTGCCCGGGGTCACCATCGACCGGCAGTGCGGCTCCTCGCAGCAGGCGATCCACTTCGCCGCGCAGGGTGTGCTGTCCGGCACCCAGGACGTGGTGATCGCCGGCGGTGTGCAGAACATGAACCAGATCCCCATCGGCGCGGCGATGACCTCGGCGAAGCCGCTCGGGTTCACCGACCCGTTCTCCGGCTCCAAGGGCTGGACGGCACGCTACGGCGACGAACCCGTCGACCAGTTCCACGGCGCCGAGCTGATCGCGAAGCGGTGGGACATCTCCCGCGAGGAGATGGAGCACTTCGCGCTCGCGTCGCACGAGCGGGCGATCCACGCGATCGACAACGGGTGGTTCGAGAAGGAGATCGCCCCGATCGACGTGGACGGCACCGTGGTCGCGGTCGACGAGCCGCCGCGCCGGGGCACCACCTTGGCGAAGATGGCGGAGCTGAAGGTGCTGGTGGAGGGCGGCCGGATGACCGCCGCCGTCGCGTCGCAGATCTCCGACGGGGCGGCGGCGCTGCTGATCGTCTCGGAGCGGGCGCTGAAGCGCTACGGTCTCACCCCGCGTGCCCGGATCCACCACATGAGCGTGCGCGGCGCGTCCCCGATCGAGATGTTGTCCGCGCCGATCCCGGCCACGGAGTACGCCTTCGCCAAGTGCGGCCTGGGCATCGACGACATCGACGCGGTCGAGATCAACGAGGCGTTCGCGCCGGTGGTGCTGTCCTGGATGAAGGACATCAAGGCCCCGCACGAGAAGGTCAACCCCAACGGCGGCGCGATCGCCCTCGGCCACCCGCTCGGCGCCACCGGCGCCCGCCTGATGACCACCCTGCTGCACCACCTGGAGCGCACCGGAGGCCGCTACGGCCTGCAGACCATGTGCGAGGGCGGCGGCCAGGCCAACGTCACCATCATCGAACGCCTGGGCTGAGCCCCTTCCGCCCGCGCGCTTCGCCGCGCACACGCGAAGGAGCGCGGCCACCGGGGGGAACGGTGGCCGCGCTCGCTGGGGGGAGGTGCCGGATCAGAACTGGCGCTGGTATCCCTGGCGTTCGTACGTCGGGTACTGGGCGGCCGGCTGCGGGGCGTGGACCCGCGGGACGCGGCTGGGCCACCAGTTGGCCCGGCCCAGGATGGTCATCAGCGAGGGCAGGATCACGATCCGAACCACGATCGCGTCGATCAGGACCGCGGCGGCCAGGCCGACGCCCATCTGCTTCATGTCGAGCATGCTCAGCGTGCCGAAGACCCCGAAGACCGAGACCATCACGATCGCCGCGCTGGTGATCACGCCGGCCGAGCTGGTGATGCCGCGCTCGACCGCCGCCTTGGTGGACATCCCCTGCATGGCCGCCTCGCGGATCCGGCTGACCACGAAGACGTGGTAGTCCATCGACAGGCCGAACAGGACCACGAACAGGAACAGCGGCAGCCAGGAGATGATCGCGCCGCTGGAGTGGAAGTCCAGGTACTTCTCGGCCCAGGTGTGCTGGAAGACCACGACCAGGAAGCCGAAGGAGGCCAGCGCGGAGAGCAGGTTGATCGCGATCGCGGTGAGCGCGACCACCACCGAGCGGAACGTCACCGACATCATCACGAAGGTCAGCAGCAGCACGAAGCCGATCACCAGCGGCAACTTGTCCTGCACGTGGTCGGCGAAGTCCTTGTTCAGCGCCGTCTCGCCGGAGACCGCGAACTCCGCTCCCGCCACGGTGCCGACGGTGTTCGGCAGCACGGTGTCCCGCAGTTGCTTCAGCGCCGTCTTGGCCTCCTTGGAGCTGGAGATGTGCGGCACGATCACGTCGGCCTTGAACGCGCGGCCGTCCTGGGAGACCAGCACCTCGACCGGGTCCTTGGCGAACAGCGGGTTGGTGCGGGTCTGCGCGATCGCCTTGTCCAGCGCGGCGCGGGTCTCCTTCTCCTTGCCGGCCGGGGCGAGGGCGATCAGGTTGTACGGGCTGTGCTTGCTCGGGTAGGCGTCGGTCATCCGGTCGTAGGTCTGCATCGTGGCCATCGAGCGGGGGAAGTCGTCGTCGGAGGTGTTCTGCAGCTTCATGTCGAAGGTCGGCAGGGCCAGCGCGCCGAGGGCGATCACCGACACGAGCAGAGTGGTCTTGGGGTGGTTCAGCGCCGGGCGCAGCATGGCCTTCCACACGCGCGGCTCGCGGTCCGCGCGGGCGGTCAGCCGCCACAGGATCGGCACCCGGGGCCGGTCGATCTTGTTGCCCAGCTTGGCGAGCAGCGCGGGCAGCACGGTGAGCGAGCCGACCATGGCGACCGCGACCACGATGATGCCGCCGGTGGCCAGGCTGGAGAAGATCGCGTCGTCGGCGATGTACATGCCGGCCATCGAGACGATCACCGCGATCGCGGAGACCACCACGGCGTGTCCGGAGGTGGCGGCGGCGATCTCGATCGCGTCGATCCGGCCGCGGCCCTTGGCCCGTTCCTCACGCTCGCGCTTGACGTAGAAGAGCGAGTAGTCGACGCCGACCGCCATGCCCATCATCAGGATGATGCTGGACACGGTGCCCGCGTCGGGCACGAGCGTGGAGGCGAGGCCGTACAGGCCGATCGAGGCACCCACCGCGGAGATGGCCAACAGCACCGGCACCGCGGCGGCGATCATCGCGCCGAACGCGACCATCAGGATGACCAACGTGATCGGCAGGCTGAACAGTTCGGCTTTGCCGAGGTCCTCGGCGATCTGGTCCTGGATGCCCTTGCCGAGCGAGGCGTCACCGATCTCCTCGACCCGCAGGTCGGGGTGTTCCTTCTGGACGCTCGCCGTCGCCTTCAGCAACGGGTCGATGTGGTCCTTGGCCTTCTCGGCGTCACCCTTCATGGTGAGCGGCACAAGGAGCGCCTTGCCGTTCGTGGCCGGGATCGGCTCGGAGACCTCGGCGACCTCGGGGAGTGCCTTCAGCTTGGTGGTGACCTCGGCCGCGACCTTGTTCGCCGCGGTCCGGTCCAGCGCGCCGCTCTTCGCGGTGATCAGCACGTTCTCGCTCGCCGCGCCGTCCAGGCCGTACTGCTTGGCGATCGCGTCGGCCCGGCCGGACTGGCCGGTGCGCATGTCGGCCTTGGTGGTCTTCTCGGTACCCGCCGCACCGCCGACGACCAGGCAGATGGCGACGAACGCGATCCACATGGTGATCGCCCGCCACGGGTGGGTGGCGCTCCATCGTGCGACGCGAACGGTCGCCGGCTGCTTGGCCATTGTCAGGTCCCCTCTTGAATGCGCTCTGCTTCCCGCTGACAGTTCGAGTCTGTCGGCGGACAGGTCGCGGAACACTGCGCCGGGACCCCGAGCAGGGGTGGGTCCAGACCCACCCCCAAACCGGTGAGGGGCGTCGGCGGGGCGGGGTCGTTTCCGGCGAACTCGGCCCAATACGGCCGGACATGCCGCCGGCACCGCCCACAGGGGACGGTGCCGGCGGTGGGGGCAGCCCGAGGTCAGACCCGGGCGGCCTCCAGGTCGTACAGGATCCCGCTCGCCTGCGCGGTGATCCGGTCGATCAACTCCGCGCACGAGGGCAGGTCTTCGATCACCCCGACCACCTGGCCGGAGGCCATCACGCCCAGGTCCGGTCGGCCGTCCACCATCGCGGCCTTGAGCAACATCGGCGTGTTGGCCGCCATCAGCACCTGCGGCCAGCTCAACCCCTGCGACTTCTTCATCGCCAGGCCCTCGCGGGCCATGTCGGTGAGCCTGGCGCCGCTGAGCCTGCGGAACCGCAGCGCGTTGGCGATCGAGCGCGGATAGCGGGCGAGCACCGAGCGCTGTTCGAGCCGCTTGACGAAGTCGGTGGCCAGCACCCGGTGCGGGACGCCGTCCACCTCCTTGGACACCACCGTGCCGCCCACGTCGGTGGCCAGGTAGACGTCCTTGACCGCGTTGCCCACGGGGCTGTCCGAGGTGAGCAGGAAGCGGGTGCCCATCGCGATCGCGTCGGCGCCGTACGCGAGCGCCGCGACCAGGCCGCGCCCGTCGAAGAAGCCGCCGGCCGCGATCACCGTGACGTCGCTGCCCCGGAGCACGTCGGTGACCTGCGGCAGGAGCAGCGTGGTCGGGATCGAGCCGGTGTGCCCGCCGCCCTCGCCGCCCTGCACGATCACCCCGTCGACGCCCCACTCGGCGACCTTCTGCGCGTGCCGCTTGGCCCCGATCGAGGGCACCACCAGCATGCCGAGGTCGTGGGCGCGCGCGATCAGGTCCTTCTTCGGCGCCTGCGCGAACGACGCGACCTTGATGCCCTCGCGGCCCATCAGGTCGATCCGCTCGGCCGCGTCCGGCGCGTCCGCGCGCAGGTTGACCGCGAACGGCTTGGCGGTGCGCTTCTTCACCGCCGCGATCGCCGCGACCAATTCCTCATAGGTCATCGTGGCCGAGGCCAGGATGCCCAGACCGCCCGCCTCGGCGGTGGCCGCGACCAGGCTCGGGTAGGACACGTAGCCCATGCCGGTCTGCACGATCGGATACTCGACGCCGAACTTCGCGGTGAAGCCGTTGCGCAGGGCCGGGTGCAGGCCGGCGTCCGCCCCGCTCGCGCCGTTCGCCCCGCTCACGCCGGCACCTCGCGCAGGCGCATCCCGCGCGGGTCCAACACCTCGCGCACGATCCGCAGTTCCTCGTCCGAGGGCACCCGCGAGGTGGGCACCTCGGCCGGGACCACCAGTTCGAAGCCGGTCGCCTCGACCACCTCGTCGACGCTCACCCCGGGGTGCACCGACCGCAGCCGCATGACCTTGGTGTCGGTCTCGAAGTCGAGCACGCAAAGGTTGGTGACGACCCGTCGGATCTCGTGGAAACGACCCGCCGGACCCGTCGCCGCGGCCCGGTCGTAGCCGACGCAGGAGACCATGTCCACCTTCGGCGTGAGCACCCGCGCCGAGTGTTTGGGGATCCAGTAACTGGTGGTGTGGTTGATCGTGTTGCCCGGTCCGCCGCGCGAACCGAGCACCTGGCGCTTGGGCCTGGCCCAGTCGCCGATCGCGGAGATGTTGGCGTTGCCGTGCGCGTCGATCTGCACCGGGCCCATCATCACGTGCCGGCGTCCGGAGGCGAGCACGTCCAGCACCTGGCGGTACGGGATCCAGCCGACCACGGCGAACTCGTCCGGCTTGGCGCCCAGTCGGGCGTCGCCCTCGAAGAAGTACGACTCGCCGTTGGACAACATCAGGTCCGGCTCGAAGGTGGCGCGGGCAAGGCGGGCGCCGATGGTGGGGATGGTGCCCATCGGGCTGCCGATGATCTCGCCGTCGCCGCGGAAGCAGTCCGCGACTGCGGCCACGCACACGTCGGCGCGCGTCGCCTCGGTCAGGGTGTCGGTGCTCACTTGGCGTTCTCCTTCGCGAACTCCGCGACGGCGGCCTGATACGCCGCTTCGCTCTCGACCTTCAGGAAGCGCTGCTCGAACGCGGCCCACGCCTCGGGGTCGGCGGCGGCCGTCGCGTACGCCTTCTGGAACGCCTCGTCGCGGCCGTACTCCGGCGGGCACTCGGTGAAGTGCGCCCCGTTGGGCGCCTCGACCACGCCGTGTGTCATGTAGCGGTGCACGGTCAGGGTGTGTACGCAGCCCGCCGCCTTGAGCAGTTCCTCGCTCGGCACCACCCGCTCCGCCGAGACGTACGCCTTCCGCGCCGCCAGGCAGAACAGGTCGTCCATGAACTGGTCCGGGCCGGTCAGCGCGGCGTTGCCGCGCTCGTCGGCGACGTTGGCGTGGATCAGCGCGACGTCCAGGTTCAGCGCGGGCATCGCGACCAACGTCTCGTCGCCGTACGGCGATTCGATCGTCTTCAGGTGCGGCGAGACGGTGAGGATGTCCGAGCCCAGGCCCGCGCGGGTGGGCAGGAACGGCAGTCGCTGGGCGGCGGCGCGCAACCCGGTGAGGAACATGCCCTCGTCGTACTCGACCGCCTCGACCAGGCCGTTCTCCCGGACGTGCCGGAAGTTGGGCTCCAGCGGGATCGAGTCGAGCGAGACGAACGCGTAGACGAGCTTGCGCGCCTTGCCGGCGCGGGCGAGCAGTCCGACGTCGGGGCCGCCGTACGAGACGACGGTCAGGTCCTTGAGGTCGGATCGCAGGATCGCCCGGACCAGGGCCATCGGCTTGCGCCGCGACCCCCATCCGCCGATTCCGACGGTCATGCCGTCGGAGAGTTGTGCGACGACCTGATCGGGCGTCATGCGCTTGTCGGCCATGGATGGTTGCTCCCGTCTCTGATGCGAGGTCCGCGTCACTTCGAGGTGTCCGCTTCGCGGCCCTCGGTGAAGGCGTCGCGCAGTTCGTCCGACACGCCGGTCAGGTTCAGCTCGAACGTGAAGCCCTGCTCGTAGCGGTACGAGCGCTTGACGTCGACCGGGTCGATGCCGTTCAGCGACGCCTTCGCGGCGCGGATCACGGTCGGGCTCTTGGCCGCGATCGTGCGGGCCACCTCGAACGCGGTCTCGACCAGCTTGTCCCGGTCGACCAGCTTGTAGATGGAGCCGTACGCGTGCAGTTCGGCCGCCGGGGCGTTCTCCGACGTGTAGACCATCTGCCGCATGCGGTGCTGCGGGACGAGCCGGGCCAGGTGGGTGGCCGCGCCGAGCGCGCCGCGGTCCACCTCGGGCAGGCCGAAGAACGCGTCGTGCGAGGCGATCACGATGTCCGCGTTGCCGACCAGGCCGATGCCGCCGCCGACGCAGAACCCGTGCACGGCGGCGATCACCGGCACCTCGCAGTCGTACACCGCCGCGAACGCGTCGTAGCAGCCCTTGTTGGCTCCCACGAGCGCGTCGAAGCCCTCGGTGTTGGACATCTCCTTGATGTCGACGCCGGCGTTGAAGCCGCGTCCCTCGGCCCGGAGCACCACGACCCGGACCTGCCGGTCGCGGCTCGCCTCGCGGAGCCGGTCCGCGAGTTCGAACCAGCCGGCGACGGTGAGCGCGTTGACGGGGGGTGCGTCGAGCACCACCTCGGCGATGCCCTCACGCACCTCGTAACGGATAGCCATGGCAACCAGATCCATTCGGCCGCGTGCGTCGGATCGGCCGGTCATGCGCCCGGTACCGGCGGGTGCGGCCGACGCGGCCGTCCGGTCGTGAGAGGCACATCACCACCCGATCTGACTGATCGTCAGATTTCTGCCACCATAGTTGACCCCGAGCGACCCACGCCAGACGAACCGAGCGTGGCGCCCACGACACCGCAGACCTCCGGGAGCCGCCATGACCTCCGCCACCGACCCGCTCGACATGGGCGGACGCGTCGTCCTCGTCACCGGTGGCGGCAAGGGCATCGGACGGGGCATCAGCGAACGTTTCCTGGCCGCCGGCGCCGACGTGGTGGTGTGTTCGCGCCAGGCGCCGGACACGCTGCCGAGCGTCGGCGGGCGCAGCGCGGTGTTCACCCCGGCCGACGTGCGCGACCCCGACACCGCGTTCGCGGCGGTGGCGTTCGCCGAGGAGCGGTTCGGCCGGCTCGACGTACTGGTGAACAACGCGGGCGGCGCGCCGCAGACCGACGCGGCCACCGCATCGCCGCGCTTCTCCCGCGCGATCATCGAGTTGAACCTGCTCGGCCCGCTGTATTTCGCCCAGGCCGCCCACCGCTTGATGCACCGTCAGGAAACCGGCGGGGTGATCGTGAACATCTCCAGCGTGAGCGGCGTACGCCCCTCGCCGGGCACCGCGGCCTATGGCGCGGCCAAGGCCGGGATGAATTCGCTCACCCGCTCGCTCGCGGTCGAGTGGGCGCCGAAGATCCGCCTCAACTCGGTGATCGTGGGCCTGGTTCGGACCGAACAGGCCCACCTGCACTACGGGGACGAGGCCGGCGTGCAGCGCGTCGCGGACACCATCCCGCTCGGACGGATGGCCGATCCGAGCGATGTGGCGGACGTATGTCTGTTCCTCGCGTCGCCGATGTCACGGTACGTCAGCGGAGCGGAACTGCTCATGCACGGCGGCGGGGAAATGCCCGCTTTCCTCCGTGCGGCGGACAGCGGTACGGATCATGCGCCCGTAAACTGACGGCATGACAGGACAAGTTCGCACCGTCGACGGCCGCGTCGCCGGGCGACGCGGACAGGCGACGCGGCAAAAGCTGCTCGACTGCCTCCGCGAGATGCTCGACACGTCTCCGTACCGGGACGTCAAGGTCATCGACGTCGCCCGTATGGCAGGCACCTCTCCCGCCACCTTCTACCAGTACTTCCAGGATGTCGAGAGCGCGATCCTGGAGATCGCCAACGACATGGCCAAGGACGGCCAGCGGCTGAAGACCCTCGCCGAGGACCAGAGCTGGGCGGGCAAGGGCGGCTACGCCGCCGCCGAGGCCCTGGCCGACGGATTCCTGGAGTTCTGGCGGGACTACGAGCCGATCCTGCGCGTCGTCGACCTCGCGTCGGCCGAGGGCGACAAGCGGTTCTACAAGGTGCGCCAGAAGATCCTCACGGCGGTCACCGGTTCGCTCACCGAGGCGATCGAGAACATGCAGGCCAAGGGCAAGGTCGGCGAAGAGGTGCACGCCAACGCCATGGCGGGCACGCTGGTCGCCATGCTGGCGGCGGTGGCCGGCCACCAGAAGGGCTTCGAATCCTGGAACATCAAGATGAAGGACGTCCGCCCGGCACTCTCCACGCTGGTCTACATGGGCGTCACAGGAAAGAAGCCCCCGACGCGGTAACCCCACGTGTCCTCGAACGCCGGACGGGCTGACACCGGCCCGCCCGGCGCGCGAGCACAACCGCCGAACCGAAACCAAGCAAAAACCCGGAGTCGTCCGGCGCTTGAAGACAACCACCAAACCGCAACCCACGGATCGGGGCCGGCAACCCCAGCCCGTCGCGCCTGAGGACAACGGCTCAAACCGCAACCCTCGAATCCGAAAGAACAACGGTTCAAACCGCAGCCCACGGATCGGGGCCAAGCAATCTCAGCCCGTCCGGCGCCTGAGGACAACGGTTCAAACCGCAACCCACGGATCCGAGCCAAACAACCCCAGCCCGTCCGGCGCCTGAGGACAACGGCTTAAACCGCAGCCCACGGATCGGGGCCAAGCAACCCCAGCCCGTCCGGCGCCTGAGGACAACGGTTCAAACCGCAACCCACGGATCCGAGCCAAACAACCCCAGCCCGTCCGGCGCCTGAGGACAACGGTTCAAACCGCAACCCACGGATCCGAGCCAAACAACCCCAGCCCGTCCGGCGCTTGAGGACATGGCGAGCCGGACCCGGTCAGATGCCCGCGAGCGCCGCGATCCGCTCGCGCTGCAACCCGCGCTCCCCGAGCAAGTGCGCCGAGGTGATCGCCCGCTTCAGATACAGGTGGCAGTCGTACTCCCACGTGAACCCGACGCCCCCGTGCAACTGGATCATCTCCTCGGCGACATGCCGATACGCCGCGGTGGCCGTCGTCATCGCCAACGGCGCCATCACCGGCAACTCGCCCGGCGACCCAAGCCCCGCGGCCTCCGCCTCCGCAGCCGCCCACGCCGCGTAGTACAGCGCCGAGCGCGCCGTCTCGACCTCGACGTACAGATCCGCGCAGCGGTGCTTGATCGCCTGGAACGACCCGATCGGCCGCCCGAACTGCACGCGCCCCTTCGTGTACTCCACGGTCGCCTCCAGGCACCGCCCCGCCCCGCCGACCGCCTCCGCGGCCACCGCGATCTCGGCCAGAGCCAGCACCCGCTCCAGGGCCGCGTCCGCGCCGACCGCGCCCAACAGCCGCGCGGGCGTGTCCGCGAAGGTCAACCGGGCCTGCTTGCGCGTCTGGTCCAGCGTCGGCAGCGCCGCGCGCGTCAGCCCGGCCGCGTCCCGCTCCACCGTGAACAGCGCCAGGTCGCCATTGACCCGTGCGCCCACCACGATCAGATCCGCGATCAGCCCGTCGATCACGTGCGTCTTGACGCCGTCCAGGCGCCACCCGTCACCGTCGGCCCGCGCCGCCATCTCCACCGCGCGCACATCCCGCCGCCCGGGCTCGGCCAGCGCGAGCGCCCCGAGCGTCTCCCCGGCGGCCAGGCCCGGCAGGTATTCGGCCCGCGCCGCCTCGTCGCCCGCGTGCACGAGCGTGTACGCGGTCAGCACCGACGACGCCAGGAACGGCGAGGGGAAGAGCGCGCGGCCCATCTCCTCCAGCGCCACCACCAACTCGGTGAAGCCGAAGCCGACCCCGCCGTACTGCTCCGGAATCGCGAGACCGGCCAACCCGGTCTGCTCGCACACGCGTCGCCACACCTCGGCGTCGTAGCCGGTCTCGGTGGCCATCACCGCCCGGACGGCGGGCGAATCGCTGTGCCGATCGAACACGTCCCGTAGCGCTTTGCGAATCTCCTGCTGCTCGTCGCTGAACTCGACGTCCACGTGGCGCAACTCCTTGACACTCATGTCGCGCGGGGTCCGGGTCGGTCGCCCGGCCCGAGTTCCGGTCGGCCCCATTGACGATCCGGCAGCCCGCGAGCACCAGTATCTGACACACCGTCATACCTTTAGAACATTGCTTTCGTCACACCTCTGAAACGTCGCCTTACCCCGGGCGTGTCGTGTTGTGTGGCATACACCACCCCCCACGCCGATACTTCGCGCGCAGGCCGAAGGGACCCGTTGTGACCGTTCTCGCCCAGGTGCTTCGTGAGGCCGCCCGACGCTTTCCCGAGCGGCGGGCCCTCGTGCACGGCGGAAGCGGGTTCACCTACGGCGGCTTGGACGCGGTGACCGATCAGGTCGCATCGGGCCTGGCCGCACGCGGTGTGCGGGCCGGGCATCCGGTCGCCCTCGTGCTCCCGTCCGGGCTCGAGTACGTGATCGCCTACACCGCCCTGGCCCGGCTCGGCGCGATCACCACCGGGGTGGGACCGCGCTACACCCCCACCGAGCGCGCCGCGATCCTGGAGCGCGCCGCGCCGGATCTGGTGCTGGCCGGGGAGGACCTGCTCGACGGCATCCCGGCCGGCCCCGAGGTCGTGCGCTGCGTGCCGGCCGCCGACGCGGCGAACGTCTGGGCCCGGTTGCGACTCGACGCGATCCCGCCCGCGCCGCCGGTGACGGGGGATCAGGACCCGGACCTGCCCGAGACGGTCGTGTTCACCTCGGGCACCACGGGCACTCCGAAGGGCGCCCTGTTCACCTCCCGGCAGATCGCCGCGATCACCGCGATGGACACCGGCGACCGCTGGGGCGACGGCGGCCCGCAACTGATCGCCACCGGCCTGCCGCACGTCGGCTTCATGACCAAGCTGGCCGGCTACCTCAAGTCCGGCGCGACCCTGCACATCCTCGGCCGCTGGCGGGCCCAGGACGCGTTGCGCGTGGTGGCGCGCGAGCGCATCCCCTACCTCGGCGGCGTGGCCGCGCAGGTCTCCCTCCTGCTCGGCCGCCCGGAGTTCGAGCGCTACGACCTCGCCCACGTGCGCGGTCTGATCGTCGGCGGCGGGCCGTCCCCCGCCCCGCTCGTGCACGAGGCCCGGACCCGATTCGGGGCGGGCTACTCGATTCGCTACTCCTCCACCGAATCCGGGGGGCTGGGCACGCTGACCGCGTTCGACGCCCCCGACTCCGAGGCGCTGTACACGGTCGGCCGCCCCCGACCGGGCACCGAGGTGGAGATCCGCGACCCGAAGACCGGCGCGATCCGACCGGCGGGCGAGGAGGGGCAGATCTGCCTGCGATCGCCCGCCGTGATGGCGGGCTACTGGCGCGACCCCGCGGCGAGCGCGGCGGCTCTGGATGCGGAGGGCAGGCTGCGTACCGGCGATCTCGGCCGGATCGACGAGGCCGGCTGCCTGCGGATCACCGGGCGGATGACGGAGATGTACATCCGCGGCGGATACAACGTGTATCCGCAGGAGGTGGAGGCGGTCCTGCTCGACCATCCCGATGTGGCCTCGGTCGCGGTGATCCCGCGACCCAGTCGGGTGATGGGCGAGATCGGGGTCGCGGTCGTGGTGTCACGTGCCGCATCCGAGCCGTCACTGGCCGCGTTGCGCGAATTCGCGGCCACCCGGCTGTCCGCCCACAAGCTCCCCGAGGCGATCCGCATCGTGCCAGCGCTGCCGTTGACCGGCATGGACAAAGTGGACCGCAGATCCCTGACCCAGCAGGAAAAGTCCTTCGGGGACGTTTAGTAACCGCGCGATGACCAGCAGATATCCGCAACATGTTTGACCAAGTCAGCAAATGTCCAGGTGATCGGACAGATGCGTCGGGACCGGGCCGGTGAGACAGTGGACAGCCCTGACGTCCCATCAGCAAGCTAACTGACTAACCGTCAGCTCGATTCCGGCCTCGATCGGGCTTCGATCGGATCTGGCGGCGACGAAAGATCGAAAAAGGGACGGGCGCGATGATGCTTCACGACAGCAGAGGACACCACTTCCCGGGGCACACTCGAACCAGCGTCACCGCGAACGCGGATCCGTCGGCCGAACTCGACGTGACCGGCCGACCACTCGCGCTCCGCCCCGCCGACCTGGACCGCTTCTTCCGACCCCGCACGGTGGCGGTGATCGGTGCCTCGGACACCGAGGGCCGACCCGGCGCGCGGATCACCGCACAGCTGATCGCCTGGGCCGAGCGGGTCGGCGCGCGGTTGTTCCCGGTCAACCCCAAGCACGAACGCATCGCCGGCCGACCGTGCCACGCGGACATCTCGGCGGTGCCCGAACCGGTCGACCTCGCGGTCGTCCTGGTCGGCGATCCGGCCGAGGTGCTGGAGCAACTGGCGGGCGCCGGCGTGGGTTTCGCGGTCGTGTTCGCGGCCGGCTTCGCCGAGGCGGGCGACGCCGGGGCCGAGGCCCAGGCGCGGCTGGCGCAGCTCACCTCGGGCGGTTCGCTGCGGCTGCTCGGGCCGAACACGAACCTGAACGCGTTCGAGGAGTTCCGCACCGACCTCGACGGCCCCGCGATCGCGCTGATCACCCAGAGCGGGCATCAGGGCCGACCGGTGTTCGCGGCGCAGGAGATCGGGATCCGGGTATCCCACTGGGCACCGGTGGGCAACGAGGCCGACCTGGAGATCGCGGACTTCGTCCGGCACTTCGCCGACCAGGAGGAGGTCGGGGTGATCGCCGCCTACGTCGAGGGGTTCAAGGACGGGCGCACCTTCGCGCTGGCGGCCGACCACGCGGCGCGGCAGGGCGTACCGGTGGTGGTGGTCAAGGTCGGGCGGACCGAGACCGGCGCGCGCATGGCCCAGTCGCACACCGGCAAGCTGACCGGCGGCGACCGCACCGCCTCGGCGGTGTTCCGCCAGTACGGGGTCACCCGGGTCGACGGTCTCGACGAACTCATCGACACGTCGCAGTTGTTCGCGCGTACCCACGCCCCGCTCGCGCAGGGTGTGTGCGTGTACTCGATCTCCGGCGGCACCGGCGCGCACATGGCCGACCTCGCCGCCGCCGAGGGCCTGACCGTCCCGCAGCTGGAGCGGGCCACGCAGGAGAAGCTGCACGGGTGGATCCCGCCGTACCTGACCGTGTCCAACCCCGTGGACAACGGCGGGCACCCGGCGGGCGACGAGCGCGGCCGGAAGATCATCGACACGATCCTGGCCGACCCGGCGATCGGCGTGCTCGTCTGTCCGATCACCGGCGCGTTCCCGCCGATGAGCGACCGGCTCGCGCAGGACCTGGTGGACGCGGCGGAGGCGACCGACAAGGTGGTCTGCGTGGTGTGGGGCTCACCGGTGGGCGACGAGGACGCCTACCGGCAGATACTCCTCAAGTCGAACAAGGTCGTGGTCTTCCGCACCTTCGGCAACTGCGTCCGGGCCCTGCGGGCCTACTTCGACTACCACCGCTTCCGCACCCAGTACTCGTCCCCGTTCGAGGACGTGCCGCGCACCGCCTCGCCCGCCGCGGCGAAGGCGAAGCGGCTGCTGTCCTCGGGCAAGCCGCTGTCGGAGCACTCGGCCAAGCAGCTGCTGCGCACGTACGGGATCCGGGTGCCGCGCGAGCAGCTGGTCACCTCGGCCGCGGCGGCGGTGCGGGCCGCGGGGCTGATCGGCTACCCGGTGGTGATGAAGGCGTGCGGCCCGCAACTGCCGCACAAGAGCGACCTGGGCCTGGTCAAACTGAGCCTGCGCTCGGCAAGCCAGGTGCGGGACGCGTACCGCGAGATCACCGACGCGGCCAAGGAGGCGGGCGCGGGTCGCCTGGAGGGCGTGTTGGTCTGCCAACAGGTCGACCGCGGCGTGGAAATGGTGGTCGGCATCTCACACGACGACCTGTTCGGCCCGACGGTCTCGGTCGGCCTCGGCGGCATCTTCGTCGAGGTCTTCGACGACATCGCCATCGGCGTCCCCCCGTTCGGCGCCTACGAGGTGAAGCGCATGCTCGGCGAACTCCGCGGCCTCAAATGCCTCCAGGGCCTCCGAGGCCAACCCCCGGCCGACCTGGACGCCCTGGTCGACGTCGTCATGCGGGTACAACGCATGGCATTGGAACTGGGCGACGAAATAGCCGAGTTGGACATCAACCCACTGATGGTCATGCCAAGGGGCGGCGGCACAGTCGCCTTGGACGCCCTCGCAGTGGCGAGGTAGCCCGAGGGCCACCCCCACCCCGGAGCCGAACGGCACCAAGCGATCCAGGCGAACCGACCGAAGCCGACCGACTTCACAAGTCCAACGGCCCCAACCACCCACCCACAGCCACGACCCCCTCAAACGCCGGGCGAGCCGAACAGCCCGCCCGGCACATAAGTCCACCCAGCCCGGCCGGCGTTTGAGGCCACTCAGCCCGGCC
>NZ_JBHTVA010000032.1:59601-122093 GCF_042793325.1 Embleya sp. NPDC056575
CGCGTTTGAGGCCACCCCAACCAGACCAACACTCGACGCCAGACACAAACCTCCCAGCCCGCCCGGCGCATGAGGCCACTCAGCCCGGCCGGCGCTTGAGGCCACCCAACCAGACCGACACACCACGCCAGACACAAACCTCCCAGCCCGGCCGGCGCATGAGGCCACTCAGCCCGGCCGGCGTTTGAGGCCACCCCAACCAGACCAACACTCGACGCCAGACACAAACCTCCCAGCCCGCCCGGCGCATGAGGCCACTCAGCCCGGCCGGCGCATGAGGCCAACCCAAACCAAACCAAAGCCCACGCCGGACACAACCCGGTCCAGCCCGGCCGGCATTTGAGGCCAACGCACGACCAGCCCGTCCGGCGCTCGAGGACGGCCAACCCACCCAGGAGCCACCATGACCACCCCCGACCAAGACCTGCTGCACAGCGTGCGCGCCGGCGTCCTGACCCTCACCCTCAACCGCCCCGCAGCCAGCAACTCCCTCACCTGGTCCCAACGCGAACTCCTGATCGACCTCCTGGCAGAGGCCTCCGCAACGGAACAGATCCGAGCCGTAATCCTCACCGCCGCAGGCCAAAAGCACTTCTGTACCGGCATGGACCTCCGCAGCAGCCCCGGCACCAAGTCCCTCCTCGCCGAAGCCGCAGCCCAAGCCGAAGACGCGAACACGGACACGGCCACGGCCACGGACACCGACACCCCCCAACCCCCCACCCGCCCCACCGGCTACGCCACCCGCATGATGAAGACGGGCGTCCAACGCCTCACCAACGCGATCCTGGACTGCGAAAAGCCCGTGCTCGCAGCAATCAACGGCACCACCGCCGGCTACGGCATGAGCCTCGCCCTCGCCTGCGACCTCGTGATCGCCGCCGACTCGGCCCGCTTCATCCAGATCTTCACCCGTCGCGGCCTGGTCCCGGACGGCGGCAGCGCCTACCTCCTCCCCCGCCTGGTCGGCCCACAGAAGGCCAAGGAACTCATGTTCTTCGGCGACGACCTCCCCGCCGCCGAGGCACTCCGGATCGGCGTCGTGAACAAGGTCGTCCCCGCCGACGAACTCGACGCCACGGCCCGCGAATGGGCCGAGCGCCTGGCCACGGGCCCCACCCGGGCGTACGCGTTCACCAAGCACCTGGTGAACCGCTCCCTCGAAAGCGACCGCACGACGGCCTTCGACGAGGAGGCCCGCATCGTCGAGGCGAACATGACCTCGCGCGACGCCAACGAGGGAGTCGCGTCGCTGATGGAGCGTCGCAAGCCGGAGTACTACGGCTGGTAATCGAACGCCGGCGGCCGGCCGAGGACCCCCACCACGGCCCGCCGACGGGCGGATGTGCCTTACGCCACAAGGCAACTGACGAGTCGTCAGATGTGACGAAGGACCCGCTCTCGTTTGATTGACGCAAGGAAATCGGGTGACGTAGCGTCACAGACCCGACGCCCCTAGACACCTGCGAGGAAGTCCATCATGGGCAAGATCGACGCAGCGAGCACGAAGCCGGCGGATCCCGCCGCGATCGCCCTGCCCGAGGGCGACGGCATCGTCGAGGCCGCCACGTTCCGACACGTCCTCGGCCACTTCGCCAGCGGCGTGACGGTGATCACTGCGCTCGACGGCGACACCCCGGTGGGCTTCGCGTGCCAGTCCTTCGCCTCGCTCTCGCTCGACCCGCCGCTGGTCACCTTCTTCGTCGCCAAGACCTCCACCACGTGGCCGCGGATCCGCCCGGGCGGCCGCTTCTGCGTCAACGTGCTCGCCGAGGACCAGGAAGCCCTGTGCCGCGCCTTCGCGGTCAGCGGCGCCGACAAGTTCGCCGGCGTCTCCCACGCCCCGACGCCGACCGGATCGCCGAGGCTGGACGACGTCCTGGCCTGGATCGACTGCACGCTGGAGAGCGTGGTGGACGGCGGCGACCACGAGATCGTGATCGGCCGGGTCCAGGCCCTCGACGCGCCGCGCGTGGAGTGCGCGCCGCTGCTGTTCTACAAGGGCCGCTTCGGCCACCCCAGCCGCAACGGGTAGCCACGATCCCGGACCCGGGCGCGAGTCGCCGGGACCGGAGTCCGGGACCGTGGCGGTGTGCGATCAGTGCGCGCCGGCTCCGGTCAGGGCCCTGACCTCGAGTTCGGCGAACTTGCGGTCGTCGTCGTCGGTACGCCGGCGGCGGGCCGACAGCGCGCCGATCGCGGCGCACGCGAAGCCGACCGGGATCGAGATGATGCCCGGGTTCTCCAGCGGGATCGGCGCCGGCGTCGTACAGCTGAACAGCGCCGTGGCGTTGCCCACGTCCTTGCGGTCCTTCGAGACGTCGCAGTCCGACGCCTGCTTGGCCGTCAACTGCTTGATCGCGGGCTTCGTGTCGGTGGCCCCGCCCCAGCAGATCGGGGACAACAACACCACGAGCACCGAGGTGACCAGGCCGCCGTAGATGCCGAACACCGCGCCGCGCGTGTTGAAGTTCTTCCAGAACAGCGAGAACAGGATGGCCGGCAGGTTCGCCGAGGCGGCGATCGCGAACGCCAGCGCGACCAGGAACGCCACGTTCAACTCGCGGGCGAACACCGACAGTACGATCGCGGCCGTACCGATCACCAGCGCCGAGATCCGCGCGACCTTGACCTCGTCCTTGTCGGTGGTGCGGCCCTTGCGGAAGACGTTCGCGTACAGGTCGTGCGCGAACGACGAGGACGACGCGAGGGTGAGCCCGGCCACCACGGCCAGGATGGTCGCGAAGGCCACCGCGGCGATGAAGGCCAGCATCAGCGCGCCGCCGGTGGTACCCGCGCCGCCGCCGAGGTGTTCGGCGAGCCGGGTCGCGGCGGTGTTGCCGCTCGGATCGGCCTTCTTGATCTCCTTGCTGCCGATCAGCGCGGCGGCGCCGAAGCCCAGGATCAGGGTCATCAGGTAGAACACCCCGATGATGGCGATCGCCCAGGTCACCGAGCGGCGCGCGACGCGCGCGTTGGGCACGGTGTAGAAGCGGACCAGGATGTGCGGCAGGCCCGCCGTACCGAGCACGAGGGCCAGACCGAGCGAGATCAGGTCGATCTTCGACCAGCCGTCGGTGGCACCGTACTTGAGCCCCGGCTGCAGGAACGACTCGCCCGAACCGGACTTGCTCGCCGCCGTGCCGAGCAGGTCCGCCACGTTGAAGTCGAACTTGGCCAGCACCCACACGCACATCACGAACGCGCCCACCATCAGCAGGCCGGCCTTGACGATCTGCACCCAGGAGGTGCCCTTCATGCCGCCGACGGTGACGTACACGATCATCAGCGCGCCGACCGCCGCGATGACCGAGATCTGCGCGGCGTCGCTCTTGACGTCGAGCAGAAGCGAGACGACCGAGGCCGCGCCGACCATCTGTGCGATCAGGTAGAAGATCGACACCACGATCGTGGACACGCTCGCGGCCGTTCGCACGGGACGTTCGCGCATCCGGTTCGCGAGCACGTCGGCCATGGTGAACCGGCCGGAGTTGCGCATCGGTTCGGCGACCAGGAGCAGTGCCACCAGCCAGGCGACGAGGAAGCCGATGGAGTACAGGAACCCGTCGTAGCCGGACAACGCCAGGATGCCCGCGATGCCGAGGAAGGACGCGGCCGACATGTAGTCGCCGCCGATCGCCAGGCCGTTCTGGAGTGAGGTGAACGAGCGGCCGCCGGCGTAGAAGTCCGCCGCCGTACGGTTCTTGCGGCTCGCCCAGAAGGTGATGCCGAGAGTCACCACGACCAGTATGGCGAACATCGCGAACGTCCAGCCTCGGTTGCTGGACTTCGCGGCGAGTTCGAGAGAAAGATTCACGCTTCGAGTTCCTCTCGCAGTTCGGTGGCGACGGGGTCGAGTCGGGTACGCGCGAATCGCGAATAGGCCCAGGCGATCAGGAACGTCGACACGAACTGGAGCAGACCGAACACCAGGGCGACGTTGATGTGGTTCATCAGTTCCTTGGCCATGAAGTCGCGCGCGTAGGCGGACATCACCACGTACAGCAGGAACCACGCGAGGAATGCGGCGGTCACCGGGAAGATGAAGGAACGTTGACGCCGTTTCAGCGCCCCGAACCTCGGATCCTGTTCCATCTCCAGATACCCGGTGCGATCGTCGACGTACGGCACGCGCGGAGCCGGGACGGCGGCGGAGTCCGGTTCCGGCTCAAGCTCGGCGACCAGTTCGGAAGCGGGCTCGGGGGGACGATCGTGCGGATCTTCGTGCGGAGTCGGCATGAGGCGGTAGGGCTCCTCTCCAGCGGACACCCCGCGCGTGGCCCGAGGCGCCGATCGGGTACCAAACCGCGGTCCGTGGGACCTGGGGCCGCAGCGGAGCGAGTTTAGAGGCGCCGCCGGGACGCGCGGAACCTATCCGATCAACTGAAAGCGGGACTGACGGGTTACGCGGATAACCCATGAATTCCCAAGACCCACAGAATCGACCGAACTTGACACCGATTCCCCGAACTTCGACCGAACCACCGACCAAGTCGCCTATTCTGGACCGTCTTTGCCAATCAGCGTCACACCCGAAAGCCCTCGATCACCATCCCCCGATCCGGATCTTCCCCACCCGACGCGTCGAGCCGGCGCACCGCCGGTCACCGCCGCCGCATCCCCACCACGACCGACTTGCCGCACCCGGGCCGCGCCACCACCGCCCACACATCGGCGACCCGATCCACGAGCAACAACCCCCGCCCACCGCAGTCCCGCCGCCCGGGCGAGCCGACCCGAGGCCGCCCGGATCCGTGGTCGGAGACGGCGAGCCAGACGTACCCGTCCACGAACCAGAGCACCATCTCGACCGGCCGCCGCGCCCCGTATCGCACCGCGTTCGTCACCAACTCGGAGGCCAGTAGCACGAGTTCATCCACCATCTCGGCAGAACAATCACGCGGAAGAGCCCCCACGACAGCCCGCCGAGCGCAACGCACCGAGGCCGGCTCGGCGGGAAGACTCCAGTGCGACGGAACAACGGGAATCGGAGGCGAACATCGATCGTCGGAACAGAGGGTTTCGGACATGGCCAACTCCTCGACAAAACAGCCGTGATGAGCACAGGCGCGCCGAACACGCGCCGCCGACGAAACCGGTGGCCTACCTCCCGAGCGCGACACACCCACCCCGGAACAGGCGAGCACGCCAACGCGGTGCACTTCCGGCATCGCTTTGCGTACTTGAAGCAGTACTCACCGTAGGGCCTTGGGAGCACATGTGCCACCCGCTTGCCAAAGGACGTTGGCCCAAGGCTTGGAAGCGGGGCAGACTGAGCAGCATGTACGCAGGGAGCGCGTGTGGCGCCGAGGAGTAACCCAACCGCTCGCCAGCAACGCCTGGGCGCCGAACTTCGCAAGCTGCGTGAGGCCGCCGGCCTGTCCACGGAGCAGGCGGCCTCGCTCCTGGCGACGAACCGAACCGTCATCACCAGCACGGAAGCGGGCCGCCATGGGATCAGTCCCGAGCGGGTGCGGCGCATGGCCTACAACTACGACTGCACGGACCAAGAGTTGGTCGACGCCCTGGCAGGCATGGGTGCCGACCGGACCAAGGGCTGGTGGGAAGACTTCCGAGACGTCCTACCGCCGACGTTCCTGGACATCGCCGAATTGGAGTGGTTCTCCCGGGACCTGCGGATGAGCACGATGGCGCACATCCCCGGGCCCTTCCAAACTGAGCCATACGCCCGCGCCCTCTTCCAAGCAGCGATTCCATCGCTCCCCGACGACGAGTTCGAGGCCCGGGTCTCTCACCGAACGCAACGTCGAAAGTCGCTCGATCGCCCGGGCGCACCCACGTACACGGCCATAATTCACGAGGCCGCACTCCGCATCGAGGTCGGCGGTCGCCGCGTGCTGCACGAACAGCTTGACCACATACTGGAGTTGATGGGTCACGCCAACATCGCCGTACGAGCCATCCCGTTCTCGGCTGGGGCGTTCCCCGGCTCCGGGCAGGCCTTCCTCTACGCCCACGCCGAGGTACCGAGCCTGGACACGGTGCAGCTGGACCGCACAAACGTCGCCGAGTTCCTGCATGTCGGGGCCCAACTCCGCAAGTTCAGTCTCCAACTCGACCAGATGGAACGGATCGCCCTTCCGGAATCCGGAACGCGCGACCTGATCCGCTCGATCGCCCACCAGTTCTAGGAGAACGCATGCCTGACATCACCTGGGATGAGCCCTTCTGCCAGGACTCCGGGAACTGCTTCCGCCTCGGCACCGACGCCGACGGCAACGCCTACATCGCCGTCGCCGGGCACGAGGACACCTACCTCACCGACACCATCGACGCCCTCCGCACCCTCATCCGCGACATCAAAGCCGGAAAAGCCGACCACCTGCTCTAATGGCCGTCCCGTCTGGTTGGCGCGCCAGGAGGCGGCGATCAACAGGACCGGTCCTCCGTCACAACGAGGCATCGTGGTCGGCATGCTGAAGTCGCACTGGCTCAGCCCGGTGAACGGGGCTGTCCAGAAAGGCTCCGACGCCGTGATCACACCGGCCACGGCGGATCACGGCATCGGCGCCAGGGGGCCTGCGGGGCTGTCCACAGCTCGGATCCGGAAGCCACCGCCCCGGCTCTCGCAGCGGACGATCACTCCGAAGAGCGACCGCATGATCGGGACCAACGTCAAGGACCCGGCTCAGCGTTCCTGCGTGTCGAGGTCACGGACGCAGAACCCGTGGTGTGCCCAGTCCTCGTCCAGTACCACCCGCAGGCACTCGACCACCGACTTGCCCACGGCGTACGGTGGCCAGCCCGGTCCCGCGGGAACGGGAGCGACCGCGGACAGCTCGTCGACCGTCACGGTCGCCAGCCAACGCTCCAGTTCGGCGGACTGCTCGTATCGCACGGCCAGTACCTCGTCGAGACCCGGGGTCGCCGCTCGATCGAGGCCCTGTTCCTCCTGATCGGGCACGAAGTCGGACGCCAACCCGATCCGAGTGAAGGGCCGGGTCGATCCCAGGCAACAGCGGCGAAACCACGAGTCGTGTACGAAAACCAGGTGGCGCAGGGTCTCCACTGCCGACCACTCGCCGGCGACACGCCGGTGCTCGGAGCCCGCGGCCATCGCACGGAGCCGCTCGACCGTCCTCGCCCAGTCGTCCCGTAGCCGTCGATGGGCTTTCCGCAGATCGGCCGGGTCGTCCGAGCGCATCGGCAACCGAACCGGATACCGCCGGTCCAGCTCGGCCTCGATGTAGGGCGTCACCTCCACGCCGTTGACCACCAGGTTGCCGACCAGCCCGTCGATCACGACGTCCCGCATCACCACGCCGATCAGCCGAGCGCGGGTCAGGTCGCACTCGCGAAACTCGGCGTCGGTCAGATCCTGATTCTCAAAACGCGCCATGCCGAGCATTGTGTACCGACGGGTCGACACCAGGCGGGCGTCCGGACGGAGAAGGTCCGGACGCGGGGCGTCCGAGACATCGTTCGCGACCAAAGGTCCCCACCCGCGAACTCGCCGGGCCAGGGCATCCGGCCCAGGCGCCGGTCCGTCACGCGGCCGGGCCGCCCGCGTTGTGGATCAGGCGTTGGAGGACCTTGAGCGTCGTGACGTAGTCCGCGTCGGCAATGCCCTCGTGGAGGGCCGCACGGATCGCCGGGGCGTTGCGGGCAAGGTCGACGCGGGCCTGTTCGCCCGCCTCGGTGAGGAACAGGCGGCCCTCGGCGTCGCGGGTCAACCAACCGCGCTCCACGAGCGCCTCGGACTCCGCCGCCAAGTCGTCCTCGGGGCGGAGGTAGGAGGCCATCGCCGCCCGCAGTTCCGGCACGGTCATCCCCGCGCCGTCCGGCGAGATGTCGTTCGCCGACAGATTGCGCAGCAGCCAGAACTGCGGCTGGGTGTAGCCCTTCTCGGCCTGCCGGGCCCGGGTGTAGGCGATGAGCGCTTCGTAGGCGACACCGGTCCAGTACGCGGCGGGCTGTCCGGCGAGTTCGGCATCGGAGATCTGCTGGGTGGTCATGGCACGTCCTCCTGGCACATCGGCGCGGATCCTGCACTGCGTGCAGGTCATGCGGCGACCGTAGGACTTCAAGTTCACTTGAAGTCAAGCGCGATCGACCCCGGGGCGTCGCCGGATACCGCCGGTCAGTTGAAGGCGTCCAGGTACACCGAGCAATCCACCCCCGCCGGCGGCGTGTTCACCAGGGCCGTCGTGGGCCACGTCCTCGTGTCGGTGAGCGCCGAGGTCGTGCCCACCTCGGGCCGCCAGCCGTGGCGTTCGGCGAAGCGGCGGATGTTCTGCGCGCCGATGGCGTCCATCGCGACCGGGGTGGTCAGTTTCGCGTCCGCCAGCACCCCCGGGACCGTGCCGCAGGGGATCCGATACGTCAGCTGCACGAGCGTCCCGCGCATGTTCGCCCTCACGTAATAGCGCACATTCGTGGCCCCCGGCGGCAGCGTAAGTCCGGTCAGCCGCAGCGACTCGCTCAGCGATACGTCGCCGCTCCCCGGGTCGGCGCGCGAGTCACGCTCGTCGTCCGACCAGGGATGCCACAGGAACAAACGCAGCGCCCCATAGCCCAGCAGCCCGAGCACCAGCATGCCCACGCAGAAGGCGCCCGCCAGAAACAGTGCGCGCCGGGCGCCCCTCCTCGCCACGCCCGAGGACGTCACCCGACCAGCCCCGGGGCCATGTACCACGTCGTGCTGCCCACGATGTCGAAGTCGTGGGCCAAACCCGTCTCGTTGAGTCGGGCCAGGTCGTTCTGCGGGACACCCTCGATGTCGTTTCTGTGTGCGCCGCCCTCGGGATTGCCCCAGTTGTAGCGCTTGTAGATGTCGACCCGGATCGTGCCCTCCGGATGGCCGTTGACCATCTTGAAGTCGGTGCCGACGATCCGATACTGATAGCCGTTCATCGTGTAATAGAAATCCTGCAACTCGGGCGTGACCGGTCCGTTCTCCATGTCCCGGGCCACGCTGCCGCCCTGCCACCCGGTGTCGAAATTACCACTCGGAGCATTCGACCGCATGGTGTCGTTGAGGATCTTCTGAAACGCGGGATCCGCCTTCAGGAACTCCTGCGCGTCGAACTGGACGTCCCGCCCGTCGCCTTCGAGCCAGTACTTCATGTAGGAGGCCGCACGATCGTTGCCGAAATACCCGTCCTGCGCCGCGACCATGGCCATGGCCGCCAGTTCGGTCGCGCGATCCCTGGCCGTGGGATCGGTGACGTTGAATTCGCGCTTGGGGCCGGTGTCCCCCCGGAGAAGCGGCGGCTTCGTGAAGTAGGGCGGGATGAGGTTGGATCCCCCGAAGCTCGTCGTATTGCGATCCGGCGGGTGGTCCGCGATTTCCCGGATGCGCTTGGCGATACTCCGGGCCGATTCGTCGTGCTGCCTTTTCAGGTCCTTGGCGGAATCGAGAATCGCGTCCAGGTCGTCTTCGGCCTGTTCCAGCGCCTTCTTCGCCTCCGCGTGCCGCGTGAGCAGGGCCTCCTGCTCCTTGCCGGACGTGGTCATCACCTCGAAGAACCGCAGATCGACGTCCGGATTCCCCTCCATCTGCTTCACCCGGGCCCGGGCCGCCACCGCCTGGGCCTCCAGTTCCGTACGCGAGCGCTGATACTCGGCGAGCAGGAACGACCATTCGCCGATGGTGCGTTCGACGCCGGACAGGGCGTCGTGCATGATCCACACCTCGGGATAGATGTGCTGCACGGCGTCGTGGCAACTGCCGCCGGCCAACCCGCTCCAGGCCCCGGGGTCCCGCAGCGTCTTCTCCATCTCGGTGCGTACATTGCCCACCTGCCCCGATGCCTGGCGCACCTTCTCGGCCAGCAGCGCAAGCGCCGGCAGCAGCCCGGGCGCCGGATCGAACCGCAGCCCCGGAAACTCCTTCTCGGCCGAACTCACGCGAACGCCTCCCCGATCCGGCTCGGCGCACCCGCGGCCGTGGTCACGGCCCCGGTCGGCGCGGACGAGCCGTTCGGAGCGAGCGTGGATCGCAGCGTGCTCATGGACGTGGCCGTGCGCTCGTCGGTCACCGCGTAGGCCCGCTTGGAGTCGTCGACGGCCTTGCGGAATTCCCCGATCCGGTCCTGGAAATCCTTGACCCGCTTCGACCACTTGTCCTTGAAGTGATCACAGGCGGTGTCGAGATCCTTGTGCCCGGTACGAATCGGGCCGGTCTCGTGGAGTGCGTCCAGCGCCCATTTCGCGGCCTGGGTCGAGCCGTCGAACCCGGATATCAGTGCATCCAGCCACGCAAAGTCGACAGAGAACTTTTCCGCCATCGCAATCCCCCCGGTTCGCAGCGTGGCAGAAACTATATCCCGTCTGTTGTAGAGGGCAATGAAAAACTCGGGAATCGTCCTTGATCAAAAACGGAAGCGCGCCCCTCGACCACGAGGGACGCGCTTCGACACCGCGGCGATCGCCGGTGGAAGCCACCGGGGCGCCGGCCGAGGGGGCCGACGTCAGAAGACGAAGACACCTCGGGCGACCTTGCCCGCCTCGGCGTCCTCCACCGCCTGGTGGAAGTCGTCCAACGCGTAGGTCTGGGTGACCAGTTCGTCGAGCTTGAGGGCGCCGGTCCGGTACAGGTCGGCGTAGCGGGCGATGTCGTACTGCGGGCGCGAGGAGCCGTAGCGGCAGCCCATGATCGACTTGTCCAGGAACATCGAGGACACGTGGAACGACGCCTCGGCGTCCGACGGCGCGACGCCCAGGATGATCGCCTGGCCGGCCCGGCCGAGCATGTCGATCGCGTTGCGGATCACCGCGACGTGCCCGACGCACTCGAACGCGTGGTCCACGCCGCCCGGGACAAGTGCCTGTACCGCCTTGACCGAGTCCTCCACGGCACGCGCGTCGACGAAGTCGGTCGCGCCGAACTCGCGCGCCACCGCCTCCTTCGCCGGGTTCGCGTCGACGGCCACGATCCGGACCGCGCCCGCGAGCTTCGCGCCCTGGATCACGTTCAGCCCGATGCCGCCGGTACCGATCACCGCGACCGTGTCGCCGGGCTGCACCTTCGCCCGGTTGAGCACCGCACCGACCCCCGTCAGCACTCCGCAGCCGATCAGCGCGGCGGAGGCCAACGGGATGTCCTTCGGGATCTTCACCGCCTGGACGCCCTTGACCACGATCCGCTCGGCGAACACCGACAGGCCCGCGAAGTTGTAGACCGGCTTGCCGCCGCGCGTGAACGGCTGGTTGAGCTGACCGAAGCTCTTGGCGCACATCGTCGGCCGACCCCGGTCGCACTCCCGGCACGCGCCGCACGAGGCCAGCGTGGACAGCGCGACGTGGTCGCCGGCCTTGACGTGGGTCACCAACTCGCCCACGGCCTCCACGACTCCCGCGCCCTCGTGCCCGAGTACGACCGGGGGCGGGAAGGGGATGGTGCCGTTGATCACCGAGATGTCGCTGTGGCACAGACCGGCCGCGCCGATCTTCACCAAGACCTCGTTGGCCCCGGGTGCGCGGACCTCCAGGTCGTCGACGATCGAGGCTTCCTTGCCGTCGAAAAGAACGCCCTTCACCGGTTCCTCCTCCATCGGAAATGGGCTGACGAGCCGGGGCGCTCGACGGCTGACCGACCCGACCGTCTCCGGAACCGAATTCCGAGCGCGCACGCGTACCCGCGCGGCACTCTAGCCCGGAACTGATGAGCAGTCAGCCGGTTGTGACAGTCCTCTCGTATCACCCCGAGACCACCTCTGATCAGCCCGTAATCACACACGTGTCACCACCACGCGCGGTTCACCACCGGTGCCACAGCAGCGACTTCACCCCACACGCCCCACCCCGGCGAAATCAAGAATCCGCCACATCACCGCGCCCGGAAGCGCGGGATTGGCCGCCGCACTCGGCCCGAGTTCCGGGTCGTCCAACACCGCGAGCAACCGCTCGCCCGCCAGTGCCGGATGCCGCGCGAGCGCCGTACGCACACACCGCTCCGAATCGGCGAGCAACCGGACGACCACCTCGATCGGCGCGTCCGGATCCCGCAGCACCAACTCCCGCATCCCGGGATCCGGATCATCGGCGAACCGAGCAAGCCCACGCGTCGGAAACCCCGGCCGCCAGGTCAGCCGCTCCCGATGCCGCCCCCGAAAGTCCCGATACGCCCGCAACAAAAACTCCGGCGCGACCCCCGCCTGGTGACGGCAGGTCAGCACCCGCACCCCGAGGTCGGAATCCCCCACAAGGACGTCCCGCGCCTCCCCCGAGAGCCCACCCGAACAAGCCGCGATCCGCCGCATCCCGGCATGCGCAGAACGCGCCCACGTATCGGGCGTGCCCGCCGCCGGACGCGCGACGTACCGAACCGCGTCGTCCAGATCCTCCAACTCCGGCACCCGGTAATCGATCGCCGCTCGCTGACCCTCCGTCAATTCCGGCCGCATCGACACCCGGTAACGCACAGCCGGATCGGGATCACGCCCGAGCACCGCCACCAGATCGGCCGGCAAATGCGGATTCCCGGCGGCGTGATACCGATAGTGCGCCGGCGCTTCACCCCACACGATCCGCTCGGCATCGGCCCGCGCGAGCTGCCGCCGAGAGATCGCCGTCTCACTGCCACGGTTGATGGGTGCCCAGTCGATGTCGGTGAGGCACCGCCGCGCATCGCCCGCCGCCCTCTCGGCTCGCTCTCGAACCTCCCGCACGGGATCTTGGATCAGCGCCCTCCGCTCGGCGGAGGTGAGCGTTTCCCACCACCCGCACGCCATCGAGCGCAGTTCCGGCTCCGGCCGTCGCGCGAACGATCGGAAGATGTGCGACGGCGTGTCGCGAGCGGCCAGGAACTCCTGAAGCATCTCGCCCCGAGTCAACATGCGATCGCGGGCATCGCTCCGCAACGACATCACCCACGTGAGAAACCGCGCGTATCCCTCGTCCGGCAACGGACGCGGATCCCCATCGGGATGCCGCCCACCGCTCAGCGTCCGCGCCACCACGCGCCAATCCGAGTCCGTGACCAAACGCGCCCGCTGCAGGGGGTCCACGTACGGATTGGTCCCCAACGCCATGCGCACCCAACGATCGGGATGCCCAAGCATCACCTCGATCACGTCCTGCGGCAAGCACTCGACCTCGGCCAACGCCGCCCGAACCCCGGGCCGCTCATGCGCGGCCACCGCCCGCAACACAACCTCCCGGGACACCGCAGGATTCCGCAGCACACCCGCAACCAGCCCGTCGACCACAACCGTCCCCCTCCCCTGCCGAGCACCTCAGCCGGCGTGCGGCGTGAGCACGACCCCCGACGCGTCCCCGTCCAGGGTGACGCGCACCGCCGCATCGAGCGCCGCCGCCAATCGAGCCGCCAAGCCCGGTGTGGGCACCGTGCCGCCGAGTTCGAGCCGCGCGATCTGCGCCCGCTTCACCTCCGCTCGGCGGGCCGATTCCCGCTGCGAAACACCCGACGCGGTTCGCCGGTCGTAGACCGCCTGCCCGAAGTCGAAAGCCACCCGGATCTCCATCCGCACGGCCGCGACCTCGGGCAGCTCGACATCGCCGACCACGCGGCGCCGCTCCCGAGCAAGCCGCCATCGCGCGTGGTCCATGCGAGCCCTCCCGTCGTGGTGCCGCGATCAACCCCCCGTCGGATCGATGCTCGCCCCACCGACCGCGCGAGCCAAGTCCGCCGCGCGGCCCGGCGGGCTCACGCCCCGCGGTGATCGTGCCCACGAAGTGGCCTCTGCGGGCGCCGCGTTGGACAAGGCGGCCGCAGGTGGGTGGTGGGCCGTGGTCCGAAGTCACCGCCGTGGTCCCCCCGGGGCCTTCGCGGAGACCAAAAGGCTTGCCGGTGAGCGTCACCGGGTAACGCGTGTCCAGCACTTGCCGACCGCCGAAAGCCTCATGTGGCGCCGCACCGCATCGGTGACACGGCGTCGCGTGGGCGCGGTGGTGCGCAAGTTGCCGGAGTTACTGCTGTGTCGCCCGAACCGCGGCGCAGACGAATCGTGATCTGTCGCGCGAAATCGGCGCCCCGAGGGTGTTGACGGGCCGTCCGACACTGATCACCCTGAGTGTGGCGGTCGTTCGCGAGGGGACGACGAGGCGCCCGGGTCGTGCCCCGGGTTTCCTCGACGAAGTGGGACCGCCGCCGTTCCGGGCCTCGTCGCGGTGCCCGGAACGCACGCGGGCCCCGGGACGGGTCGATCCTGTCCGGGGCCCGCGCGCCGTGCGATCTACGCGTGTTCGGCAAAGCGACCGGCCCGAGCCCGCAACGGCCCGCCCGCCCCGGGCCCCTACTTGATCGCCACCGGATTCACCGGCGTCCCCACGCCCCCCACGAAGGGCTCCGGCGACGCCTCCAGGAAGAACTCGTACACGCCGTCCGCCGCGCAGTCCTCGGACAGCTCCTCCAGGTTCCAGTTCTGCCCCTGGAGCATGCCCATCTCCACCAGGTGCAGCGCGTGCACCGCCATGAAGCAGTCCTCGATCTCCGGCGGGAAGACCTCGAACGTCACCGTGTCGTTGGCCACCGCCGCCACATCGCGCGCGTGGAACCACTCGGGCGTGCGCACCGACAGACCCGGGCCGTAGAAGTACATGTCCTTCTCGCCCGCGAAGTACTGCCGGATCTGCCCCGTACGCACCAGCACGATGTCGCCCGCGCGCACCTTCACGTCGCCGAACTCCTCGGCCGCCTCCAGGTCCGCCGGCGTCACCGCGTACTCCGGCGCCAGCATGTCCACCCCCTTGGCCCGCGCCACGTCCAGCAGCACCCCGCGCGAGACCAGCGTCCTCACGTTGTGAATGCCCAGCTTGCGCGCGCCCTCCTCGGCGGTGACCGTCTCCTTCGCCGAGTGCCCGTTGTACAGCCGGTCGTCGTACGTCGCGTGGGTCAGCCCGTCCCAGTGGGTGCCCGCCTGGATGCCCATCGTCACCGCGTCGTCGCTGGTGGCCACCGTCCCGGGGCCGAAGACCTCGTGGTTGACCAGGAACGTGGTGCGCTTGGGGTTGTCCCGGCCCGGGATCATCCCGTTCTGGATGCCGTCCTCGCGCAGCTCGACGGCCAGCGAGAAGCGCTTGCCGGTGCGCACACAACCGGCCGCCGCCCGGACCACGTCGTCCGTGATCAGGTTGATCGTCCCGATCTCGTCCTCCCGTCCCCAGCGGCCCCAGTTGTTCACGCGTGCGGCCAGTTCGTGGAACTCGGGGGGCAGCGACATGGGGGCCTCCTCCAGGCGGTGGTGACACGTGCCGACGGGCACGAATACCCACGGGCACATTCTCGAACGGATCCGGGAAGCGTGCGCCGTGCTGTGTGCTGCGGCACTCTACCCAGGAAAACTAACGGATCGTCAGATAATGTCGAGAGGGCGTTCTCACAGGCCGCGCACCTTGCGTACGCAAGGCGGCGAGGCTGTTGTACGCCCGCGCCCGGCGGGACCGGCGGCCCCGGCCGCACCGACCGACCCGGACGTGCCACGACCGACCCGACCTGGGCCTCGGCCCTCGATTCCCGGGGCCTACTGGCGAGGCCACCGACAAGGAGCGGACAACACATGGGTGACTTCCTCACGGGCAAGGTAATCGCGGTCACCGGCGCCGGCCGCGGCATCGGCCGGGCCGTGGCGCTCGCCGCCGCCGCGCACGGCGCCAAGGTCGTCGTGAACGACTACGGCGTCGCCATGGACGGCAGCGCGCCGACCAGCGAGGTCGCCGACGCCGTGGTGAAGGAGATCGAGGCGCTGGGCGGCGAGGCCGTCGCGGTCGCCGACTCCGTGGCCACGATGGAGGGCGGCGCCCGCATCGTGCAGGCCGGCGTCGAGAAGTGGGGTCGCATCGACGGCGTCGTCACCGTCGCGGGCAACCTGCGCGAGCGCATGCTCTTCAACATGACCGAGGACGAGTGGGACAGCGTCATCGCCACCCACCTCAAGGGCACCTTCACCGTCGTACAGGCCGCCTCCAAGGTGATGAAGACCCAGGGCTTCGGCTCGATCGTCGGCTTCACTTCCGGGGTGTACGCGCTCGGCTCGGTCGCCCAGGCGAACTACGCCGCGGCCAAGGGCGGCATCGTCTCCTTCGTGCGCTCCGCCGCGCTGGGCCTGAACAAGTACGGCGTCAACGCGAACTGCGTCGCGCCGGTGGCCCGCACCCGGATGTCCGAGGGTGTCCCGCAGACGCTCAAGGAGATCGGCGACCCCGAGGACGTCGCCGAGCTGGTGGTCTTCCTGCTCTCCGACCACGCCAAGAACATCACCGGCCAGGTGTACACGACCGCCGGACCCAAGATCGCGCTGTGGGACCAGCCGCACGAGATCAAGACGATGTACGCGGCCGACCGCTGGACGGCCGAGGAGATCGCCGAGAAGCTGCCGACCCAGATCGGCCAGGACCCGATGCCGGTGCTCGCCCAGCTCAAGGAGTACGCGGCCGCCGCGGCGAAGAAGAAGGCCGCCGAGGCCGCCGCCGGCAACTGACGCGACCCCCGACAGGCGACGCACGCGGGGTCGGTGCGCACCGACCCGGTCCACCGACCCCGCGCGCGCGGCCGTCGTCCCGCCCGCACGGCGAGGCGACGAGATTGGACTGGCTGTGGATTTCCGGTACAGCGCCGAAGACGAGGAGTTCCGGGCCGAGGTCCGCGCGTGGCTCCGGGAGAACCTTTCCGGTGAGTTCGCCGCGGCGGTCGGTACCGGCGGTCCCGGCAGCGAACACGAGCACTTCGAGATCCGCCGGGCGTGGGAGCTGCGCCTGGGCGAGGGCGGCTGGATCGGCCTGGCCTGGCCCCGGGAGTACGGGGGCCGCGAGGCGTCGTTGATGCAGCAGGTGATCTTCGGCGAGGAGTACGCCCGTGCCCAGGCGCCCGGCCGGGTCAACCACATGGGCGAGAACCTGCTCGGCCCGACCGTGCTCGCGTTCGGCACCGACGAGCAGAAGGCGCGCTTCCTGCCCGCCATCGCGCGCGGCGAGGAACTGTGGTGCCAGGGCTACTCCGAGCCGGGCGCCGGCTCCGACCTGTCCAACCTGCGCACCTCCGCCGCGGTCGACCCCGAGTCCGGCGACTGGCTGATCACCGGCCAGAAGGTATGGACCTCGCTCGCCCACGAGGCGAACTGGTGCTTCGTACTCGCCCGCACCGATCCCGGCTCGCAGCGGCACAGGGGCATCACCTTCCTGCTCGCGCCGATGGACCAGCCGGGCATCGAGATCCGCCCGATCGTGCAGCTCACCGGCACCAGCGAGTTCAACGAGGTCTTCTTCGACAAGGCCCACGCGCGCGCCGAGCACGTGGTGGGCGAGGTGGGCGCGGGCTGGGGCGTGGCGATGGGCCTGCTCGCGTTCGAGCGTGGGGTGTCCACGCTGGCCCAGCAGATCGGCTTCGAGATCGAGTTGGACAAGGTGGTCGCAGAGGCGAAGGCCAACGGCGCCATCGAGGACCCCGTCCTGCGCGACCGGCTGCTGCAGAGCTGGATCGACCTGAAGGTGCTGCGCTGCAACGCGCTGCGCACGCTCGGCTCGCCCGACCCCGGTGCGGCCTCGGTGGCCAAGCTGGTGTGGGCGGGCTGGCACCAACGCCTCGGCACGCTCGCGATGGACGTGGCCGGCGTCGAATCCACCCTGGCCGTCGCGGCTCCGTACGAACTGTCCGAGGCGCAGCGCCTGTTCCTGTTCACCAAGTCCGACACCATCTACGGCGGGTCGAACGAGGTGCAGCGCAACATCATCGCCGAGCGCGTCCTCGGCATGCCCCGTGAACCGCGAGGAGACGCCAAGTGACCCCCACCGCCGCCCCCACCTACGTCGAGGGCCACGGCCTGCTGACCGGCAAGACGGTCCTGATCACCGCCGCGGCGGGCACCGGGATCGGCTTCGCCGCCGCCAAGCGCGCCGCCGAGGAGGGCGCCGTGATCGCGATCAGCGACAAGCACGAACGCCGCCTGGGCGAGGCCGCCGACGAACTCGCCAAGCTGATCGGGTCGCGGCCGTTGGCCGTGCCCTGTGACGTCACCGTCGAGGACGACGTGCAGAACCTGATCGACACGGCCGCGCGCGAACTCGGCGGCATCGACGTGCTGATCAACAACGCCGGGCTCGGCGGCGAGGCCAACCTCGTCGACATGACCGACGCGCAGTGGGACCTGGTGATGAACGTGACCCTCAACGGCACGTTCCGCTGCACCCGGGCGGCGCTGCGGCACATGCGGCCGCGCGGGAAGGGCGTGATCGTCAACAACGCCTCGGTGCTGGGCTGGCGGGCGCAGAAGGGTCAGGCGCACTACGCGGCGGCCAAGGCCGGCGTGATGGCGCTGACCCGCTGCTCGGCGGTGGAGGCGGCGGAGTTCGGGGTACGGGTCAACGCGGTCGCGCCGAGCATCGCGATGCACGCGTTCCTGGCGAAGGCGTCGTCGGAGGAACTGCTCGACGAGTTGTCCTCACGCGAGGCGTTCGGCCGCGCCGCCGAGCCGTGGGAGGTGGCGAACGTGATGGTCTTCCTCGCCTCGGACTACTCGTCGTACATGACCGGCGAGGTCGTCTCGGTCAGTTCACAGCGCGCGTAGGCCATCACGACGGCGCGCGGGGCGTGTCGCGATATGGGCGCGTCCAGGGCCGTGCGCATCGCGGCCCGGACGCGTCGCGGTGCGCGGGTTCGCCGCGCGCCGCCCGTTCTTGACGCAGCGTCAGCCCGACACCCGCCGCCGCGAGATCCGGCGCGGTGCCGCTGACGCTGCGTCAACAACCGGTCCTGGGACCGGGTATCAGCCCGCGCAGCGACCGGGCCGGGCGTCGGCGCGCACCCGCCCAGTCGGGCCCGCGGCTGCCGCGGGCGAGGAAATCGAGGATGTCCGGCAGGAGTTCGGAGACCCGGTACGGCGGGCCGTCGGCGTCGGTCTCGTCCGGGTCGGGACCGGTCGCGTCGTCGGCCTCGAACGCCGACCACTCGACCTCGCACCACGGGTGCTCCCGACCGCATTGCGGGCAAGCATTTCCGCTCATGTCCACCCACGATAGGTGGTCGATCGCGGACGCGCCGTAACTTTTCCGGACTTGTCCAGAACCGCTTCGTCGGCCCTGGCGTGATCATGCCCACCCCGGCGCCCCCACACGCCCCGGCGCGCACGCGGGCGCCGAAACCGAGTACGCGCCGACGAAACACCGACTGCGGCAAGAACGCACCGGAGCCGAACCGAAGCCGTCACGCAAACGACCCGCCCCGATCCCGACGAGACGGGGCCCACACATCATTTGCCGACCGCCACTCGAAATGAACCCAGGCCGGTGTTACCTTGATCTGACTATCCGTCAGGTTCTGTGCCGGCTGCCTCACCTGCACGTACACAGGTGAGGCTGCCGGCATGGGCGCGCCCCGAAAGGCGACCCGTGGACTTCGACTTCTCCCCCGACCAGACCGCGTTCAGCGAGACGGTCGAGCGGTTTCTCGACGCCAATCCCGACCCCGAAGTGTTCGATGTCACCCGGGAGAACATGGCCCAGGTCGTCGACACCCCCGCACGCCGCGCCTACATGCGCAAGATGGCCGACCAAGGCTGGCTCGGCATCACCTGGCCCGAGGAGTGGGGCGGCCAGGACGGCGACGGGGTCTACGAATACCTGCTCAACGAAGCCCTCGCCGGGCGCGGTGGACCGCAGATCGGCAAGGGCGTCGGCATCATCGGCAAGACCCTGCTCGCGCACGGCAGCGACAAGCTCAAGGCCGAGTTCCTGCCCAAGATCCTGAACAACGAGGTCGAGTTCGCGGTCGGCTACAGCGAGCCCGAGGCCGGCTCCGACGCCGCCTCGATGAAGCTGCGCGCGGTCCGCGACGGCGAGGGCTGGCGGCTCAACGGCCAGAAGACCTGGACCACTTCCGCGCACTTCGCCGAGTGGTACTGGGTCGGCGCGCGCACCGACCCCGACGCGCCCAAACACCACGGCATCACGCTGTTCCTGGTGCCGATGGACCACCCGGGCATCACCGTCCGGGCGATCTGGACGATGGGCGACGAGCGCACCAACGACGTCTTCTTCGACGACGTCTGGGTCTCCGACGAGTACGTGGTCGGCGAGCTGAACAAGGGCTTCCAATACATCTCCCAGGCGCTCGACCTCGAACGCTTCACGATGTTCTCGTTCGCCCCGATCCAGCAGCGGCTGAACGTACTGACCGAGTACGTCAAGGAGGCCACGCGCGACGACGAGCCGCTGCGCGAGGACCCGATCGTGCGCAAGCAGCTGGCCACGCTGGTCACCGAGGCCGCCGTGGCGCGCCTGCTCGGGCTGCGCGTGGTGGCCGCCGCGGCCGGTGGCGGAAAACCGCCCACGGTCGAGGCGTCGGGCTACAAGCTCTACGCCACCGAGCTGTCCAAGCGGCTCGCGAACGCGTCGATGGACATCGCCTCGCCGGGCACCCAGCTGCGGGTGGGCACCGAGGACGCGCCGATGACCGGTCGCGCCGACTCGACCTACCGCTACACCGTGCTGGACACCATCGGCGGCGGCACCTCCGAGGTGCAGAAGAACATCATCGCCCGGCGCGGCCTCGGCCTTCCCAAGAACTTCTGACGAGGCCGCGTCATGTCCGGAGAGTTCCTGCAAGGCGTCACCGTATTGGACCTGGCGAGCGTGGGCCCCGCCGCCCGCGCCTCGCGCTGGCTGGCGGACTACGGCGCCGACGTGATCAAGGTCGGCCCGGTCCCGGCCCGGAGCGGCGTGCAGATCGCGCCGCCCTACTACTCGTACAGCGCGCACCGGCGAATGCGGCGCGTGCTGCTCGACATGAAGGCCCCCGAGGGCCGCGAGGCGTTCCTCACCCTGGTCGAGGGCGCCGACGTGGTGATCGAGAGCTTCCGCCCGGGTGTGGTGGACCGCCTGGGCATCGGCCCGGACGCGGCCTCGGCGCGCAACCCCTCGATCGTCTACTGCTCCACGTCCGGCTTCGGCCAGGACGGCCCGTACGCCCAGCAGGCCGGGCACGACCTGAACTACCTGGGCGTGGGCGGCTTCCTGCACGTGTCCGGGCCGGGCGCGGACGGTGGGCCGCCGATCCCCGGCGCGACCGTCGCGGACAGCGCGGGCGGCGGGATGCACGCGGTGATCGCGATCATGGGCGCGCTGTTCCGCCGGCAGCGCACCGGCGACGGCGCGCGTCTGGACGTCTCGGTGGCCGACGGGATGCTTGCGCTGATGGCGCTGGGCGTGGACGAGTACCTGGCCACCGGCGTCGAACCGGAGCCCCGGCACGGCATTTTGACGGGCCGCTACGCGTGCTACGACACCTACCGCGCGCGGGACGGCAAGTGGCTGGCGGTGGCCGCGATCGAGGGCCGCTTCTGGGCCAACCTGTGCCGGTTGACCGGGCTGGACAAGTGGGCGTCGCGCCAGCTCGACGACGACGCGCAGGACGCGATCCGGGCGGATCTTTCGACGGTGTTCGCCGGCCGTGACCGGGACGACTGGGTGGCCGAGCTGGCCCCCGCCGACACCTGCGTGTCGGCCGTGTCGTCCGTACCGGAACTGCTGGCCGACCCGCAGTATCTGGCCCGCGGCGCGTTCACCACCGCAACCCACCCCGCCCAGGGCGAGTTCCGCCAGGTGGGCCCGGTACTGGCCGGTCAGCAGGCGCCGACCGAACCGTACCCGGTCCGCGAATCCGGGATCACCGACACCGACGAGCTGCTCGCCTCCGCCGGGTACACCCCCGACCGGGTGGCCGAGCTTCGTGCTTCAGGAGTGGTCGCATGACGGCACAGGACACCACGCTGCCCGAGGACGTGGCGGCACTGATCGGCAAGGTCCAGTACGAGAAGCGGGGTGACTTCCCCGCCGAGCGCGGCTACATCTGGACCTCGTGCGCGTCGGTGCAGAACGGCAATCCGCTGTTCTGGGACGACGCGGTCGCGGCGGAGCTGACGGATGGTCATATCGCCCCGCTCAGCCTGCTGTCCGCGTGGGCCCGCCCGCACTACTGGGCACCCGGCGCGGAGGGTGAGCAACTGTCCCTCCAGGTGCACTTCGACCTCAAGATCCGCTTCGAACTGCCCGAGGCGATCATGACCGACAACACCAACGTGTTCTACGAACCGGTGCGCCTGGGCGACATCGTGACGTCGCGTCAGGTGCTTCGGTCGGTCAGCCCGGAAAAGCGCACCAAGCTCGGGATCGGCCGCTTCTGGGTGATCGACGTCGAGTACCACAACCAGGACGGCGCCCTGCTCGGCACCGAGTCCTACACCGGCTACGGCTACCGGCGGGAGGCCACCGCATGAGCGACCTGACCCTGGACCGGTTGGCCAAGGGCGACGCGCTGCCGACCTTCGGCGTGGACGTCACCGCGACCACGGTCATCCTGGGAGCGTTGGCCAGCCGCGACTGGCGGCCGATGCACCACGACTACAAGTTCGCGGTCGAGCGCCAGGGTGTGCAGGACATCTTCCTGAACACCCCGAACCAGGCAGCCTGGTTCGAGCGCTACCTCAACGACTGGACCGGCCCGAAGGGCCGGATCGGCCGGATGGTGTTCCGGATGACCAAGCCGGTCTTCCCGGGCGACCACATGCTGCTCACCGGCACGGTGGACGACGTCTCCGTGGACGAGACCGGCTGCGGCTGGGTCCGGGCCGAGATCTCGCTGACCGTCGACGGCGCGGTCCGCACCACGGCCACCGCGCGAATCGCGTTGCCCACCACCCCCGACGACAACCCGTGGGACCGGCGCGGCGAGCGCTGGAAGCCCTAGAGGAGACGCGCGATGGACCTCGATTTCACCCAGGAACAGGACATCCTCCGGGAGACCGTGCGCGGCCTGACGGCCCGGCACGCCGACCTCACCGTCGTTCGCGAGTTGGAGAACGACCCGGTCGGCTATCCCAAGGACTTCTGGAAGAAGCTCGGCGAGTCCGGCCTGACCGGTCTGACGCTCCCGGAGAAGTGGGGCGGGTCGGAGATGACCACGCTCGACGCGACCGTGGTCTACGAGGAGTTCGGCCGCTCCCTCGCGCCGACTCCGCACTTCGTCAGCTCGGTCCTCGTCGGCGGTGTGCTGGCCGCGGCCGGGTCCGACGAGCAGCGCGAGAAGTACCTGCCGGGCATCGCGGCGGGCACCACCATCGCGAGCGTGGCGTGGCTGGAGCCGGACCGCGGCTTCGGCGGCAAGGGCGTCGCGCTGGCGGCCCGCGCGGACGGCGACGGCTACCTGCTGTCCGGTACGAAGCGGCACGTCGCCTACGCGGCGGCGGCCGACGTCCTGCTCGTGCTCGCCCGCACCGGCACCGCGGGCACCCCGGGCGATCCGAACCAGGGCGTGTCGCTGTTCCTGGTCGACCCGAAGGCGGCCGGGGTCACCACGACCCAGCAGCAGACGATCGCCTCGGACACCCAGTACCGCGTCGAACTCTCGGATGTGCGAGGTGAGTTGGTCGGCACGGCGGGGGCCGGCTGGCCGGTCTGGTCGGACGTGCTGCACGACGGCCTGATCCTGCTCGCGGCCCAGGCGGTCGGCGGCGCGAAGCGCGCGCTGGAGATCACCGTCGAATACGCCAAGCACCGCAAGCAGTTCGACAAGCCGCTCGGCGCCTTCCAGGCGATCGCGCACAACATGGCCGACGCCTCGACCGCCGTCGACGGCGCCGAGACCCTGGTCTGGGAGGCCGCCTGGTCCCGCGACAAGGGCCGCGACACCGCCCGCCTGGCCCCGATGGCCAAGCTCTTCGCCGCCCGCACCTACCGCGAGGTCACGGACCTGGCGGTACACGTCCACGGCGGGATGGGCTTCACCCTGGAATGCGACGTACAGCTGTACTTCCGCCGCGCCAAGTCCCTGCAACTCAACTGGTGGGACGACCGCTACCTGGAGAACCTGATCGCGGCGGACGTACTCGACAAGGGCTGAACACACCGACGACGCCCGGCCCGAGGGCGACTCCCGCAGATGCGGGGGTCGCCCTCGTTCGGTTTTCCGAGTGTGGTCACGCCGTGGGCGGCCTTCGGCGGCAATAGGCGGCAAGGGGGCAACCGGCCATCGGGTCGACCCGCGTCCGCGGCGCGCATCGCGCTTCGGGTTACGCGGGCCGGTCGGTGGCCTGTCCGAGTCGGCGGTGAGCCGCTGCCGGCGTGCGGGGCTCCGAGACTCGAAGTGCGCGGTGAGGCGTGTGCGTTGCTTGGCGAACCCGGCCGGCAGCGGCGGGGAGGGTGGGCGCTCGGGTCGAGTCCGCCGGGCGGCGTTCCCGAGTGGGTCGGGTGCTTCCGGCGAGCGTTGCGCTGTTGGTTGCGGGTGGCCTGGTGCGGGGCCGGTCAGAGTCGGTGGTGGGCCGCTGCCGGCGTGCGGGGCTTCGAGACCCGGGCTCCCGACGAGACGGGCGCGTTGGTCGGCGAAAACCGACCGGCAGCGGCGGGGAGGGTGGGCGCTCGGGTCGAGTCCGCCGGGCGGCGTTCCCGAGTGGGTCGGGCGTTTCCGGCGAGCGTTGCGCCTTTGGCTGCGGGTGGCTGGTCCGGGGCCGATCAGAGTCGGCGGTGAGCCGCCGCCGGCGTGCGGGGCTCCAAGACTGCGAGGTCTCGACGAGACGGGCGTGTTGCTCGGTAAAAACCGGCTGGCAGCGGCGAGCAGGGAGGGCGCTCCGGTTGAGTCCGCCGGCGAGCCTTCCCGAATGGGTCCGGTGCTTCCGGCGCACGTTGCGCCTTTGGCTGCGGGTGGCTGGTCCGGGGCCGGTCAGAGTCGGCGGTGAGCCGCCGCCGGCGTGCGGGGCTTCGAGACCCGGGGCTCCCGACGGGATAGGCGTGTTGGTCGGCGAAAAGTCGAGTCCTCCGAGGAGCCTTCCCGGGCAGTTCGGCGCGTTTAGAGGGGAGTTGGGGTTCGAAACCGGATCGCGATGGGTGGTTGTGGGCTTCGAGCTTCGGTGACCTGCGGTTTTGTGGGGTCGGGGTGGAAAGTCGGGCGTCGAGTGCCGGTTTCGTGCGCTCCGGCCTCCTCAAAGCCGCCGTAGGACCAAAACCCTCCAATCGCCGTCGACTTCGGGCGCTGCGACCTCGCAGAGGCCGTCGAGAAGACCGAAAGTGCCCGGCAGGGGCCGAAACCGGATCCCGAGGCACCTCAAGTGCTCCCTCTCCGCACTGACCTGCGGTTTTCCCTCAGGCCGAGGCCACGGCACCCCACGCCGTCCAGTTTCGTGAACTCCCGCTCCCACACGCCCACCGCACCTCGAAATGCCCCTGCCCGGCCCACTCGGGAAGGCTCCTCGGAGGACTCGACCCGAGTGCCCTCCCTGCCCGCCGCTGCCGGTCGGTTTTCGGTGAGCAACACACGCGCCTCGCCGGAAGCTCCAAGCCTTGGAGCCCCGCACGCCGGCAGCGGCCCACCACCGACTCTGACCGGCCCCGGACCAGCCACCCGCACTTACCCAACGATCCTCGCCGCACCCGCGACGTCCGTCCGGGAACCCTGACCACCCATCACCGCGCACCGGCGCCCACGACAGCCGCCGTCACACCGTCACGCCGTCGATCAACCCGCGACGCGAGCGGTCGCCAAGTCCGCGAGGATGCCGTCGACCGTCTCGGCGGGGGTCAGATCGGAGGTGTCCAACCACAACCCGAGCCGTGGGGTTTCCCGGCGCAGGGCCCCGTCGAGGGCGTCCACCGTCCAGGGCCCGCCGTAGCCGGTCTTGTCCCGGCCGGCCTCCCGCCCCGTCACCGCTTCCGGGCTCGGGGCAAGGACGACGACGTACAGGGGCCGCGTGGCCACGGCGTCCACGAACGCGGCGAGGTGTTCGCCAAGCACCACGTCCTGGACGACGACGGTCCACCCGGCCCGGGCGTACATGTCCGCGACCGCCGCCGAAGCCCCGTGCCGCAGCCGCAGTTGCTCCGTCGCCTCGGCGGTCGGCCGCGGCGTCATCTCCTCCCGGCCCGACACGATCATCCGCCGGAAGGTGTCGCCGCGCAGATGTACGGAACGCGGCAGCCGCTCGGCCAACAGCTGGGCGACCGTGGACTTCCCGGCCGCCATGACACCCGTGACGAGCACAATCGCCGAATCCGGCTCCCGCACCGCAAACCCCCTCGTAGCGAGCCTTCGTCCGATCCTCCCGAAAGCCCGGCCGAACCCGACCCCGCAGGCGACACCGACACCCTCGCCAACCTCCCGAGCGTTCGCCGGTTCAGCCGCCCGCAGCGCCCGCCACCGGGCGGTTCAGCCGCCAAACCACGTCGATCCCGGTCCCGGACGGAGCCACCGGCGGCGTCCCCGGTTCCCGCCGGATCTCGGTGAAGCCCAACCGCCGCGGTATCGCCTCACTCGCGGCGTTGGCCACGTCGTGTGTGATCTCCACGTACTCGAACTCCGGCATGGCGAACATCTCTTCGACCAGCGCCGCGGTCGCCCTCGTGGCGAGGCCCTTGCCGGTGGCGGCGGGGTGCAGCCAGTAGCCCATACGGCGGCCCTGCGGTTCGGGTGCACGGTAGGTCTGGCACATGCCCACGGGGGTGCCGTCCCGGGTGATCGCGTAGTTGTACACGTCACCGTTCGCCCAGCCCTTCTCGAACCGCTCGAGCAGCTTCCGGGTGTACTCCTCGCTGTGCTGAGCCACCCACGGCTCCCAGGGGCGAAGGTGGTCCACGGATTCATCGATCAACGTGAACGCCGCGGCGAAGTCCTCCTGCGCCCGCCAACGTCGCAGGACGAAGTCTCCGCATTCGATGATCTGCCTCGGTTGCGCCATGACCGCCATGATCGTTTGCACGACGCCGCTCCGCAACGGACATCCTCCGGCCACCGCATGGACGTACATCCGCGGCGACGGACGACCGCCGCTCACGGTTCGACGTCCGGACGACCCACGGTCGCGGAGGGCGACGTGGCCCGCTCGACCCCGGCGGAGCCGCCCGTCACCTCACCGGACCTGATAGCGCAGCAGCACGACCCCGCTCCCGAAGGCCCGGCTCTCCACCAGCCGCAGGTCGGTCTTGTCGTCCGTGGGCCGGAACATCGGCTTCCCGCGGCCGATCAGCACCGGGTGCACGTACACCGCGTACTCGTCGATCAAGCCCAACCTCTGGAACGTGGCCGCCAGGTCCGCACCGCCCACCACCATGTCGCCGCCCGGCTCCGCCTTGAGCGCCATGATCTCCTCGGGCACCACGTCCCGCTTGGTCGTGGTGTTCCAGTCGGTCCACTCGCGGGTCCGGGAGAAGACGATCTTCGGCATGTCCCGCCAGATCCCGGCGAACTCCAGCATCGGCCCGACGCTCTCCGGACCGGCGTCCGCCGTCGGCCAGAAGTCGGCCATCAACTCGTGCACGACCCGCCCCTGCAGAAAGGCGCTCATCTTCCGCAGCCGCTCGTTGAAGTGTTCGTGCAACTCGTCGTCGACCGCACTCCAATCGATCTCCCGATTCGGCCCCTCCATGAACCCGTCGAGGGTCACCGACTGCCAGTACACGATCTTGCGCATCGCACACCTCATCGAACTCGTCGCGGACCGAACCACACCGCATCGCACGCGGCACGGCCACGCTCTCAGACGCCGACGACATCACCGGGCCATCCACTCCCCCATTCACCCACCCGACCGAACCGGGCACAGGATGTCGGGTCCGCCCCACCACCCCCTCCCTAGCGTTGTCGGCACAAGGAACACGACGGAAGGGAAGAAGGAATCCACGTGCTGGAGCAGCTGAACCAGGCCCTGGACCACATCGAGTCGCACCTCGACCAGGACCTCGACGTGGCCGAGTTGGCGCGGATCGCCATGACGTCGGAGTACCACCTCCGCCGCCTGTTCTCCGCGCTGGCCGGGATGCCGCTGTCGGAGTACATCCGACGCCGACGGCTCACCCTGGCGGCGGCCGAGGTCCTGGCCGGCGAGCCGACCCTGCTGGAGGTCGCGGTCCGCCACGGCTACTCCTCGGGCGAGGCCTTCGCCCGCGCGTTCCGCGCCATGCACGGCGTGGGCCCGGGCGAGGCCCGGCGTACCGGTGCGGTGCTCAGCGCACAGCCGCGGATGTCCTTCCGACTCATCATCGATGGGAGCAGCACCATGCAATATCGGATCGTGCACAAGGACGCGTTCCGCGTGGTCGGCAAGAGGGCCAGGGTCCCGCTCGTCCACGAGGGCGTGAACCAGGCGATCGCCGAGTTCGTCGGGGGCATCGACCGGGAGACGACCGCCCGCATCAAGGCCCTCTCCGACCAGGACCCGGACGGGATCGTCGCGGTCACCGACAACCTCGACCCCAGCCGCGCCGAGGGCACCGAACTCGACTACTACCACGGCGTCGTGACGAACAATCAGGTTCCCGACGACCCCGACGCCCTCGACACCCTGGCCGTCCCGGCCGGCACCTGGGCCGTCTTCGAGAACTCCGGCCCGTACCCGCAGGCCCTCCAATACCTGTGGCGCGACATCTTCACCCAGTGGTTCCCGTCCAACCCGTACCGCAGCCGCCCGGGCCCGGAAATCCTCCGCGTCCGCCCCACCGAAGACGGCACCCGAGCCGACGCGGCCCTGTGGATCCCGGTGGAACCCACCGCGCCCTGACCCGAGTTCACCAATACCGCAGGGCAAGGCCGAAATCCGGACCGCAGCAATCCCAGCACTCGGTCTCACCTGCGGCCGAGGTGACGTGGCCGACATACCAATGACCGGCCTCGTCCCGAACGACCCGCGGTCCCTCCATGTCGATCACACAGTCGGCGTGGAGGGGCCGGCCGTCGAAGGTCACGGTGCCGGGAGTATCGAGAATCCGGACCTCGGGGCAGCCGGTGAGTCGCCGAATGTCGGCCAACGTCCAGGGCTCGGGCAAACGCTGGTCACGGGGTTCGGCATCGGGAAGGAACTCGACCACGGCGGTGCCGAGTCGGGGCCGGATCCACTCGCCGTCGCGCTCGATGCCCAGAATGCCGCCGAGGAAGCCCATGTCGAACGAGCCGGCGAGGGATTCCCACCGAAAGGGCACCTTGGAGACGTGCGAGGGGAAGTGACCCACGGCCGTGCGGCCCGCTCCGAACTCGTCCTTGGGAACAGGCCCGCCGTCGCCGTACCGGTGGGCGAGGAAGGCATTGATCCATCCGGTGACCGAGTCGCCGCCGGACGCGGACCGATACTTGTAGATCGACCGCCAGAACTCCTGATCCACGCCGTCCCCCGCGGCGGTCGCGGCGATGGTGTCCAGCACCGGGGCCAAGCCCGCGAACCACGCCCGCAGCCCCGCGAACCGCTCGGCCAATCCGCGCACCCGGGCAGCGAGCAGACGCCAGTCCTCGTCCGTACCCTCCAGCCGGATCCGGGGAATGCCGCACAGTGTCTTCCAGTGGAAGTCGTAGTAGGGCCCAACCACATCCAGCAGTGCCACCAGCACGGCGGCGGCATCGGCGGCGGTGGTGGTCGAGAAGGCCGGTTGGAAGAGATCGGCCGTCTCCGCCCCGATCCGCGCTCGCAGCGGCCCTCGCACCAGACCGATCGAGCGCCCCCAGTCGAGCGGCGCCGCGTCGTCGCGCACGACGATGGTCTGCCGCTGCCCCGGGGTATCCGTGAACAACTCCGCGTAGGTGTCGGCATTGAGCCGCACATGGACGGCTACCTCGTGAACGACGACGTACCACAGCACGTCCGGCGACAAGGCGAGCGGCAGATGGGCCGAGAAGCACATGTGCATGGCCCGCGACAACAGACTGGCCGACGACTCCGTGACCTCCGGAGCATCGGTCGGCCGGCCCACCATGCGATCCGTATCGAGGTGGTGGAATCGCGCCGAACTCCCCACCACCGCCCGCAGGAACCGACCGTTGCCGATCTCGGCCGGCTCGTCCGCCCACCGAGCCACCCCGGCATCCGCACCGAGCGGCAGGTCGATCTCGAACGCCATGCGCTCTCCTCTCCGTCAGACGCCGTAGCCGCCGTCCACGTCCAGCTTCTGGCCGCTGATGAAACCCGCGCGGTCGGAGGCCAGGAAGCAGACCGCCTCGGCGATGTCCGTCGCGCCGCCGAAGCGTCGCAGCGGGATGTTGCGGCGGGCCACGTCGAGTGCGCGGTCGTCGAGGTCGCCGCTGTCGATCAGCCGCGCGGCCATGCCGTCGGTGAGCATGCCGGGTCCGACGCAGTTGGCGCGCACCCCGAAGCGGCCCTCCTCGGCCGCGATGCCGCGCACGATGGCCTCGACCGCGCTCTTCGTACAGGACGACAGGCCGTCCCGCACCGGGAATCGGCTGGTGGCCGCCGTGGTGACCGCGACCAGGCTGCCGTTGCCCGCCGCGCGCAGATGCGGCAGCGACGGGTGTACCAGGTTGAAGAACGCCGCGGCGTCGCCGTCCAGTTGCTCGCGGTACTGCGCCGGGGTGACCCGGCTCAGGTGCAACATCGGTACGTGCGGCCCGGCCGCGTACACCACCGTGTGCACCCCGCCGAACTCCGCCGCCGCCTCCGCCACGAACGTCGCCACCGCGTCCGCGTCGGTCAGATCGACCCGCCACGCACGAGCCCGCCGCTTGTACTCGACCCGGGCCTGCTCGGCGACGGCCTCGGTCGCCGCGGCGCCGTTGCGATAGGTGACCGCCAGGTCCGCCCCCCGCTCGGCGAACAGGCGGCAGATCGCGGCCCCGATCCCACCCCCGGCCCCGACGACCACGACCGCCCCCGCCCGGCTCCCGAAGTCGCGCTCCATGACTGGCTCCCTAGCTGCCGAGCTGATCTGACGATCAGTCAGGAATATCCCCGGCCCCGCGAACTGTCAACGGACCACCGCCCTGATCTGCACAAACGACGACCGCCATACTGAGCCGGCCGCACCCCACCCACCGCCTCTCGCGAAGGTTCGTGCACTGGTACGTGTTCGCCCGCACCGGACGGTCGGCCCGCTCGTGATCACCCTCCTGGCCGCCGTGACGGCGGGCGCGAGTCCCGCCGAGGAACCGGCCGACGCCTCCTCCGTGAAGCCGCGCACCGTGACGGTCCAGAGCCCGAGCGCATCCGAGGCCGACGCCGGCACCGGCGGCGCCTTGTCGAAGGCGGAGCTCAAGCGGGTGCTGCTGAAAAAGACGGACATGCCGCAGGGCCGGCAACTCGACGTCGACTCCGACCGGGACGACGACAAACCGCCGGCCATGGCGGACGACTGCGATCGGCTGACCGCACAGAGCAATCCGGCGTCCGGGGTGTATCGCGTCCTGGCGAAGGCATCGATCGTCAGCCACGATCCCGCCCCCGGCGGCGCGGCATACGCGATTCTCGGCGCGGGCCTGACCTCCCTGTCGGCCGACGACGCCAAAAAGGTCATCCCCACCGCCCGCGACCTGCTTCCACGATGCGTGGACCAGCGTGTGACGAAGGACGGCATGTCCGGCCTCTTCACCACCCGAGCCTTCGACTTTCCCCACCTCGGCGACGAAAGCCTGGCCTTCGAGGCCATCTCGCGCACGGACACGGGGCCGGCCTGGGTGCACTCGATCGTCCTGGTACGCGTAGGCACCACCATGATCCGCGTCGTGCGCGTCAACCTCACCGGCACCACGCCCCAGCACCCGGACGAAGCACTGGTCCGGAAGCAGGTCGAGCAGGTTCTCGCCGGTCCGAACAAAGCCGGCTGACGCTCGGGCCGCTCTGCCTCCGGCCGACCCGCGTCCAGCACACACAAAGATGCAAAACTTCTTTGCAAAAGCTCTTTGCAACTTCCCGGTCCGCGCTTAGGCTCGCCATGTGACCACCTCCCAGCCCCCGGAGCGCCAGGAGATCACCGACCTCGACGCGCTGCGCCTGCTCGCGCATCCCCTGCGCTACCGGATCGCCCGCGCCCTGCGCGACGGGCCGGCCACCTCGACCTCCCTCGGCCGCGCCCTGGGCCTGAGCAGCGGGCTGGCGAGCTACCACCTGCGGCAGTTGGCCGAGCACGGGTTCATCGAGGAGGCCCCGGAACTGGCCAAGGGCCGCGAGCGCTGGTGGCGCGTGATCAAGACCGATCGACGCTTCCCGATGCGCAGCGAGCAGACCACCGAGATGCGGGCCGTCTTCGACGAGATGACCCGCCTCGACCTCGCCGCCGACCTCGAACAACTGGCGCGGCTGCGGATCGAGGGCACCGACCTGCCCGGCGAATGGGCCGACGCGGTGCCCTTCTCGCACAGCGAGATCAAAGTGACCTTCGACGAACTCCTCGAATTCTTCGAGGAGTACATCAAGCTGCTCTACCGCTACAAACGCTCCCCCGAGGACACCCCACCCGAGGCCCGTACCGTCCTGACCCGCTTCTTCGCGTTTCCGGAACCGGCGGAACCGGCCGAACCACCATCGCAGTCGCCGGAGCCGCCGCCCGCCCGAGCCTGACCCGAAACACGCACGAACCAATACCCGAAACCAACACCCGCGCCCGGCCCCGCGACGACCCCGGGCCGTCGAGTTGCAGCTCGACGGCCCGGAAGGCGGAGGCCGCACCCCACGTCCGCGAGGACGTGTCTTCACGAGCGCGCGCATCCACCCACGAGGAGATCATCCCGTGTTCCGTACAGGCAAGTCGCTCACCCCTGCCCACAACCACCCACCGGGCCGCGATCCGGCCGTCGAGCGAACCCCCCGGCCGGCGACCGGCAGGCGCCACACCTGGCCGGCGCTCCTCGCCTGGCTGATCCTGATCGCCATAGCCATCCCCCTCGCCTCCCAACGCGCACCGCACTCCCGCGACAACACCACCGTCGAACTCCCCCGCGGCGCCGAATCCACCCGAGTCGCCGAACTCACCGACCGCTTCCCCGACGGCGACCTCGCGGACGGCATCCTGATCTACGCCCGCCCCGGCGGCCTCGGACCCGCCGACCTCGCCAAGGTCGAGGCCGACCGCACCGCCCTCGCCCCGCTCGCCCGCGGCCCGATCGCCGCCGCCGGCCGCTCCGCCGACGGCGCCGCGATCACCCTGGTCGTCCCGCTCGATGCCAAGGCCGGGGACGGCCGTACCCCCGCCGACCAGGCACGCAAGGTCCGCGACCGGGCCCGCGCGGAGCTGCCGGCCGGCCTGACCGTACGACTGACCGGCCCGGCCGGCAACGCACTCGACGCCGAGGACGCGATCGAGAGCACCGGCCGCACGCTGACCCTGGTCACCGTGCTCGTGGTGGCCGTCCTGCTCCTGTTCACCTACCGCAGCCCGATCCTGTGGCTGCTGCCCCTGGTCTGCGTGGCCGTCGCCCTCCTGCTCAGCCGAGCCGTCGGACACCTCCTCGAACGTTTCGCCCACCTCACCGTCGACGACGGCAACACCATCACCGTCACCGCGTTGCTGTTCGGCGCCGGCACCGACTACGCGATGCTCCTCCTGGCCCGCTACCGCGAGGAACTGCTCCGACACCCCACCCCGTACACCGCGATGCGGGTCGCGCTGCGCCGGGCGCTGCCGTCGATCGCCGCGTCCGCCGCGACGGTCGCCGCCGCGCTGCTGTGCCTGCTCGCCGCCGACATGGGCTTCAACCACACCCTGGGGCCGGCCGGCGCGATCGCGATCGGCTGCGGCTTCGTGGTGATGGCCACCCTGTTCCCGGCGCTGCTCGTGGTCCTGGGCCGCCGGGTGTTCTGGCCGCTCATCCCGCGCCACGGCGCCGCGCCGAGCGCCGGCCGCTCGATCTGGCCCCGCCTGGGTCGCGGCGTGGCCCGCCGCCCGCGCGTGGTCTGGATCGGCGCGAGCCTGGCCCTCGGCGTACTGGCCCTGGGCGCCCTCGGCGTCGAAACCGGCCTGGACGACGCGCACACCGTGGTCGGCGAACCCGACTCCGTCGCCGGGCAGGAGCTGCTGGCCGCGCACTTCCCGGCGGGCCGGAGCCGCCCGGTCCGCATCGTCGCCGACGCCGCGTCGGCGGACGCCGTCACCCACGCCCTGCGCACCGTCCCCGGCATCGGCACACCGAGCGCACCGCTCCGCTCCACCGACGGCACGCTGGTCGAGATCCGAGCCGTCCTGGACGTGCCCCCGGACAGCGACGCCGCCGTCGACCGGGTGTCCGCGATCAAGGCCGCCGTACACGCCGTCCCGAACGCCCACGCCCTGGTCGGCGGCCCCACCGCGACCGGCGTGGACAAGGCTGCGGCCCAGGCGCACGACCGGCGCACGGTCATCCCGTTGGTGGTCGGCGTCGTCTTCCTGATCCTGGTGCTGCTCCTGCGCGCCCTGGTCGCGCCGCTGCTCCTGATGGCGACCGTACTGCTGTCCTACCTCGCCGCCCTCGGCCTGAGTTGGCAACTCTTCCGCCACGTCCTGGACTTCCCGGCGATGGACGTACAGATCATGCTGGTCGGCTTCCTCTTCCTGGTCGCACTGGGCGCCGACTACAACATCTTCCTGATCCACCGCATCCGCGAGGAGGCCCGAACCCGCGCCCACGAATCCGCCGTCCTCACCGGCCTGACCGCCACCGGCGGCGTGATCACCGGCGCCGGCGCGGTCCTGGCCGCCACCTTCGCCGCACTCACCGGCGCGCCGCAGGTCGCCTTCATCCAGATCGGCGCCCTGGTCGCCCTCGGCGTGCTGATCGACACCTTCCTGGTCCGCTCGATCCTGGTCCCGGCACTGGCCCTGGACACCGGCCGCGCCTTCTGGTGGCCGACCCGCCGCCGCCCGTAGACCCCGGACCCGGGCGAAGATCCCGTAGCGTAGTCCGCGCCGGACACACAGCGACCGGCAACGACACAGCGATCAGCGGGTGTTCCACACCGGGAGGCCAAACCGATGGCGTTGCCACCGTCCGAATCCCCTTCGTCCGAAGCCCACTCGTCCGACGACCCGATCCGCGTCCTCGACGTGACCACCGACGACTACCGCCGAGCCTTCGAACTCTTCCTCGCCGGATCGGACGAAAAGGCCGTCACCCACGCCCACCTGCTCGCCCTGGTCGAACAGCTGCCCCGGCGCTCGGTGTTCCTCGACATCGGGGCGGGCTCCGGGGCGACCACGCGGTACCTGGGCAGCCGCTTCGAGCGCACCATCGCCATCGAACCCAGCAGGTACATGCGCGACGCCCTCCGCCTCACCTACCCGGAGGCGGAGGTGCTGAGCGACCCCGTCGAGACGGCCGCGCCGCCCACCCTCGCCGACTTCGCGCTGTGCTCGCACATGTTCTATTTCCTGCCGGAGTCGCAGTATCTGCCCACGGTGCGCCGACTGCTCGACTGGGTCCGCCCGGGCGGCGAACTCGTCCTCGTCCTACAAAACCCCGACAACGAATGCATGCGCCTCGTACGGCACTTCTACGACATCCGCTTCGACTTGTCACCGACGGCAAAGGCACTCGAAACCGGCCACGAGGACCTGGTCGAGTCCTGCACCCTCGAAACCCTCCCGGTCCGCTTCCACGCCGACAACCTGCCGGACACCCTCGCGGTAGCCGAGTTCATGGCCAACGTCCCAGACCTGGCCGAACGAACCAGCCGCCCCACCCGCCGAGACCTCGAAACCTACGTCCGTACCCACTTCACCGACCCAACCGGCACCGGCTACACCGTCCACCACGACCACGACATCATCCGAATCAAACGCCCCAAAACCCCATGACCACCCCAGCCGGCACATGAGCCCGATTCAGCCCGACCGGCGCATGAGACCACCCAACCGGCCGGCCCGGCGTTCGAGCCCAACCAGCCCGGTCACCCGGTGAGGCCACCCAAGGCAGCCAAACCACAAGCCTCCACAACCGGGCCGGCACATAAGCCCTATTCAGCCCGGCCGGCGCTTGAGGCCACCCAACCCAGCCAAAACACAAGCCCCCACAACCCAGCCGGCACATAAGCCCTATTCAGCCCGGCCGGCGCTTGAGGCCACCCAACGCAACCCAAACCCAACGCCGGCCGAACACCCAACCCAACAGCCCGCCACACCGCCCGCACCCACCACCCCCACAGCCCGGCCGGCGCTTGAGGCCAGGCGTTTGAGGCCACCCCAAACCCAACGCCGGCCCCACCGCTAAAGAGTCGCAGCCAACGCCGCCTCGTTCTCCTCCGCCGCCCCGAACTGCGTCGCATGCACCCACGACCGCTTCACATACAGATGCACGTCCACCTCCCAGGTGAACCCCATCCCCCCATACACCTGCGTGGCGTCCTTCCCATTCCGCGTCGCCGCGTCGTCCCCCATCACCTTCGCCGTCAACACCGCGACCTCGACATCCCCCACGGCCGGGTCATCCAACGTCACCGCCGCCGCGTACACGGCCGCCCGAGCGATCTCGGTCCGCACCAGCATGTCCGCACACAGGTGCTTGACCGCCTGGAAACCCCCGATCACCCGACCGAACTGCTCACGCTCCTTCGCATACTGCGTAGCCAACTCGGTGAGCCGCCCCGCAATGCCCAACTGCAGCGCGGCCGTGAGCACCGCCCCGACCCGCCGCCACTCCTCCGCGACCCGCGCATCGGCCACCACTTCGCCATCCGGCAGCTCGTCCACCGCCGTCACCGGCGTGAACGGATCCACCGGATGCGCGACCGGCGTCCCCCGCACCGAAGCCGGATCCACCCGCCGGATGCCCTCGTCCGTCAGCACCAACAAACAATCCAGTGCGTCCAGATGCTCCACCAGCAGCGGCCACGAGTCGCCCTCGATCAGCCCGACCACCACGTCGCCCGCGGCCGCCTCCTCGCCCAGCCGACCCGGCAACGACGCGGCCAGATGCGTGGCCACCAGCGGCCCGGGCAACAACACCCGCCCGGCCTCCTCGTACACCAGCGCCGCCTCGGCCACCCCGAGTCCGACCCCGCCCGCCTCCTCGGCGATCCGCAGCGAGAAGAAGCCGGTCTCGGCCAGTTCCCGCCACAGCGCACGATCCACCATGCCGGGCACCGGCGCGCTGTCCACCAGCGCCCGCATCCGCTCCCGGTCGAACCGGCCCTCGCAGAACTCCCGTACCCCGGACCGCAGATCGCGCTGGTCCTCGCTCAGCTGGAAATCCATGTCCCGACCACCTCCTCGCTCAGCCTCGGCCGAAATCCCACGACCCCGCTCACCGTTCCTTCGGCAGGCCGAGGATGCGCTCGCCCACGATGTTGCGCTGGATCTGCGACGTACCCGCCGCGATCGTGTACGACAGCGACGACAGCCGCTCGTCCATCAACGTCGCGCCCGGCAGCCCCGCGACGTCGTCCACGGCCAGGGCGCCCCGCCCGAGCAGCCGGTGCGCGAGTTCGTACACCTTCTGCTTCGTCTCGGAGAACCGCAGCTTGAACACCGAACCGCCGACCCCGGGCACCCCGGACCGCTGCGCCTCGGACACGTTCCACTTGGTCAGCGCCCACAGCGCCTCGAACTCGGCGGTCAGATGGCCCAGTTCGCGCCGCAACGCGACATCGTCCCAGGCGGTGGCCTGACGCCGCGTGACCTTCTTGGCCAGCGCCGCCAATTCGCGCAACAGCCGCTGACACGCCACCACTTCGCTGACGAACGCGGTGCCGCGCTCGAACGACAGGGTGACCATGGTGACCCGCCAGCCGTCGTTCTCCTCGCCCACCCGGTTGGCCACCGGCACCCGTACGTCGTCGAAGAACACCTCGGCGAACTCCGAGGTTCCCATCACCGTTTCCAGCGGCCGGATGGTGATCCCCGGCGTGTCCATCGGCACGATCAACCAGGTGATGCCCTTGTGCTTGGGCGCGTCCGGGTCGGTGCGTACCAACATCTCGCAGTAGTCCGCCACTTCGGCGTGCGAGGTCCAGATCTTCGAACCGTTGACCACGTAATCGTCGCCGTCCCGCACCGCCCGGGTGCGCAGCGAGGCGAGGTCGCTGCCCGCTCCCGGCTCGGAGAAGCCCTGACACCACACGTCGTCGCCGCGCAGGATCCCCGGCAGATACCGCCGCCGCTGCTCGTCGGTGCCGGCCGCGTCGATCGTCGGCCCCGCGTGCAGCAGGCCGACGAAGTTCGCCCCCACGTAGGGCGCGCCGGCCCGCTCGGTCTCCTCCAGGAAGATCAGATGCTCGGTGGGCGTGGCGCCCTTGCCGCCGGCCTCCACCGACCAGTGCAGGCCCGCGTATCCGGCGTCGAACAACAACCGCTGCCACGCCGTGTCGTAGGCGCGCCGCCCGGGCCAGTCGTTGCGATCGGGCTTGGGTGGCAGCAACGGGATGGCCTGATCGAGCCACGCGCGCAGTTCCGCGCGAAAGCCCTCCTCGGCCTCGGTGTACCGCAGGTCCATGGTCGTCGACTCCCTGTCGAACTGGGAACGGGCAAACGAAAAAGCGAACGAAGACGGCCGAACCGAGGCGTCCGACCGCAGCGGCCCGACCGAAGCAACCCGCCGCAGCGACCCGACCGCAGCGGTCCCGCCGAACTCAGGCCCCGTACACCGGAGTCGGCGTCGGCGCCTCGTCGAGCAGCTTCGCCACCACCGGCCCCAACTCGGCCGGCTCCCAGCGCCGGCCCGCGGTGGCCTCGGGACCGTGCTGCCATCCGGTCGCGACGGAGACCTTGTCCCCCTCGACCTCGAAGACCCGCCCCGTCACCTCCCGCGACTGGGTCGAGCCGAGCCAGACCACCAGCGGCGACACGTTCGCCGGGTCGTAGAAGTCGAAGCCGCCGTCCTCGGGCTTGCGCACCAGGTCCGGCATGGCCTCCTCGGTCATCCGGGTGCGCGCGGCCGGCGCGATCGCGTTGGCGGTCACCCCGTAGCGGCCCATCTCCACCGCGGCGATCTGGGTCAGGCAGGTGATCCCGGCCTTGGCCGCCGCGTAGTTGCCCTGTCCGACCGAGCCCATCAGCCCCGCGCCCGACGTGGTGTTGATCAGCCGCGCGTCGACCTCGACGCCCGCCTTGGCCTGGGCCCGCCAGTACGCGCCCGCGTGCCGCATCACCGCGAAGTGCCCCTTGAGGTGCACCCGGATCACCGCGTCGAACTCGTCCTCGCCCAGCGAGACAAGCATGCGGTCGCGCAGGAAGCCCGCGTTGTTGACCACCACGTCCAACCGGCCGAACGTGTCGATGGCGGTCTGCACCAAGCGCTCCGCGCCCGCCCAGTCGGCGACGTCGTCCGCGTTGACCACCGCCTTGCCGCCCAGCGCCTCGATGTCGGCCACGACCTGCTGGGCCGGGCCGAGCGAACGCCCGTCGCCCTGGCGCGAGGCACCGATGTCGTTGACCACCACGTGCGCGCCCTCGCGGGCGAATGCCAGCGCGTGCTCGCGCCCGATGCCGCCGCCGGCACCGGTGACGATGACGACGCGCCCCTCGCAGATCCCACTCATTCCAGGCCCCTCTGGTGTAGAAGACCGACGCCGTACCGAGGACCGACCCACGTCGAATACCTCGGAAGCGGCCCGCCGAGAAAGTCGACGAGCCGCCCCCTGCCACCGCACCGCGAGCCACTGCCATGACCACGCGGCACATCCGTACCGAAGAACCGACCCCACCCGACCCGAGCCGAGTCGAACCGACCCAAACCACACCGATCCAAACCACACCGGCCCGAAGCGACCGCAGCGACCCGCAGCAGCGCGCGACAGCCCGCGGCGACCCACAGCACCCCGCAGCGATCAGGTGCTCAAGCCCCCGCCGCACCCACCTGATCCCGACCCCGATCCCGATCGAAATCGAGATCGAGCATCCGAATCGCATTGCCTCGGATGATCTTGTAAACGGTCTCCGCGCCCAGCCCCGCCAGATGCTCCTCGGCGATCTTCTTCGTGTGCGGCCACGTGGAGTCGACGTGCGGGTAATCGGTCTCGAACGTGACGTTGTCCTCGCCGATCACATCGAGCGAGTTGACCCCGTGCCGGTCCCGGAAGAAGCAGGCGAACATGTTCCGCCGGAAGTAGTACGACGGCGCCTCGGGCAACACCTCACCGGTGACCGCCCAGGCCCGGTGCTCCAGCCACACGTCGTCCATGCGCTCCAGGGCGTACGGGATCCAGCCCATCTGCCCCTCGGAGTAGGCCAGCTTGATCTTCGGGAACCGCGCCGGGATACCCGCGAAGATGAAGTCGGCCATCGAGGCCATCGCGTTGTTGAAGCTCAGCGACGCCTGGACCGCCGCCGGCGCGTCCGGCGAGGCGGCCGGCATCGTCGAGGACGAGCCGATGTGCATGTTGATCGTCACGCCCAGGTCGGCGCAGGTCTCGAAGAACGGGTCCCAGTAGCCGGTGTGGATGCTGGGCAGGCCGAGGAAGGCCGGGATCTCCGAGAAGCACACGGCGGTGACCCCGCGGGCCCGATTGCGCTTGATCTCCTCGACGGCGAGCCGCACGTCCCACAGCGGGATGATGATCAGCGGGATGAGTCGCCCGCCGGAGTCGCCGCACCACTCCTCGACCATCCAGTCGTTGTAGGCGCGCACGCACGCGAGCGCGACCTCCTTGTCCGCGGCTTCCGAGAAGGTCTGGCCGCAAAACCGCGGGAAGGTCGGGAAGCACAGCGAGGCCTCGACATGGTTGACGTCCATGTCCTTCAGCCGCTCGGCCGGGTCGTACAGTCCGGGGCGCATCTCGCCGCGCGTGATGCCTTCGAGGGTCATCTCGTCCCGGCTGAAGCCGACGGCGGCGATGTTGCGCTTGTACGGGAAGCGCAGGTCCTCGTAGAACCACCAGTCGGCCGGCGGGCCGTTGGGATCGGTGGTGATCTTGTAACTCGCCCCGGTGTACTCCAGCTGACCGATGCCCGTGGTGACCGGCTTCGGGCCGCGCTCGTGGTACTTCTTCGGCAACCAGCGCTCGAACAGGTGTGCCGGCTCGATGACATGGTCATCGACGCTGATGATCTTCGGCAGTTCACCGAAGGAGTTTCCGGACTGCGTGGCAGCCTGCCCGGGCTGGTTGGTGCTCATCGGCCCCTCCCGCTCACTAAATCTGATGGACCGTCAGATTTAGCGTAATCTCTGGGCGGAGGGAACCACAAGCTGACTCAACGTCAGGAGAATCACGGATGGCCCTGCGTCTCGAAGAACTGATCGACCCCGGACACACCGCGTTGATCACCCAGGAATGCCAGAACGGAGTGATCGGCACGCAGGCGGTGTTCCCCGCGCTGACCGCGCACACCGGGGGGCTGATTCCGGCCGTCGATCGGCTCGCCAAGGCCGCCCGCCGGGCCCAAGTCCCGGTCGTGCACTGCCTGGCGGTGCGCCGCCCGGACGGCCGGGGCGCCAACACCAACGCCCGGATGTTCGGCGCCGCGGCCAAGGCGCCGGTACTCCTGGCGCCCGGCTCGGACGCCGCCGCGGTGGCCGACGGGATCACCGTCCACCCCTCCGACCTGGTGCTTTCCCGCTACCACGGGCTCGGCCCGATGGCCGACACCGGACTGGCCGCCGTGCTGCGGAACCTGGGCGTGCGTACCGTCGTGGGCGTCGGCGTCTCGCTCAACGTCGGCATGCTCAACTTCGCGATGGACGCGGTGAACGCGGGATTCCAGTTCGTCGTACCGCGCGAGGCGGTGGCCGGATTCCCCCCCGAATACGCCGAGGCCGTACTCGCCAACACCTTCAACGCGATCGCGACGATCACCACGGTCGACGCCGTACTGGCCGCCTGGGCCTGACCCCTGATGCCCCGTCACCAATCCGGTGACGGGGCATCAGCAGCGGTTGGGGGTGGCCTGAAAGGCCGAATCGGCGGTCAGCGCCGGGGCGTCCAGGGCTTCTTGTCGTACTCCTCGCGCAACTTGAACTTCAACACCTTGCGCAGCGTCTCGTTCCGGGGCAGCGCGTCTACCAGTTCCAATTGCTCCGGGATCTTCTGCGTCATCAGCCCGGCCTCGCGCAGGTAGCCGACCATCTCGGCGAATTCCAGGTCGGATTCACCCGGTTGGCGCTCCACCACGGCGCAGACCCGCTCCCCGCGTTCACGGTCGACCAGGCCGATCACCGCCGCGTCGGCGACCTTCGGGTGGGCGAACAGCAGGTCCTCGATCTCGCGCGCGGAGATGTTCTCCCCCTTGCGGATGATCACGTCCTTGAGCCGACCGGTCAGCGAGAGGTGCCCGTCGGCGCGCAGTCGGCCCAGGTCGCCGGTGCGGAAGAAGCCGTCCTCGTCGAACGCGTCGGCGGTCAGCGCGGGGTCGGTGTACCCCTTGAACACCATCGGGCCGCGCAGCCGGACCTCGCCCTCCTCACCGGTGTCCGCGACGGAGCCGTCCGCCCGCGCGATGCGCACCTCGATGCCGCTGACCGGCTTGCCCTCGGTGTACGAGCGCTGGTCCTCGGAGTCGTACGGTCCGCCCTGGGCGATCATCGGCGACTCGGTCATCCCGTACCCGTGGCACAGGATCGCCCGCATCTCGTCGCGCACCTCACCGACCAGCTCCGGCGGCTTGGGCGCACCTCCGCCGGAGACGATCCGCAGGGTCGGGATGATCTTCTCGCCGGGCTGCTTGCGCTGCTCGTTCAGGAACGCGACGTAGAACGCGGTCGAGCCGCCGACCATGGTGACGCCGAGCCGCTTGTAGACGGGCACCACGCCCGCCGGGTCGAAGTTCTCCACGATCACCGCCGGGAAGCCCGAGGCGAGCACGGTGACGATGTAGTCCGGGCCCGCGATATGCGCGTACGGGAACGCGATCGAGCCGATGTCGCTCGGCGACATGTCCAGCGCGACGGCCAGCCCCTTGCCGCCCGCGAGCAGCGTCGAGTCGCTGTGCTGGACGCCCTTCGGGTCGGACGTCGTCCCGGAGGTGTAGTAGAGCCAGCGCACCTCGTCGCCGTCGGTCGGCGCGGGCGGCAGGTCGGCCGGGTCGCCCTCGGGCAGCTCGTCGTAGGCGATCATCACGCGCGGCGCCGGGCTCAGCTCCTTGGCCAGCGCCTCGCCCATGCCGACGAAGTCGAAGCCCTTCCACTCGCGCGGGCACAGGAAGAACTCGGCCCCGGTCTGCCGCAGACAGAACCCGACCTCCTTCTCCCGGTAGAACGGGATGATCGGGTTCTGCACCGCGCCGAGCCGGGCGAGCGCGAACGAGACCACGATGGACTCGATCCGCGTGGTCAACTGCCAGGTCACACGGGTCCCGGCGGTGACGCCGAGCGCGTGGAAGCCCGCGGCCACGCGCTCGGCCCACGCCTTGAACCCACCGAAGGTGACCCTGCGGTCCTCCGGGTCGAGCAGCATGGGTACATCGGGAGACGCCGCCGCGCGGCGCTCCACCAGCTCCCAGAGAGTGGTGGCGTCGTAGATCGGGTCAGACACGTGTCCTCCGCGCGGGAAGCCGGGGCCGGGGTACGTCGCCGGGGCATGGCGAAGCCGAAGCCCCGGGGCATGGACCTGACGGTACGTCAGAAGCTTTGCGGGAAGAAAGACTTCGCGTGGTCACGCGGATCACAACCGGATCTCGGCGACCTTGATCGCATACTGGCGAAGCAAGGCCGTACTGCCTAACCTGGGGCGATACCGCCAACCCCGGGGGCACGATGTCACCCTTCCGCCGGGAGCGCCCACCGGTGTGCCTGGGCCCGCTCACGAGCCTCCCCGAAGGCGTCCCGACCCGAGTCGGCACCAGCCCCCCGGTCGCGATCCTGCGCCACGGCGACACGGTCCACGTCTTCGAGGACCGCTGCCCCCACGCCGGCGCCATCCTCTCCAGAGGCACCCTGACCAACGAACACCTGACCTGCCCGGCCCACAAGGCCACCTTCGAAATAGCCACGGGCCGCTCCCTGGGCCCGGTCCGGTGCCGCCCACTACGCACATACAAGTCCTGGACCGAAAACAACCTCGTCTACCACTCCCCATCCCCCCGCCCCACCAAAAAATCCAACTCCTCCCCCTGCCCCAACCAACCCTGACCACAACCCCCAACCCCAACGCCCACCACCCGACAACACACAGCCGACCAAAACCGAATCAACCCAACCGCCACTCGAAGCCCACGCACCACACCGGCCGGCTCCCAAGACCACCCCAGCCAAGCAACACACAACCGGCCAAGCCCCCATCAGCCCGGCCGGCGCTTGAAGCCCATGCACCACGACGGCCGCCTGCACCCAGCCCGGCCGGCGCTTGAGGCCATCCCATTCAGCCCAGCCGGCGTCTGAGGCCACCCCAGCCAAGCAACACACAACCGGCCAGGACCCCATCAGCCCGGCCGGCGTTTGAAGCCATGCACCACACCGGCCGGCCCCATTCAGCCCGGCCGGCGTCTGAGGCCACCCCAGCCGAGCAACACACAACCGGCCAAGACCCCATCCCAGCGCTTGAAGCCCATGCACCACGACGGCCGCCTGCACCCAGCCCGGCCGGCGCTTGAGGCCACCCCAGCCAAGCAATGCGCAACTGGCCAAGCCCCCATTCAGCCCGGCCGGCGCTTGAGGCCATCCCATTCAGCCCGGCCGGCGTTTGAGGCCACCCCGGCCAAGCAACACACAACCGGCCAAGACCCCGTCAGCCCGGTGCTTGAGGCCAAGGACGGCCGGCCCGCCTCGCGCTGGGAGCCGCCAGGCCCGGGTTCACCCCGCAAAGGCCCCGCAGCCCCTGGCCCACGCCCCCGAGAGGTCCGCCCCCGGCGGAAACCGGCCCGCCAACTCCAGCGAAACCATCCCGTGCGCAAACCCCCATACGGCCCGCGCAGCGTCGTGATCGCCCCCCATCGCCCGCATCAACGGCGCCGCCGCCCGCTCCTCCAGCCCCGACGGCAACGCCGCGCGATCCAACGGCTGCCCACTCATCAACCGGTACAGATCCGGATGCGCAAGCGCGTAGGCCCGATACGCCCCCGTCAACGCCGTGATCCGTTCCAGCCGCGAACCCCCCGCCGCCGACCCCGCCGACCCCGCCGACCCGGCCGACGCCGCCTCCGCGGCCTCCAGCGCCTCCGCCAGTTCCGCCATCGCCTGCGCGATCAACGCGCTCTCCACCGCGGACTTGTCCGCGAAGTGCTTGTACAACGACGGCGCCTTGATCCCGATCCGCTCCGCGATCCGCCGCATCGACACCGCCTCCGGCCCCTCCCTCTCCAGGAGTTCCCGCGCGGCGGCCACGATCTCCCCCGCCCGACCACCGGCCGGAGGAGCGGAAACGTACGAAACGTCAGACATGCTTACGGAACCCTTCGGGAGTGCGCAGTCCGTACCCGGCGGCACGGTCCATCGCGATGTGGGTGAGCCAGCCGAGGCCGGCGGTGAACAGCGGCGGCCACTCGATCGACCCGAAGGGGTAGCCGACCAGCACGATCAGCGGGACCCAGGCCCGGTGCAACGCGTTGTAGAACGGCACCGCGCGCGCCTGCAGCCGACCCCGCTCGTGCGTGCCGTCCCGCAGCGCGTCACCGGCTCCGACGAACATGGTCAGGTCGGGCAGTACGAAGAAGACCAGCGCCGCCGCGGAAGTGGCGAAGCCATACTTCACGCTCTCGAACACCGCGAACGTCGCCAAAAACAGCGCCAGTACGCCCCACGCACCGCGCCGCGTCCGCCGAAGCGCCGCCGAACCGCGGATTCCCGTGCCCATGATGGTGCTCATGCCGCCTCCGTCCGCCTGTGGCTAACGATGTTAGCCGCTTGCGTCCATCATCCGGCTAACACCATTAGCCGTCAAGTCCGGACGGCAACCACATCCATCAAGAGCGCCCCAAGCCCACCAAACCCCACCCTCGGACCCCGACCCCAACCCCCAAAGCGAACACAAACCCGACCAAAAACCCGAAGACCAACCACCCCACAGCCCCACCCACCCGCAACCCACCCACCATCGGGCGCATCGACCCGCCCGCCCGAACCGGCTCACCAACCCCACCCGGCACACGGACCTCCCCCCGCGCCCCGGCATCCACAGCCGACGCAAGAAACGGCCGCCGCCCGGACCCCACCACCCGCCGCCCACCACCGGCAACGTCGCCCGAACCCACCACCCCAGCCCGCCGCCCCGACCCCAACGGCCGATCCACCACAGAACGCCCGACCCCATCCCCCGAACCACCCGAGCCCCCACCCCCCGAGTCCACCACCGAGCCCCCAAGCCCAACCGGCCAACCGCCTCCTCCCCCACCCCCGCCACCCACCTGCAACGCGGCCGGCCGCGCCCCCGGCACCTTCACCCCCGGCGGCCCCGTCACCACCGGCCGCACCCCCACCACCCCCGCCACCCCCAACACCGGCGGCTTCGGCGCAGGCGGCTTCGGAGGCTTGGTCGCCGGCGGCCGCGGCGGTCGCGGATGCGCCGGTTTCGTCGGCGGCTTACCCACATCCTCGACCCGTACCGCCGCCCCTCCGTCACCCCGACGGCCACCGCCCGCACCCGCCGGCGCGTACCCCACGCCCGTCCACCCGACCCGCACCCCACACCACGCCCCGCCCGAACCCCCACCGGCCTCGACCACGGCCCCCGCTCGCCGCCCACACCCCTCGGCCCCCGCCGAACCGCAGCCCCCGACAACCGGCAAGCACACACACGCCACCACCAGGAACCGCACCACAACCCGAGAGTCGGCCATGGCGCAAGGTTGACCCGACCCACCGACCCACCCCGAACGAACCCCCGAAAATCCCACATACGAGTGACCCGCCGGCCCAGCCCCACCGAGCCGCCTCACGCCCCGCCAGCCCAGCCCACCGAGCCCGCCCCACCAGCCCGGCTCCACCACCCCGGCCCAACCGGTCCGGCCCACCCCCATCAGCCGCCCACCTCAGCCGGCCACGCCCCCCAACACCCCCCGCACCGCCGCCGCAAACGCCCGCGGATGCGTCAGATTGCCGTTGTGCCCACCCGGAAACACCGCCGCCGCAACCCCGACCACCCCCTCCAGCGCCACCGCACACCGCCGCGTGAAGACCCGCCGCCCCGTCGTCGCCCCCACCCCGGGGATGATGCGCGTCGCCGAGGAGCGCAGCAGATCCGGCGGCAGCACATCGTCCACCACCGCCGGGAACTCCCGCCCGATGAAGAAATCGAAGTTCGCCATCCGCCGCGCGCTCATCGGCTGCGCGGTCAGATCCGGCTCACGCTCCTCCACACCCGGCTCGATGCCCAGGTGAGCCGTGATGGCGGGAAACGCACCACCCATCCCGGCCCGCGCGTGCACCTCCCGAATCGCGCTCAACTCACCCCGATGCGCGTCGCGTTCCGCATCGGAGAGCAACCACGGCGCGACCGGCTCGTGGGCGATCAACGTGTGCAGCAACTCCGGCCGGGTCGCCGCCACCCGCAGCCCGATCAACCCGCCCATGCTCAGCCCCAGCATCATCGCCGGCCCATCGGCGACCTCGACCAACAACCGCGCCACGTCGTCGGCGTGGTCCCCGATGCTCACCGGCGCCGCCGGGTCGGCCAACGTACTCCGGGAAAGCCCACGCCGGTCATAGGTCACCACGGTGTGATCGGCCACCAGCCGATCGACCATGTCCACACTGCGCCCGGCGTCCCCCTCCCCGCTCTCCCCGATCAGCAACAGCGGCCCGGAGCCCCGTACTTCGTAGTACAGCTCCGCACCCGGCACGGACAAAACAGCACCAGCGGTCACGGCCATGAAAATTCCCCCGGGAAGTCGTCGCGGGCGGCACCGACCCACCACCCACCCATGACCGCGACCATAGTCCATCGAACTAGATACATCAAAATCGATACATCTTTTCCGATGTACTATCGGCCCATGACGTCCCCCACCCCCACACCTCCCACAACGCCCATGACCCCCGTCGACCTCTTCCTCCTCGGCCGCACCCTCATGAAGATCGGCGAGGACGCCCTACCCGCCCCCGAGGTCGGCACCGCCCCTCACCCCGGCGGCGTGCGCCCGATCCTGATCGCCCTGAGCGACATCGCCGCCCACCCCGACAGCGCCATCGGCGAGATCGCCCGCCGCACCGGCCTCCCGCAAAGCCAGGTCTCCACCGCCGTGGCCCGCCTCAGGGAAACCGGTTCGATCGAAACCACCCAGGACCCCACCGACCGCCGCCGCCTCCTGGTCCGCACGGCCGCGACCCCGTCCGCCAGAGTCGCCGAAGTCCGCGCCGCCGGCATCGAGGACGCCCTCACCCGTGCCCTCGCCACCACCGACGTACAGGTCGTCGCCGACGTCACCGCGGCCCTGACCGTCCTGGCCCGCCACCTGCCCCCGGCGGCCCTGACCCGCCTACGCCCCTGACCCCCGAATCAGCGCGCCGTGATCTCCGGACCGATCGTGAAGCCCTTCAGCGGCCCTTCCGGAATCGTGACCGCCGTCCCGTAGACCGCCCGCAGCAACATGCGGTACTCACTCTTGGCCGCTTCCGGTTGACACAGCACCGTGACAACCCCGTCGCCATCGAAGTCGTCGACGATCACGTAGACATCGATGCCGGCCTCGGCGTAGGCACGACGCTTGCGCTCCCGATCCCGTTCTGCGGCCTCCCGCCCGGGCGACACGATCTCGGCAACGAGAACCACACCCAAAGCCGACACACCGAGCCCTTCCGAGTCCGGCGCCTCGTCCAAATCCTCGGGAGCCACGAAGACGTCGGGGATGTACACCTTGCCGCGATGGATGACATTGATGTCCTGGTAAGCAGCGAATACCCCGTCCACATCCAAATGTTCCTTGAATGCGTCCCGGAGTCGGTTCGCGACCTTCCCATGTCGCCGGGACCCCGTGGGAGACACCTCGATGGCTCCTCTGATGATTTCGGCGCGGAGTCCCTCGGGAAGAGTCATCGCCTTCCAGGCACGCCACAGAAGCTCATCGAGATCACCGGACGGCGAAGTAGTCACCATCGGCTCATGCGTCGCAGTCGCCATCGGGAAACACCTCCTCACCCCAAGTGTGGATCACGGTCGCCGGTGGTGAACAGTTCCCGACAACCGTAGGAGGCCCGCGAACCGCACAACCCCACCTCGCCCACCCACCACCCGAACGAGTGATCCCCTACCGCACCCGCCGCGCCACCTCGGTCGCCCAATACGTCAGGATCGACGCCGCGCCCGCCCGCTTGATCGACGTCAGCGTCTCCAGGATCACCCGGTCCCGGTCGATCCAGCCGTTCGCCGCCGCCGCCTCGACCATCGCGTACTCGCCGCTGACCTGGTACGCCGCCACCGGCACATGCACCTCGTCCGCGATCCGCCGCACCACGTCCAGGTACGACATCGCCGGCTTGACCATCACCAGGTCCGCGCCCTCGGCCACATCCAGCAGCACCTCGCGCACCGACTCGTCGGAGTTGGCCGGGTCCTGCTGGTACGTCATCCGGTCGCCCTGCAGCGTCGACTCGACCGCCTCGCGGAACGGACCGAAGAACCCCGACGCGTACTTCGCGCTGTAGGCCAGGATCGCCACGTCCACGTACCCGGCATCGTCCAACGCCCGCCGGATCGCCCCGACCTGACCGTCCATCATCCCGCTCGGCCCGACCATGTGCACACCCGCGTCGGCCTGCACCACGGCCATCCGCGCGTACGCCTCCAGCGTCGCGTCGTTGTCCACCGAGCCGTCGGCCGCCAACACGCCGCAGTGGCCGTGGTCGGTGAACTCGTCCAGGCACAGGTCGGACATCACCACGGCGTCCGCGCCCACCTCGGCCACCACGTCGCGGATCGCGACCTGGAGCACCCCCTCGGGGTCGAACCCGGCCGAGCCGACCGCGTCCTTGACCGACGGGATGCCGAACAGCATCAGCCCGCCCACGCCCGCCGCGACCGCGTCGTGCGCGGCCTTGCGCAGCGAGTCGCGGGTGTGCTGGACCACGCCCGGCATCGACGAGATCGGCACCGGCTCGCTCGCGCCCTCGCGCACGAACAGCGGCAGGATCAGGTCGGCGGGATGCAGCCGGGTCTCCGCGACCAGCCGGCGCATCGCCGGGGACGTGCGCAACCGCCGAGGACGGTGCGCGGGAAACCCTGACGATGCGTCAGCCTGGTACGACATGAGCCAATCGGCCTTTCTCACCGATCCGCCGAAACCACCACAGCCGGCGGATTCACCACGAGTACTGCGATTACTTCGCCTTGCGCCGCGACCCCGGCCGCCGCTCACTCGGCCGGGTGACCGGGTCGCCCGCCTCGATCATCGCGGCCCGTCGCGCCGTACCGAACTCCGCCAACGCCTCGGCCAGGGCGGCCACCGACGGCTCGGGCGCCAGCACGTCCACGCGCAGCCCGTGCTCCTCGGCGGTCTTCGCCGTGGCCGAGCCGATACACGCGATCACCGTCACCGCGTGCGGCTTGCCCGCGATGCCGACCAGGTTGCGCACCGTCGAGGACGACGTGAACAGGACCGCGTCGAAGCCGCCGCCCTTGATCGCCTCGCGGGTGTCCGCCGGCGGCGGCGCCGCGCGCACCGTGCGGTACGCCGTGACGTCGTCGACCTCCCAGCCCAGCTCGACCAGACCGGCCACCAGGGTCTCGGTGGCGATGTCGGCGCGCGGCAGGAACACCCGGTCGATCGGGTCGAAGACCGGGTCGTACGGCGGCCAGTCCTCCAGCAATCCCGCAGCCGACTGCTCGCCCGAGGGCACCAGGTCCGGCTTCACGCCGAACTCGACCAGCGCCCGCGCGGTCGCCTCGCCCACGGCCGCCACCTTGATGCCCGCGAAGGCACGCGCGTCCAGGCCGTAGTCCTCGAACCGCTCGCGCACCGCGCGCACGGCGTTGACCGACGTGAACGCGATCCACTCGTAGCGGCCGGTCACCAGGCCCTTGATCGCCCGCTCCATCTGCTGCGGCGTGCGCGGGGGCTCGACCGCGATGGTCGGCACCTCGTGCGGCACCGCGCCGTACGAGCGCAGCTGCTCGGAGAGCGTAACCGCCTGCTCCTTGGTCCGCGGGACCAGCACCTTCCACCCGAACAGCGGTTTGGTCTCGAACCACGACAGAGTGTCGCGTTGGGCGACCACCTCGCCGACGACCACGACGGCCGGCAGCGTGATCTTCGCGGCCCGCACGTCCGAGGCGACCTGGGCGAGCGTGCTCACCAGGGTGCGCTGCTCGGTGGTGGTGCCGTTGATCGTGACCGCGACCGGCGTGGCCGGCTTGCGCCCACCCGCGACCAGCTCCTGGGCGATCTCGGCGATCGAGTCCAGCGCGCCGCGCAGCACCAGGGTGCCCTCGACGGAGCCGACCGTGGCCCAGTCGATCGTGCCCTCGGCCATGTCCAGCACGCGCACACCGCCACTGCCCTTGGTCGGGTGCAGCGGGATACCCGCGTAGGTGGGCACGGCCGTGCTGACCGGCACACCCGGCACGACCTCGAAGACGATCTTCGCCTTCGCGACCGCGGTGACCTCGTCGATGACCGACTGGTCCACGCACGGGTCGCCGGCCACGGCCCGGACCACCTGCCGGCCCGATCGCGCGGCGGCCACCACGACCTTGGCCCGGGCCACGGCGGACAGGAGTTCCCCGTCGTCGCCGGTCACCGGGTCCAGGACCTCGACCCCGCTCTTGCAGTGGAACAGGACCTGGCGCAGCGTCGCCTCGTCGGCGACCACCACGTCGGCCTCTGCCAGCACCTCGATGGCCCGCAGTGTGAGCAGTCGCGGGTCGCCGGGACCGGCACCCACGAAGGTCACGATGCCGCTGGGCTTCTTCTTCGCTCTGGGGCTCAAGGGACGCGCTCCCCCATCAAACCGGAGGCCCCTCGGGCGAGGAGTTCGGCCGCGAGTTCGCGCCCGATCTTCTCCGCCTCGTCGAGGGTTCCGGTGGCGGACAACCGTACGCTGTCGGTGCCGTCGACATTCGCGACTACGGCCCGCAGGTACAGCTCGGTGACCTGCTCGCCTTCGGCGACCTCACAGAGGGCGCCGACCGGAGCCGAACATCCGGCTTCGAGGACGGCGAGCAGCGTGCGCTCGGCCAGTACGGCGGCTCGGGTGTCCGAGTCGTCCAAACCGGCGAGCAGTTCGACGAGGGCGGCATCGTGTGCCGCGCACTCGACGGCCAATGCCCCTTGACCGGGGGCAGGCAGCATGTGGAGCGGATCGAAGATCTCGGTGACCTCCTCCGCACGGCCCAGGCGGCCGAGGCCGGCCCTGGCCAGAACGACGCCGTCGAGCTTGCCCGAGCGTACGTAGCCGACCCGGGTGTCGACGTTGCCGCGGATCGGCAGGATCTCGTGGCCGAGGCCGAGCAGTCGCAACTGCGCGGCGCGGCGCGGCGAGCCGGTCCCGATCCGGGATCCGACCGGCAATTCGGCCAGCGCGAGCCCGTCCCGGGCCACCAGCACGTCGCGCGGATCGTGCCGCGGCGGGACGGCCGCGAGGGTGATGCCCTCGGGCTCGCCGGTGGGCAGGTCCTTGAGCGAGTGCACGACGAAGTCGACCTCGCCGGCGTGCAGCGCGTCGCGCAGCGCGTTGACGAACACGCCCGTGCCGCCGATCCGGGTCAGGTGCTCGCGCGAGACGTCGCCCTGGGTGGTGATCTCCACCAGTTCGACGGCGCGGCCGGTCAGGCTCGTGACGGCCTCGGCGACATGACCCGACTGGGCCATCGCCAGGGCGCTTCGCCTGGTGCCCAGTCGCAACGGTGCCTCGGTCACGCCGCACCTTCCACACTGTCGGGGGTATCGGCCCGGCGGACCACCTCGGGGGTGCCCGGGTCGAGATCGAACAACATCCGCAGCGCGTCGGCGTACGAGGAGCCGGCGGGCTCGCCGGCCAACTGCTTGACCCGCACCGTCGGCGCGTGCAGCAGCTTGTCCACCACGCGCCGTACGGTCTGCTCGACCTCGGCGCGCACCCGCTCGTCCATCTCCGGCACCCGGCCGACCAGCCGCTCCAGCTCGGCCCGGACCACGTCCGAGCCCATGCTGCGCAGCGCGACCACGGTCGGCGCGACCTGCTGCGCCTGCCGCGCGGTCGCGAACGCCGCGACCTCCTCGCAGACGATCTTGCGCACCAGATCCACGTCGGCCTCGCCGGCCGTACCCGCGGAGACCTGGGCGAGCAGTTCCAGGTCGATCAGCACCACACCGTCGAGCTCGCGCACGCCGGGGTCGATGTCGCGCGGCAGCGCCAGGTCGATCAGCACCAACGGCTGCTCGACCCCACGCTCGCGCCGCGCGGCGAGCACGGCCTCGATCTCGTCCCGACCGATCACGAGCCCGGCCGCGCCGGTGCAGGAGACCACCAGGTCCACCGAGGCCAGCGCCTCGGGCAGCGCCGACATCGGCACCGCGCGGCCCGAGACCGCCTCGGCCAGGTGTTCGGCACGCGCGTAGGTGCGGTTCGCGACCACGATCTGGCCCACGCCCTCGCGGTGCAGCGTCTTGGCGGCCAGCGCGCTCATCGAGCCCGCGCCCACCACCAGTGCCCGGCTTCCCCCGATCGGGCCCATCGACAACTCGGCCTGGGCCAGCCCGACGGTCATGAGCGACCGGCCGGCCTGGTCGATCCCGGTCTCGGCGTGGGCCCGCTTGCCGACCCGCAGCGCCTGCTGGGTCAACTCGTTCAGGACCCGCCCGGCGGTGCCGTGGGTCTGCGCGAGCGCGAGCGCGGCCTTTATCTGGCCGAGGATCTGCCCCTCGCCGACCACCATCGAGTCGAGCCCGCAGGCGACCGAGAACAGGTGCTGGACCGCGCGGTCCTCGTAGTGCACGTACAGGCACGGGGTCAGCTCGGACACCGGCACCCCGGTGTGCCGCGACAGCAGGTTGCCCAGTTCGGTGACGCCACCGTGGAAGCGGTCCACGTCCGCGTAGACCTCGACCCGGTTGCAGGTCGACAGCAGCACCGCCTCGCCGACCGGCTCGGCCGCCACCAGGTCGTGCAGAAGCGCCTCCTGGGCCGTCCCGGTCACCGAGACCCGCTCCAGGAGACCGACCTCGGCCGTTCGGTGGCTGAGGCCGACCGCCAGGACACTCATGGTGTCTTCCTACCGTTGATCGCCGTGTTCGCGGGCGCGATACCCGTGCGACAGCCGGTCACGCGGGCATCACCTCGGGGAGGTCGCCGCGTTCCCCGGGCTTCGAGGGTCGCGCCGGGACCGGCCCCGCGACGGGGTCGAGACCGGACTTGCGCTGTTCGTGGAAGGCCAGGATCTGCAACTCGATGGACAGATCCACCTTGCGCACGTCCACCCCTTCGGGCACCGAGAGCACGGTCGGCGCGAAGTTCAGGATGCTCGTGATGCCGGCGGCGACCAGTCGATCGGCCACCTCCTGCGCGGCCGGCGCCGGCGTGGTGATCACGCCGATCGACACGTGGTCCTCGCGCACGATCTGCTCGAGGTCGTCCATGTGCCGCACCGCCATGCCCGCGATCCGCTGCCCGGTGACCGCCCGGTCGGCGTCCAGCAGGGCCGCGACCCGGAAGCCGCGCGAGGCGAACCCGCCGTAGTTGGCGAGGGCGTGACCCAGATTTCCTATGCCGATGATGGCGACCGGCCAGTCTTGGGTGAGCCCGAGTTCACGCGAGATTTGGTACACGAGATACTCGACGTCGTAACCGACCCCACGGGTGCCGTAGGAGCCGAGATACGACAGGTCCTTGCGCAGCTTCGCCGAATTCACCCCGGCGGCAGCGGCGAGTTCCTCGGACGAGACCGTGGGAACACCCCGCTCCGACAGCGCACTGAGCGCCCGGAGGTACAGCGGAAGCCGCGCCACCGTCGCCTCGGGGATGCCACGTCCCCGCTGCGCCGGTCGCTCGGTACGCCCTGTAGCCACGCTGCTCCTGTGGGTGGGACCTGGGATTTCGATTGCCAGGTTAGGCTTTTGTGAACGTACGCACAAAGTAGGTGTCCGATTTGCGCGCCTGTCGTGATGCTCGTCACGCCTTGGTTCCGAAGTCGGGCGTGAACTCGATCACATGAGGTGACTCGAGCATGGCCCGTGCGTAGTCGTGGTGACCGATCGCATCCACCTCCGCACCGTACGTGTCGGCGATTCGTCCCCCGGTCGGCCCCCTCCCCCGGCAAACGACCGACCGCGACCGCATCGGATCGACGCGGACCGGCCTCGGACCGACTCAGCCGCCGAGCGCCTTGCGCAGCCGCCGCTCGTCGACCCGCCAGAAATCGTGCTGTTCACCGTCCACCAGGGTCACCGGGATCTGCTCCCAGTACTTGTGCTGGAGGTCCGCGTCCCGGGTGATGTCGACTTCGGTCCAGGTCACCCCCAGTTCCGCGGTCACCCGTTCGATCACGACCCGGGCGTCGTCACACAGGTGACAGCCGGGCTTGCTCAACAGCGTCACGGAGCGGGTCGCGGCGTCGGGGCGGCGGCGGAAAGGATTCACGTCCTCGATTGTCGCCCCACCACGGGCCGACCGGGAGAGCACCTCCCGGCCCGAGCCGAAGGCGGCGCTTCACCGATGGGGCGCGCACCCGCAAGACCGGCGCCACACGAGCGCAATACGGGCCTACTAGGCTCGTCACCATGGTTTTCTTGCGCCGGCGATCGAGGACCGAGAACAACCACGACAACGCCGTGCGGGCGGGCGAGGCGGCGGCGGCCGCGGCGCAGGCGAGCGCCCCGGCGCGCGCCCCGGGCGAGGCCGATGCGCCCACCCGGATCGGCGCCGCGTTCTTCGACCTGGACAACACCGTCATGCAGGGCGCGTCGATCTTCCATCTGGCCCGGGGCCTGTACGCCCGCCGGTTCCTGACCACCCGCGACATCGCCCGGTTCGGTTGGCAGCAGGCCAGGTTCCGGCTCGGCGGGGAGCACATGGGGCACGTGGGCGACGCGCAGGAGAGCGCGCTGTCGTTCGCCAAGGGGCACACGGTCGAGGAGATCCGGGTGATCGGCGAGGAGATCTTCGACGAGTGCATGGCGGACAAGATCTGGCCGGGCACCCGGGCGCTGGCCCAGATGCACCTGGACGCGGGCCGCCAGGTCTGGCTGGTCACCGCCGCGCCGATCGAGATCGCCGACACGATCGCCGGCCGACTGGGCCTGACCGGCGCGCTCGGCACCGTGCCCGAGACCCGCGCCGGCGTGTACACCGGCCGTCTGGTCGGCGAACTGCTGCACGGCGAGGCCAAGGCGGAGGCGGTCCGCGCGCTCGCCGCCCGCGAAGGGCTGAACCTGGGCGACTGCTCGGCCTACAGCGACTCGGCCAACGACATACCGATGTTGACCCTGGTGGGCGATCCCTGCGCGGTCAATCCGGACGCCCGACTGCGCCGCCACGCCCGGGCGCACGGGTGGCGCGTGAAGGACTACCGCACCGGTCGCAAGGCCGCCCGGATCGGCCTGCCGGCCGCCGCCGGGATCGGCGCCCTCGCGGGCGCGGTGGCCGCCGGAACCGCCGTTCGGCGGCGGGTGCCGACCCGGATCTGAGCACTCGGCCCCGGCCCCGCACACCCCCCGCGACCTGCGGCGAGGGGGTCCGTTCGGGCTGCCCCGCGCCGCCCGACGAGCGGCGAGTTGTCCGCATATAGCACACCTGACACGCGACAACCCGACAAACACGCAAAGAGCACACATCAGCGGTCGATCCCGGTAGCTTCACAACGCCGATGGGCACACTTGGTATCCCTTCCTTTACTAAGCGTTATTCTCGATCGGCGCACAGCGGTATCCAAGTTCCCTACTATGGGTGATCGATTCCGCACCGAACGTAATTACCGCTGAAGCAACAGGGAGTCCCGTGCACCGAATCGTCCGGGTTGACGTGTCCGGGCTGGCGACACTGCGTGCGGCGGTGTGCGCGAGCTTCGCCCCCCCGTCCGTCGGTTTCGCCGCCACAGCCGGTTACGGCGCCGGTGTCTGTCGCGCGACTTCGGCCGGGCCCGTGGGCCTCGCCCTCGCGGCGCGCGCCGGCACCACCGAACCGACCCGTCCCACCCGAGGCTCCGGCTACACCCGGGGCCCTGGTCCGGACGGCGAGGCCCGCCGCATCATGGCCCTCGTCGAACTCGCCCAGGACGGCGACGGCGACGCGTTCGCCCAGCTCTACGACAACTACTTCGACACCGTCTACCGGTACATCTACTACCGGGTCGGCGGTCGCGCCGTCGCCGAGGACCTGACCAGCGAGACCTTCCTGCGCGCGCTGCGCCGGATCGGCACCTTCACCTGGCAGGGTCGCGACTTCGGCGCCTGGCTGGTGACCATCGCGCGCAACCTGGTCGCCGACCACTTCAAGTCCAGCCGGTTCCGCCTGGAGGTCACCACCGGGGAGATGCTCGACGCCAACGAGGTCGAGTCCAGCCCCGAGGACTGCGTCCTGGAATCGTTGTCCAACGCGGCCCTGCTCGACGCCGTGCACAAGCTCAACCCCCAGCAGCAGGAATGCGTGACCCTGCGCTTCCTGCAGGGTCTATCGGTCGCGGAGACCGCACAGATCATGGGTAAGAACGAGGGGGCGATCAAGACGTTGCAGTACCGCGCCGTACGGACGCTCGCCCGTCTCCTGCCCGAGGACGTGCGGTGAATCACACTTCCGTAACCTTCGGGGTCCGCGGCTCGTTCTCCCCGATAGCGACCCCCTTCGGGGATCGTTGCGGCGGGGAGCCGCCCTGTGGCCCCCGACCCGGAGACTTCCCTGGACGGACATCCGGGGAGAGGAGGTGCGGCCTGTGAGCATTGCGGCCCTGGATCGGCGACCCGCGAGCGCCTTCGCGCGAGCCCTCGACGAGAACGACCGCGACAACCGATCGGCGGAGCCTCTGCCCGCGCTGGTCCCGCTGCTGCGGACCGCCGAGATGCTGCGCGAGCGGTCCTCGGCGGCACCCGTACCGAGCGCGGACTTTCGCACCGCGCTCCGGCAACGGCTGCTGGACGAGGCCGCGGCGCTGCCCGCGACCGAGGGTGCGGCCACCGTGCCGGCACCGCGCGGCGCGCATCGCCGCCGAGAGTCGCAGGCCCCGCCGCGCACCGTGCGCTGGCGGCGGCGGGCGGCGATCGCCGGCGCGTTCGTGGTGGTCACCGGCGGCGGTCTCGGCGGGGTGGCCTACGCCAGCTCCGACGCGCTGCCCGGCGACCTGACCTACGGCGTCAAGCGCACGGTCGAAGACTTCAAGATCTCGCTCGCCGACAACGACCACGAACGCGGCGAGCGTTACCTGCAACAGGCCGACACCCGGATGGGCGAGGCCGAACGGCTGCTCAGGCGGGCCGGGCGAAGCCCCGACAAGGACACCGTGCGGCATCTGCGGCAGGTGCTCGACGACTGGCGCGACGAGGCCGACAAGGGCCGTGCGCTGCTCACCGACCACTTCCGCAAGAGCGGCAGCGACGGGTCGATGCGCAACCTGGCCGACTTCGCCCGCTCCGGCAACGAGCGCATGGAGCGGATCGGCGACCGACTCCCGCCGGAGCTGCACTCCGAGCGGGACCGGGTCCGCACGCTGCTCACCGCGATCAACGAGCAGGTCGCCCCGATCGCGGGCACTCCCGACCGGAGTTCGGCGAAGCCCGGCACCGGTGGGCACACCGACGGCGCACCGGCCGCGCCCGGTACCGCCCCGGGCGGCGCACCGGGCACCGGCGGCCTGCCGCTCGTCCCCAGGCTCCCGGGCCTGGGCGGCGCGACCAACGGCGCACCGCCGCAGGGCGGCTCGACCACGACGGGCGGTGCCGCACCGCAACAACAGCCGCAACAGGACGGCGGCCTGCTCCCGGGGCTGAACATCCCGCTGCTCGGCGGGCCTCCGGCGGCAAACCCCTCCGAGCGGTCCGACGGCTCCGGGGGCACCCCGGCTCCGGCGAAGACGCCCAAGGGTCAGATCCTCCCGCCCCTGCTGCCCGGCCTGCCGGGCATCGGGCTCAACCTGCTCGGCGCCGCCGAGGAGGAGCCACACAGCTGACCGAGCCGGTGGACTACACCGAAGGCGGCGCGCGGACCACCGTCCACGCGCCGCCTTCGTGTTCCGGGTTCCGGAACCCGATCCGGACCCGACCTAGAAGAAGACCGACCGCCGCTGCATCAGCAGCCGGTAGATCGTGTGCTGGATGGTCTCGCGCACCTCGTCGGTCAGGTTGAACACGACCATCGGGTCGTCCGCCGCCTCCTCCGGATACGCGTCGGTGTGGATCGGCGCGCCGAACTCGATCCGCCACCGCGTCGGCAGCGGCACCAGGCCGAGCGGGCCGAGCAGCGGGAAGGTCGGGGTGATCGGGAAGTAGGGCAGGTTGAGCAGGCGCGCGAGGGTGCGCGCGTTGCCGACCATCGGGTAGATCTCCTCCGCGCCCACGATCGAGCACGGCACGATCGGCACCCCGGTGCGCAGCGCCGCCGACACGAAGCCGCCGCGCCCGAAACGCTGGAGCTTGTACCGCTCGGCGAACGGCTTGCCCAGGCCCTTGTAGCCCTCGGGCCACACGCCGACCAACTCGCCCTTGCCGAGCAGCCGCTCGGCGTCGGCGTGGCACGCGAGGGTGTGTCCGCTCTTGCGCGCCACCGAACCCACCAGCGGCAACTGGAAGACCAGGTCGGCGGCGAGCAGCCGCAGATTGCGCCGAGCGGGGTGGTGGTCGTGCACCGCCACCTGCGTCATCAGCGCGTCCACCGGCAGCGTGCCGGAGTGGTTGGCCACGATCAGCGCACCGCCCTCGGCCGGAATGTGCTCCAGGCCGCTGACCTCGATCCGGAAGTACTGCTCGTAGACCACCCGCAACGCGGCCATCAACTTGTCGTTGAGTTCGGGATCGAAGCCGAACTCGTCCACCTCGTACTCACCGGTGATCCGGCGGCGCAGGAAGGCCAGTCCGTCGGCGGCCCGATCCTCCCAGCCCGGTCCGGCCACGCCGTCGAGGAGTCCGGCGGCGGCGCCGCCCACCACCCCGCCGATCGCGCCCGCGAGCGACCCGAACAACGAACGCCCGGATCCCGCCGCGCGCCGGGGCCCCGCCTCGGCCGCGTCCGCCGATCCCGTCTCCACCGAACCCCTCTCCGCCGGCCCCGGCTCGGCCGGCCGCGCGGATTCCGTCCGCTTTCGACCCGGTCGCGCCTCGATCGATCGCACCGGCACCTCACCCTCGACCGGCTCGGGCACCCGGACCGCACGTGCGGTCCGGGTGGGCCGACGCCCCGACCGGGGCGCGGGCGGGCGCGCTCCGGAAGTGGCGCCGTCGAAGGGGATGATGCGGGCCTCACCCATCGGGGTTCCTCCTGGTGAGCAGCAGGTCGGCGAGTCGATCGGGCACCTGGGCCAGGCGCCTCGGGTCGAGCAGGCCGGTCGAACGACGACCGTCGGCATAGTCGGCGAACGTCTCGGCCGTGCTCCTGGCCGCGACGAAGCCCAATTTCTCCCGGGCCCGTGCGGGGTCCACCACGCGCCCGTGGGTGAGCAGGCGTACCTGCTCGGCGGACAGGTGCACCGAACCCGCGCGCCGCAAACCCTGGTTGACCAGACCCACCGCCGCCGCCGGGAAGGGCACCACCGGTCGGCCCAATCGGCGCGCGGCCTGGGACAGGAACAGCACACCCTCGGCGGCGATGTTGTACGTGCCCGGCCGATCGGCGAGCATCGCGATCCGCAGCGCCTCGCGCAGGTCGTCCTCGTGCACGAACTGCAGGCGCGGGTCGTAGCCGAGCAGGGTGGGCAACACCGGCAGCGCGAAGTAGGCGCCCATCGGCGAATCGGTACGCGGCCCGAGCAGCGGCGCGAACCGCAACACGGTGACGGCGACATCCGGCCGGCGCCGGGCGAAGCCGCGCACGTAGCCCTCTATCTCGACGGCGTCCTTGGCCCAGCCGGTCGAGGGCTGCACGCGCGGTTCGGTGTCCTCGGCGAACAGCGCGGGGTCGCGCGGCGAACCGCCGTAGACGGCGGTGGTCGAGCGCACCACCAGACGGCGGATCGACGGCGCCTTCTGGCACGCGGCGAGCAGCTGCATGGTGCCGATGACGTTGGTCTCCTTGATCGAGACCGCTCCGCCCCGAATCGGCGGCAGCTCGCTGGGACTCAGGTGCACCACGGTGTCCACCGCGGCCGAGGCGACCACCTTGGCGATCATCGGGTTGCGAATATCGGCGAGCACGAAGTCCACACCGGCCGGCTCCGAAACGGGCGCCACCATGTCGACCCCGATCACCCGGTCGACATCGGGTTCGTCACGGATCATCCGCACAAACCCGGCCCCGGGATCTCCGGCAACCCCGGTAACCAGGACGACACGCCCCATCCTGCGCCCTCCGCACCACATCCACGACACACTCGGACCCCTACGGTAGGCGCACCCCGAGCCACCAGCTCCCAACGTAACCGTACGCACGCCCCACCAACCCCCACCGGACCACCCATTAACAAGCCATTCACAAACCCCACCCCCACACCCCACCCCCACCAACGCACCCCCAAACCCCAAACCAAGCCCCCAGAACACCAACCCGCACCCGGAACCCGGAGCCGGAACACGGCCGCAGAGCGCCGGCCCGGCGCTCGGGACCGAAACACGGCCTTGGAGCGTGAGCGCAGGGCGCGGGCCGGGAGCGCGGAACCGGAGCGCGGGCGGGAGCGCCAGCCCGGGACTCGGCGCCCGGAGCGCTGGCCCGAGGCTCAGAGCGCGGGCGCGGAGCGCCAGCACGGGGCTCGGAGCCGCAGCTCGGGCTCGGGTGCGGAGCGCGGGGCGCCTGCCCTGGGCTCGGGGCCGGGGCGCGGGGGCACGGGCACGGGCACGGGCTCAGAGCGTGGGCCCAGGGAGCGGGCCGGGGGTGCCGGCTCGGAGCGCGGGGCCGGGGTACGAGCCCGGAGCACCAGCCCGGGACGCGAACCCAGGGCGCAGGTTCGGAGCACCGGCACGGAGCGTGGGCCCAGGGAGCGGGCCGGGGTGCCTGGCTCGGAGCGTAGGGCCGGGCTACGAGCCCGAAGCGCCGACCGGGGACGCGAACCCCAGGTGCCGGTTCGAAGCACGGGTTCGGGGCGCCGGCCCAGGGCGCGGGCCGGGTCCTGAGGCACGGGCTCGGAGCACGAGCTCGGAGCGTGGGCCCAGGGCGCGGGCCGGGTCCTGAGGCGCGGGCTCGGAGCACGAGTTCGGAGCGTGGGCCCAGGGAGCGGGCCAGGGTTCCTGGCTCGGAGTGTGGGGCTGGGGTACGAGCCCGGAGCACCGGCCTGGGGCGCGAACCCAGGGTGCACGGGCGCCGGCCCTGGCCCGGGGCCGGGGCGCGGGGCCAGGTCCTGGGGCACGGGCTCGGAGCGTGGGCCCAGGGCCGGGGCGCGGGTCCTGGGGCCCGGGCACGAGCTCGGAGTGTGGGGCCGGGCTACGAGCCCGGAGCACCGGCCCGGGGCGCGAACCCAGGTGCACGGGCGCCGGCCCCTCGGCCCGGGGCCGGGGCGCGGGGCCGGGTCCTGGGGCACGGGCTCGGAGTGTAGGCCCGGGGAGCGGGCCGGGGATGCCGGAGCGGAGCGCGGGGCCGAGTACGAGCCCGGAGCACCGGCCCGGGGCGCGAACCCTGGGTGCAGGTTCGGAGCATGGGTTCGGGGCGCGAGCCCAGGGCGCCGAACCCGGGCGCGCGAACTCGGGGCACCGGCCCCCGGGCGTGGACCCGGGGCGGCGGATTCAGAGCGAAATCGCAGTGTGCAACCCGAGCCTTCGAACCCTGGGCCCGAACGCGAAGCGTCGGACCCGAGCCTCCCGACCCGGAGCACCGGACCCGAGGCGCCAGGGCCAAGGCGCCGGGCCCGCCCCCGGGGCACCGGACCCAAGGCGGCCGGGGCACGGCGGTCAGGGCACGGCCGCCGGGGCGGCCAGGGCACGGCCGCCGGGGCGCGGACCTGGCGCGTCCATCCCCCCGCGCGCACCCGCGCCCGAACGCACGGCGACCGCCCGTCGCGCCCCCGTTTCGGGAG
>NZ_JBHTVA010000033.1:0-14647 GCF_042793325.1 Embleya sp. NPDC056575
GTGTATAAGAGACAGACCGTCCGGTGGGCCCGGGCGTGGTCACGGCGACGGATCCGGCCGAGGGATCCGCGATGCCCGACGGGAGCGGACGTGGTCGACTTCGCGCTGGACTACAGCACGCTGGCCGAGGCCAAGAAGGACATGTACGACCTGGCCGACCGCATCTCGCCCACGCTCAAGTCGAGCGACTTCGCGACCCTGGGCAAGGGCGGGTACACCGACGCCCAGGCGGTGTTCGGCGACCCCACGCTGACCGCCGCGTTCCGCAGCCTGTACCGGCTGTCCGCAGGCCCGATGACCCGCGCCGAGGACCTGCTGAAGAAGCTCGGCGACTGCTTCGGCAAGGTCGGCGACGCCTACTTCAACGCCGACGCGCAGATCACCGAGGGCCTGGGTGTGATGGGCGCCACGATGGGCCTGGCGGAGTGGCGCAACAAGGTCGCCGCCTGGAAGTACAAGCAGGACCACCTGGACGAGTGCGCCAAGCCCGGACCCGACGGCACCTACCCGGAGTTCTGCAAGGCCACCGACCCCGGCGACAAACCGCCGCTGGACAAGGTGATCACCACGCCCAACGGCGGCCGGATCGAGACCCACCTGACCCTGGACGCGGACGGCAACGTGATCAAGGAGGAGACCAAGGTCGTCAGCAACGGCCAGACGTACACCTCGGTCACCACCTACGACTCCAGCCGGCTGAACTACACCACCGTGTCCACCGCGCCGGACGGTGGCGTGACCACCACCGAGACGCACCTGAACGCCAACGGGGGCGGCACGCAGAAGGTGGTCGACTCCGAAGGGAAGACGCACACCTACGCGCGCGCCGACGGCAAGCACGAATGGGTGGACACCACACCCAAGCCGCCGGAGAAGCCCGTCCCGCCGGGCGCCGGCGGCGGTGGCGGAGGGCGCATCCCGCGCCGCGACTGAGCCGCCGTCGTACACCCCATCGCCCGGTAGTCCCCTGTAGCTCCCCGTAGTCCCCGTTCGCCGTACCCCCACGACGAACCGATCTTCCCTGGAGGAACCATGCCCGATATCGCACTCGACTTCGGCCGCATCGACGAGGTCGCCGGCAAGCTGACCAAGGCGAAGGAGACCATCACGCCGATGATCAACACGCTGCTCTCCGACGTGAACGGGCTGCTGGACAACGGCATGGTCTTCAAGGAGTCGAGCCCGGCCATGCGCGAGGCCTACTCGAAGTTCAACACCAGCCTCACCGCCGCCGTCGACGGCATCCTGATCTTCTCCGAGATGTTCGCCAAGATCCGCACCCAGATGCACGAGATGGACGTGGAGATGGCGAAGAACCTGAAGAAGAGCTGAACCCTCGCCGCACCGACTCGGGCCGCCTCCCTCGACGGGAAGCGGCCCGAACTCGTCTGCCCCCGGCGGAGGTGCGCCCGGTTACTCGGCCGACCGCAACACCGTCAGCGGCACCTGCACCGCCATCGGCGCGCCGCCCGGCCCCGCGGTCCACGCCCGCCCGGGCACGGGCGGCGCCGAGCGCACCACGTTCGTCGGCAGCCGTACGCCGATCATGTCGCCCTCCTGCATGTTCTTCGGCGCGAGCAGGACGCCGCTGCGGCTGCCGCGTCGGGCCGCGGTGAGCCAACTGCCCATCGCCACCTGGAGGGCGTCGTAGGACCCCGCGTACAACAGCCCCTGCCCCCGGTCGCGGCCCGCGACCGCCAGGTCGCGCAGGACCCGGTCGGCGGCGGGCATCCCGAGCAGTTCGGCGTCGTCCACGACCACCACGCGCGGACCGGACAGCTCGTCCAGGGCCCGCTCGACCGCCTCGGCGGCGGGGTCCTCCTCGGTCAGCAGCCGCACCTGGGGATGTTGCGCCAGCCCGCGCAGCGGCGACTCGCGCGGGGTGAGCACCACCAGCGACGTGCCCCCCGCGAGCAACGACACCGACAACGACGCGAGCGTGGTGCTGCGCCCGGTCCCGGCGGGGCCGATCACGCAGAACACCGACCTGGCGGCGAAGTCCGCCCCGATCGGCTCCGCGCTGTCGCCGCCGATGCCGAGCAGCCCCCACATCGGGCGGCGCACCTCGGCCGGCACCCGCTCGTACGCGGCGGCGAACTCGACCACACGCGGCAGCGTAGGGATCCGCACCGGCATCCGCTCGCGCGGCACCGTGGTGTCGCGCAGCGCCGCCGCCGTGCCGATCCGGCGCAGCGCCTCGGCCTGTTCCTGTCCGCTCGGATCGGGCGCGAGCAGTGCGACCTGACTCTCCGTCTGGGACAACACGTGCCAGCCGCGACCGGGCGAGATCACCGCCGGCACCTTGCGGATCGGCATGCCGGCCATCTGGTAGTCGCTGCGATCCGCCTGTCGCAGCAGCAGCTTGTGGTCGTTGTGCGCGGACAACCGCCCGCTCAGCAGCGCCCGTTCGGACGTCGCCACGATGTGGATGCCGGCCGCCGCGCCCTCGCGCAGCAGGCGCATCGTGTCGTCCACGAGCCGGCCGCCGTCGTGGTCGTCGAGCAGCGCGACCAGGGAGTCCCAGCCGTCGAGCAGGATGACGATGTGCGCGGGCCGCTCGGCCGCCGGGAGGATCCGGCGCAACTCCACCAGTCCGGCGGCGTTGTGCGCACTGCATCGTTCCTGACGCTCGGTCAACTCGCGGACCAGGTAGCCCAACAGCCGTCCCATGCGCTCCATGTCGTGCCGCGAGACCACCGCGCCGCAGTGCGGCAGGGTCTCCAGCGCGGCCAGACCGCCGCCGCCGGCGTCGATCCCGTACAGGTGCACGTCGGCGCAACTCGCCGTGGCCGCGGCCGAACCCGCGAGGGTGCGCAACACCTGGGTGCGGCCCGAGCGCGGCGAGCCGATCACGTAGAGGTGGCCGAACGTGGCCAGGTCCATCGTGGTCACCCGCTGCTGCTGGAGCTGCGGAACGTCCTCCAGGGCGTAGGGGATCGGTGCCGGGCAGGGGTCGGACGCGTCGACGTCGGCCCGCTCCGCCGACGGCAGGTCGTCCACCAGCACCCGCTCCGCCAGGGGCGGCAACCACGGGCTGGGCAGCGGGCGGTAGTCGGGCAGCGTCTCGGCCGCCTCGCGCAGTGCCAGGACCAGGGCGTTGAGGTCGGTCGGGTTGGGCGTGTCCGCGGTGTCCGGGCCCTCGTCGATCGTCGGCAGCGACGCGGGCCGGCCCAGGCCGGCCAGGGTCAGTTCGGTGGCGCGCACCGCGCGGGTCGGGCCGGTCTTCTCGGCGGCGCCGCCGGGGACGGGCCGCTCGGCGCCCACCCACGCGGCCTGGAACGGCACCGCGGCGTTGGGGCCGGTGCGGATCAGCGCCCGGCCGGGCGTGCCGGCCGAGATGTGCACGGCCTCCATGGTGTCGATGATGTCCTGGCTCTCGCCCGCGTCGGTCACCCGCAGGGCGATCCGCAGGTTGGTGTTCGCGCGGATGTCGCCGGTGACCACGCCGGCGGGGCGCTGGGTGGCCAGCACCAGGTGGATCCCGAGCGAACGGCCGCGCTGGGCGATGTTGATCAGCCCCGTGACGAAGTCGGGCACCTCGCGGACGAGGGTGGCGAACTCGTCGATCACCAGGATCAGTCGGGGCAGCGGCGCCAGGGTGGGGTCGCCGGCGCGCTTGCCCCGGTACTCGGGGTGGTCCTTGGCGCCGACGTCGGCCAACAGCTGTTCGCGGCGCCGCAGTTCCGCCGCCAGCGACTCCAGTGCCCGGGTGGCCAGGTGCTCGTCCAGGTCGGTGACCATGCCGAGGGTGTGCGGGAGTTCGGCGCACTCGCTGAACGCGCTGCCGCCCTTGTAGTCGACCAGGACGAAGGTCAGCTCGTCCGGGCGGTTGGCCACCGCGAGCGCGGAGACGAAGCTCTGCAACAACTCGGACTTGCCGGAGCCGGTGGTGCCCGCGATCAGGCCGTGCGGACCGTCGCGCACCAGGTCGATGCGCAGCGGCCCGTCGTAGCCGGCGCCCAGGGTGAAGGTCGTCGAGGCCGGGCGGCGGGCCCAACGGGCCACGAAGTCGGCCGCCTTCGGCGGCTCGGCGTCGACCAGGTCGAGCAGCTTGACGGTCTGCGGCAGGCCGCTGTCGTGCTCGGGGCTGACGTCGCGCAACGGCGCCAGCGCGCGGGCCAGTTGCTCGCACCACGTCGCGTCCACATGGTCGGCGCGCACGTCCGTCACGTCGGGCAGGCCGGTCTGACGCACGGTGAGGTGTCGGCCGGCGGCCAGCACGACGGCGGTGCACTCCTCCGGCAGCAGCCGCTCGCGTTCGTCCAGACAGACGCTGAACACCCGGGCCGCCGGACCCTCGGTGAGCACCTGGACCATGCCGGGCACCTCGCGCAACTGCCGGGCACCGTCGGCGATCACCAGGATGTCGGGGCCGCTGAACATGGCCTGGCCCATCGACGAGCCCATGCTGCGCTGCCGGCTCTGGATCTGCGCGACCAGTTCGGAGATGCGGTTGGCGGTGGACTCCGGGTCGGTGCCCAGCAGGGCGACCGGCGCGGCGGAGCGCGACTGCGGGCGCAGGTGCGGCAACCACCGCACCCAGGCCCAGTCGCCGGCCCGCTCGGGATCGGTCAGCACCACCACGCGCAGGTCGCGCGGGCTGTGCAGGACGGCGGACTGGATCACCAGCCAGCGGGCCAGCGCCTGGATCGGCCCGGTCGGGCCGGCCACGCCGAGCACCCCGTGGTCGGGGATCTCGACGCCGATGGGCGTGTCGGGCAACGTCCAGCTCGCGGTGCGGTGATGCTCGTCCCGGGCCGGGTCCTCGACCTCCTTGACCGACGGCTGGTCGACCGTACCGATCCGCAGCACCAGGTGGTCGGCGTCGCGGCGGCGCCGCTCCCACAACCGGCTGCCCGGTCCGGTCGCGATCAGCGCGACGGCGGCCGGGTCGGGGCCGACCTCGGCGCGGACGATGCGCTCGCGGCGCACGGCCGTGCGGATGTCGTCGTGCAATACGCGCAACCGGCGTCGGTACTGCACCCCGTCGAGCTGGTGCTTGACCCGATTGCTGCGGCGGCCGGAGACCCAGTTCGCGATCGCCATGAACGGGCTCATGATGCAGAAGATCAGATAGAAGTACGAGTGGAAGAACCCGACCATCGCCAGGCCCATCACCAGCGGGGCGATCATCACGAGCAGCGGGAACGGCACCCGGTTCGGCTCCAGCGGCGGCGAGGGCAGCCGGATCTTCTCCGCGTCCAGGTGCGGGGCGATCCGGGGCGGCCGGTTGTAGTCCAGGCCGATGCCGTCGTCGGAGGGCGTCACATCGGCGTCCGCCTCGACCGGTCCGCACAGGCGCAGCAGCGACGGGCCGACGACCAGGTCGGACGCGTGCGGCCAGGGGGTGCCGGGCGGCGCCTCGGGGCGGATCGCCGGCTCCTTCGGCGGGGCGATCCGGGCGCTCTCCCGCTCGACCTTGCGGTCCGCCTCGCGCTCGTCCTCCAGGATGCGTTCCTCGTGCTTGCGGGGCAGCGCCGCGGCGGCGGTGATCGCGTCGGTGGGCGGCGGTGCCACCTCGCGGCCGTGCACCGCGCCGTCGTCGGGCCCGGTGCGATGCCAGTACGCCGAGCCGTCCTGGCACACCGTCACCCACAGGCCCCGGGCCGGTACGCCGGATACCGGCAGCCGGATCGCGCAGCCCTCGTCGGCGCCGATCTCGTGGCTGCCCGGGCCCAGCGGCCAGACCCGGCCGGTGTACGGGCCGGACACCGCGTGCACCTGGACCAGGGTCTGCGGGTCGAAGGGATGTCGGGGGGCGTGCACCCGGTCGGGCTCGGCGGGCGGGGCGCCCAGGCCCAGCACCGTGGCCTCGCGGATCCCGGAGACGGTCAGCGGGGCCTGCGGGTCGAGCACGGTGTCGCCGAGGTAGAGCGACCGTCCGGTCGCCGGCGCCTCGCCGTCCAGGAACGCGCCCAGGTCGGCGGCGCCGGACCCGGGCGCGGCGTCGGCGGGTGCGGTCGGGCGGTGCACGGCGGTCGCGAGGTCCGCCACGATGCTCCCGGGCGGGAGGTCCAGGAGATGGTCGCGGCGCAGGCCGTCCGCGGCGTCCACGGTGGTGACGGTGAGTCTCACGTTCGTCGTGCTCCTGGGGGGTGGGGGACGGAGTCGGGTCCGGCCGACCGGGGGTGTCGGCGGGGAGGGGTCGGCGGGGAGGGGTCGGGTGGGACGGGCCGGGACGGGACGTCGGCGCACGCCGGACGGGTGCCCGTCGGCGTGTCCCGGGTCCCGCGTGGTGATGCTCGGCGGGGATCGAGGACACGCCCTTGGGCCGCCCGTCCGGCGTGCGGGGACGCGGGTCACACGTCGATGGAGACGCCGCTCGGCTTGTCGGTGTCGGCGGGCTCGGTGAGGTCGTCGTGCCCGGCGGGCGGGACCTGCGCCGGGACCCGCGCCCGCGTCGCGGGGGGCGGTGCGGCCGGGGTCGGCTCGGGGGCGAGGTCCAGGTCGGGGTCGATCCCGGCCGGGGCCGGGTGTACCGCGTCCTCCGTGGACCAGGGCGGCAGGCGCCATACCGTCGCCGCCACCGCGCGCGGCAGCGGGCGCGCGTCCACCCGCAGCGGCGTGCCGTGGACGAGCAGCGCGCCGTTCGGCGCGATCGCCAACAGTCGGGCGTGGCCGCGGGGTTGACCCGTGGTCAGCACCGACACGGGCGAGGCGGAGGGCAGTTCGGGGGTGTCGGCGCAGGCCACCACCTGCGGGTAGCGGCGGGTCGCGGCGACCGTCGTGGCATGCGCGAACGCGTCGGCGGCGCTCGGGCCCGCGTAGCGCGGATGCACCCCGGCGGCGACGGTGACCGCGCCGGCCGGCAGCCTGGCGTCGAGTTGGGCGGCCAGCGACTGGACCGTGGCCCGCGCGCCGCGCCGCTCGCCGGAGACCGCCAGCACGCGCGGTCCGGTCAGCAGGTCCAGGAAGACCACCGCCTCGTGCCGGGTGCCGATCGCGACCAGCAGCGGCGCGGGACCGGATCCGGGCTCCAGGTCGGCGCGGGCGATCCACCACAGTCGCGGGTCGAGTTCGTCCACCGCCCACGGCTCGGCGGGCACGGGCAACTCCGGGCCGCAGCCCACCAACACCCCCACCACGTCACGCTCGACCAGCACGGCGTACGGGCGGGCGCTCGCGCTCACCTCGGCCGCCAGCATCGCCGCGTGCTCCGCGTCCTGCCAGGTGCCGGGCGCGCGCAGCGTGCGGACCAGGAGTCGGCGGCGCCGGCGGAATCGCACGAGGCCGGCGATCGGCTCGGCGAACGCGGCCACGGTGAGCGCGATTTCGCGGCGCAGCCGGCGCCGGACGAAGCGCCAGCCGCCGCGCCGCATCGCGGCCCAGTGGGCCAGGGCGAACACGAGGACCAGGATCCCGGTCCAGCCGAGCAGGGTCATCACATCGTGTCCGGCGACCCGCATGGCGAGGTCCTCGGAGCCGGTCATCCGCTCTCCTCGATCGCGGCCGGCTCGCGCCGGATCGCCGCGATCCCGTGGTAGGTACGGGACTTGACCGTCCCGTGCGGTATCCCCAGGGCGCGCGCGACGTCGGCGCCGCTGCGGTCGAGCAGGTGCACGTGTGCGACGGCCTCGCGGTGCGAGGGCGCCAGTTGGCGCAACGCCCCCACCAGCACACAACGATCGACCACCGACGCCGCCGGATCGGGCACCGTGGGCAGCCCGGTGAACTCGCTCGGATCGATGCCCACCGGCAACGAACGATTGCGCCGTCGGGCGTCGACGGCCAGGTTGCGGGCCACCCGGAACAGCCACATGCGGATCGGGCGACCGTCCCAGTCCAGGCGGTCCGCGGCCTCCCAGGCCCGTAACAGCGTTTCCTGGACCACGTCTTCGACCGTGTGCAGATCCGCCCCCAGGATCCCGCTCACGTATCTGCGCAATGGCGTGCTCTCCGCCATCAACAGGTCGATCCGCCGCTCGCGCTCGTAGGTCTCCCGGCCAGGCGACACGAAACTGGGCTCCTCGGAGGCTCGGCCGGCGTCCGTTCCGCCGGTCAAGATCACGATATGGAGCGGGAAACACCCCCGGCGGACCGGGAAATGAACAGCGGGCGATCTTCTGGCGGCCCCTCGGTGTCCCGGGTCGGTGCAACCCGGATCACGGGTGGTTCGGGTCCGTTCGTGCGGCGTCGTAGCGCTCGCGGGCGCGGTCCACCTCGGGGATGTGCTCCTCCGCCCAGGTCTTGACCGCCTGCATGAGCGGCAGCAGGCTCGCGCCGAGCGGGGTCAGCGCGTAGTCGACGCGGACCGGGACGGACGGGGTGACGGTGCGCTCGACCAGTCCGTCGCGCTCCAGGTTGCGCAGGGTCTGGGTGAGCATCTTCTGACTGACCCCGGCCACCCGTCGGGACAGGTCGCTGTAGCGTCGCGGGCCGTCGGCGAGCGCGTTGACGAGCAGGCTCACCCACTTGTCGCTGATCCCGTCCAGGAGCCGGCGGGCCGGGCAACTCGCCATGTAGGCGTCGAACTCCGTACGGGCCTGGGTGCGGCGTTCGGCGGCGGTGCGGGTGGCCATGGCTCTCCTTCGGGTGGGATACGCACTTCCGGGTGGGTACTTCCTCCCGGAGAGTAGCTCTTCCTAGGTTGGCGGTCGAGGGGCCGGGAGTTCGGCCCGTGGCCGCGAGGAATGTGGGAGTGGTGGGTCATGCGTGCGGTGATCGCTCGGTCCGGTGCGTCGGTGGTCGAGGTCGTGGACGGACCCGTGAGTGAGCCGGGGCCCGGTCGGGTGCGGATCCGGGTGGCGGCGGCGACGGTGAACCCGGTGGACCTGATGGTGGTGGAGGGCGCGCCGGTGCGGTACGGACTGGTGCGCGAGCGGGCGGTGTTCGGGCTCGGGTGGGACGTCGCGGGCGAGGTGGACGCGGTCGGGGCGGGCGTGGCCGGGTTCGCGGTCGGCGACGCGGTGCTCGGGCTGCGCGACCGGTTGGACGTACGGACCGGCGCGCTGGCCGAGTTCGTGGTGCTGGACGCCGACGCGGTGGCGCCGCGGCCGGTCGAACTGGATCCGGTGGCGGCGGCGACGATCCCGCTGAACGGCTCGACGGCGTCGCAGGGGCTCGACCTGCTCGGCTCGGCGGCGGGGGACACCCTGCTGGTCACCGGGGCGGCGGGCGGGGTCGGCGCGTTCGCGGTCGAACTGGCGGCGGCGCGCGGGGTACGGGTGGTCGCGGTCGCGGGGGCCGCCGACGAGGCGTCGGTGCGCGACCTCGGCGCGAGGTGGTTCGTGCCGCGCGGCGCCGACCTGGCGGAGCGGGTCCGGGCGCTGGTGCCCGGCGGGGTGGACGCCGCGCTCGATGCGGCCATGCTCGGCCCGGACGCGCTGGACGCGGTACGCGGCGGCGGGGCGTTCGTGGCGGTCAACGCGGGCGCGGCGCCGCCCGGGCTGCGCGGGATCCGGGTGCACCAGGTGTGGGTCCGCGCCGACGCCACCCGGTTGGCCGAACTCGCGACGGCGGCCGGCAAGGGCGAACTGACGCTACGCGTGGCCCGAACCTTCCCCTTCGCGGACGCCGCCCGCGCCTTCGCCGCGGTGGCGGAGGGCGGCCTCCGAGGCCGGGTGGTCCTGGTGCCGTAGACCGAGGCGATGCGGATCCCACCCCCCGACCTCGCTCCAAAAGCAACAACGCGCCGTACCCGCGCACTGCGCCGGCCCCTGGTCAGCCACGGCCTGCGGCGAGGCCCCGGGCCCCAGGCGAGGGGCCGGGTTCGGGTGGGGCGGGTCGGGGTGACGGGTGGAAAGAAGCGGGCGCCCCGATCGGCTTCGGTCGGGGCGGCCCGGGTTGCGGGTCGGGGCCGCGGGTTTACGAGGTGCGGGCGGACGGCGGCTTGGTCGCGTGTACGTGCTCCTCCCACGGCTGCCGGGGCGGCCCGGGGTGGATCGCCTCGTCGATCTCCAGAAGCGATTCGCTGTGCCGCTCGCGCTCGAACGCCTCGGCCCCGCCGCGCACCCCGAACAGCCGCTTGGCGACGATGATGTAGACCACCGCGAGGATGTTCAGCACCAGCGTGCAGACCTTGAACCAGCTCACGTGCTCGCGCATCTCGTAGCCCTCCAGCGGCAGGAACGCCGCGGTGGCGACCACCGTGAGGTATTCCGCCCAGCGCTTGAGGTACCACAATCCGACCGCCTCGACGATCTCGATGACCGCGTAGACGACCATCCCGATCGCCACCCAGATCAGGGTCGAGCGTTTGTAGTCGAACGTCTTGCGGATCGAGTCGACGATCGGCGAGTGGTCCAGGTCGTAGTGGAAGTGCTCGGCCACCGGCCGGAACGCGGTCAGGTCGTCCTCGAACAACCGGCGCACCGAGTCCTGCGAGTTGCTGAACCGCCAGACCGCGTAGGCCGCGAGCAGGATCAGTACGCCGCGCGCGGCCCGCTCGATGGACAGGAAGCGCAGGATCAACACGTCGCGCAGCGCCCGACCGCGCATCACCACCGGCGCGTCGCCGGCGGGCCCGCGGCCCTTGACCTCGCCGAGCACGTAGTCGCCGCAGCGCAGGCAGCGCCACGCCTCGCCGACCGGCGTGGTCGCGTGCAGCCGGGCGCGCAGCGCGGGTTCGTCGGGAGCGTACGTCTCATGGCCGCGCCGTGCGCAGGCCCGTCGATTCCAGTCCACGCGGTGAAGTTACGGTCTCGCGGACCGGCCACGTTCACGTTTCGACCGGGTTCGTACCAAGGATTGGTCATCGAAGCGTGAAATGAGGTCGTACGCCCCGGATCAGGGCGCGCCGTTGCCGGCGAGAACGTGGTCCAGACTCGCCGCCCACTGCCGTACGACCGCCCGCCGCCGCTCGTCGTAGTCGATGACCAGGGCGCTGATGCCCAGACCGCGGGCCACGTCGAGGGTGGCCTCCACGGCGGCGGACACCCCGGGCAGGGAGACGTCGGCGTCGAGCAGTTCGACGGCCATGTCGTATATCGCCGCGGTCAGTCGCAGATCCAGCGGGATCACCCGCGCGCGCAGCACGGGGTCGTTGACCGCGGCCGTCCACAGGTTGAGCGCGGCCCGGTACAGGGTGCCCCGGAACATCGACGCCAGTGCCTCGACCACCGCCTCGGTGTGCGCGGGGCCGGGCGGGATCCGGGCGCCGTCCAGGCGGGTACGGGCGACCAGGTCACCGGCGATGTGGTCGATCGCGGCGGTGAACAGGTCCTCGCGGGTGGGGAAGTGGTGCTGCACGGCGCCTCGTGAGACGCCCGCGCGCTCGGCGACCACGGTCACGGTGCCGCCGAGCCAGCCCAGCTCGGCCAGCACGTCGACGGCGGTGTCCAGGAGTCGGGCGCGGGTGACACGACTGCGGTGTTGACGTGGTTCGCGTACTGGTGCGCTGGTCACGTAGGTCAGCCTAACCCCCGGGAAGGGGCTCGATGCCGGTTTTGTCGGTTGACGTGCACGGAATCGCCGAGGTCCGCACGAGGGTGTCGCCGCCCGGGTCGATGCTTGACAGCATTTGCGCCGGCGGGTCGAATGTCTTAGCGAACGTTCAGTAACCTTGCCGGCAGGACCCTGCGGGAATCCGGGAGCGGCCGGCCCACAGCGGGATCGCGGCACGATCGCGCGGACCGCGCACCGGATGCCACGACCGGGTCCGGCCGTCGCGGTGCGCCGGTTCCACCGTCGTGAAGGAGACGCAACGCCATGACCACAGCCGTCGTCGTCGACGCCGTACGCACCGCCTCCGGCAAGGGCAAGCCCGGCGGCGCCCTGTCCGGCACCCACCCCGTCGACCTGCTCGCGCACACGCTGCGGGCCCTGATCGAGCGCAACGGTCTGGATCCGGCCCTGGTCGAGGACGTGATCGCGGGCTGCGTCACCCAGGGCGGCGACCAGTCGCTGAACATCGCCCGCAACGCGGTCCTGGCCGCCGGGTTCCCCGAGGGCGTGCCCGCCACCACGGTGGACCGGCAGTGCGGATCCAGCCAGCAGGCCGCGCACTTCGCCGCGCAGGGCGTGATCGCCGGCGCGTACGACATCGTGATCGCGGCCGGTGTCGAGTCGATGAGCCGGGTGCCGATGGGCCTGGCCTCGCACGGCGGCAACCCGCTCGGCGGCGAGCTGCTCGCCGCGCGCTACCCCGAGGGCCTGATCCCGCAGGGCTACTCGGCCGAACTGATCTCGGCCCGGTGGAACCTGGACCGGGAGACGCTGGACCGATTCTCCGCCCGCTCGCACCGCCTCGCCGCGCAGGCCGCCGCCGAGGGCGCGTTCGACCGCGAGATCGTGCCGATCACCGTGGCCGGCGGCGCGCACCGGGTGGACGAGACGGTACGTCCCAGCACCTCGGAGGAGGGACTGGCGGGTCTGAAGCCCGCGTTCGTGGACGAGGGCATGGCCGCGCGCTTCCCGGAGATCGACTGGCGGATCACCCCGGGCAACTCCTCGCCGCTCACGGACGGCGCGTCCGCCGCGCTGATCATGAGTGAGGAGAGGGCGAACGCGCTCGGTCTGACCCCGCGCGCCCGCTTCCACGCGTTCGCGGTCACCGGCGACGACCCGCTGCTGATGCTGATGGGCGTCGTCCCGGCCACCCGCAAGGTGCTGGAGCGGGCCGGCCTGGGGATCGACGACATCGACGCGTTCGAGGTCAACGAGGCGTTCGCGCCGGTGCCGTTGGCATGGGCGGCGGAGGTGGGCGCCGACCTGGAGAAGGTGAACCGGCGCGGCGGCGCGATCGCGATCGGGCACCCCCTCGGCGCCTCCGGCGGTCGGCTGCTGAGCACGCTGCTCGGGGTTCTGGAGGCCACCGGCGGGCGGTACGGGTTGCAGACGATGTGCGAGGGCGGCGGGATGGCCAACGCGATGATCATCGAACGGCTCTGAGGTCGTTCGGTCGTCTGGTTGGTCCGTCGGGTTTTTCGGTCGGGTTCGTCGGCCGCGTTTTTGTCAGTGAGTAGCGAGTTACGGAGACACACGTATGCGCATCGAAGGCACCACCGCCCTGATCACCGGCGGCGCCTCGGGGCTCGGCCTGGCCACCGCCGAACTGCTCGTCGCGAAGGGCGCGTCGGTCGTGCTCGTCGACCTGCCCTCCTCGCAGGGCAAGGAGGTGGCCGAACGGCTGGGCGAGCGGGCCCTGTTCGTACCCGGCGACGTCACCCGTGAGGACGAGGTGCGGGCCGCGGTGGAGGCGGCCGACGCGGACGGCACGCTGGCGATCACGGTCAACTGCGCGGGCATCGCGAACGCGGCTCGCACGGTGGGCAAGAAGGGCGCCTTCCCGCTGGACGTGTTCGCCCGCGTGGTCAACGTCAACCTGATCGGCACGTTCAACGTGCTGCGGTTGGCCGCGGAGCGGATGAGCACCCACGAGCCGGTGGACGGCGAGCGCGGCGTGGTGGTCAACACGGCGTCGGTCGCCGCGTTCGACGGGCAGATCGGGCAGGCCGCCTACAGCGCGTCCAAGGGCGGGATCGCGGCGATGACGCTGCCGATCGCGCGGGACCTGTCGGGGTTGGCGGTGCGGGTGATGACGATCGCGCCCGGGTTGTTCGAGACGCCGTTGCTCGGGTCGTTGCCGGAGGCCGCGCGGGAGTCGCTGGGCGCGCAGGTGCCGCACCCGAGTCGGTTGGGGCGGCCGGCGGAGTACGCGGCGCTGGTCGCGCACATCGTGGAGAACCAGATGCTGAACGGGGAGGTCATCCGGCTGGATGGGGCGATCCGGATGTCCCCGCGGTGACGCTCGGCGCTGGGCCGCAGGGGACCTGGCCTTCGGCCTAGGTCTTTTGGCCTCAAACGCCGGCCGGGCTGGAAGTTGCCGGGCTGGGAGGTTCGGCCGGCGTTTCGTATGGGTTGTGTGAGGTGGCCTCAAACGCCGGCCGGGCTGGGTGGTGCCGGGCTGGATGGTGCCGGGCTGGGGGGTGTCGGGGGGAAGGTGCCTGTGTGGCCGACTGTGGACAGGGAGATTTGTACGTAGCGGTCGGCGATTTGTTGGGGGGTCAGGGGGCCCGTGGGGCGGTACCAATTGGCTACTGCCTGACAGCACGTGATGACTGCTCGGCCGGCGTCGATCGGGTATGGGGTGGTGAACTCGCCCAGGGCCACGCCGTCGCGGACGGCGGCGTGCATCAGGGATTCGAGTTCGTCGCGCATCGCCACGTAGCGGGCCCGGTTGGCCGGTTCCAGGCTGCGCATCTCGGTGTCCAGGAACGCCAGCGGTGCGCGGTTGGCCATGTACAGGACGATGCACTCGACCAGCGCGGCGAATCGTGCGGCCGGCGCGTCCTCGGCCTCTTCGAGCGCGGCCCGGCAGCGGCCCAGGGCGGCGTTCATCGAACCGATCAGCAACTCGACCAGCAGGGCCTGCTTGTTCCGGTAGTGGTAGTACAGCGCCGGCACCGTCACGCCGACCCGGCGGGCGATGTCGCGCACCGTCGTGCCGTGATAGCCGTGCTCGTCGAACGCGGCGAGCGACGCGGCCAGGATCGGCGGCAGCAGCAGCGGTCGGTACCCGCGCCAGTCGGTGTGACCGTCGGCGCGCAGATCCGCCGCCAAAGGCTCCGCCATGGGTCCGCCTCCTGATTCCGCGGACTTGCTCCGGCCGTTCCGGGACGCATCGTCTTGGTTGCCGGGCATTCTAACGATCGCTCGCTCGGTACCCGTATCCGTACTCCGGCCGCGCGACCCGGACCGCGGTCCGGGT
>NZ_JBHTVA010000033.1:14657-58007 GCF_042793325.1 Embleya sp. NPDC056575
GCGGGCGTGGCGGGTCCTCTTGTTTTGGTTGGGGGGTTTTTTTACCCTCCGCTGGGTGGCTCCCTTTAGCCGTCCCCGGGCCGCGCCCCCGGCCCGGGGGGGGGGGCCGCGCCGGGGTCAGTCGCCGATCTCCTGCAGGGTCTTGACCAGTTCGGCGAAGCCGATGCCCACCTCGTCCAGCACCCGGAGCAGGGCCGGCGGCGGGTCGCCGATCTGCCGGTTGAGCGGGCCGACCCGGCCAGGGACGCTCGCCAGGTCGCCGCCGCGGAAGCGCGACTCGGGGTCGGCCGGCGGGCGTATCTGGTAGCTGCGCCAGTTCCGGGCGGGCCAGTTCAGCAGCGTCAGGTCGGGCGCCTCCCAGGCCATGAACGCCCAGCGGCGCTCGTTGCCGGCCTGGATCAGCACCGGCTCGCCGTACTGCGCGAGCCGGGTCGCGGCCACCGCCGCGATCGGGACCGGGTTGCCGAACGAGCCGGTGATCCGCCAGATCCCGTCCTCGATGCCGGCCACCCAGCCGTGCGCGGCGAATTCCTCGATGGCCTCGGCGTACGGGCTGTCCTCCGGCGCGGGGGCGAACGTGGTGGTGCCGGCCGACTCGAACTCGGTCCCGGAGGCGACGTAGAGCGGCGGCGGAGTCGGAGCGGGCGCGGCGACCTCGACCGGACGCGGCGGCGGGCTCACGGGTGCCGCCGGCGCCCGGGGCGGCTCGGGGGCCTTGGGCGCGGCGGGAACGGGAGCCGGGGTCGGCGCGGCCGGCGTCGGCGTCGGCTCGGCTCGCGGTGTCACCCGCCGCTCGCTCGGCCGTGCGGCCGTGGCCGGGCTGTACGCGAAGACCACGCCGGAGTGCGTCACGCCGCCGTCGGCACGCGCAAGGCTGCCCCGCACCGCCGGGCCCTGACCGGCCGCCGGCGGGAAGGTCGCGCTCGTCGCGCCGGCCGGGACGATGCCCAACTCCCGCCAGGAGCCCGCCGATCCGTCGACGGACGTGGCGATCGTGACCGGCTCGCGGGCGGGCCCGGCGAGCACCACGTGCAAGCCCGCGCCGTCCGCTCGGGCGCCGAGCAGGACCAGTTCGGGCGTGGCCGCCACGCCGCGCAGCGCGTCCAGGTCGGCGGGCGCGACGGTGCGGCCCTCGCCGAGCGGCAGGACCGGGCCGCCGACGGTGTGTACCGCGAGGTCGAGACCGCCGCCGGCCGCCGCGGTGGTGCCGAGGCCGGCCCGGCTCAGGTCCGCGTTGCCGGTCAGCGCGGACCACTGCTCGCCGATCCGCCACTGCGCGAACCGGCCGTGCGTCAGCCGCTGTTCGGGCAGCACCCGCACCTCGGCGGGCCGCCCCGCGAGGGCCGCGCGCAGCACCGCGCCGGAGTAGCCGGACCAGTTCTCGTGTACGCCCAGCACCACCCGCGCGGGGGCCAGCCGGGCGACCAGCTCGCGCAGCGTCTCACCGGCCGGGTCCACGGCGGGGGCGTACAGGTGCAGCTCGTCCACCGGACCGTTCGGGAGCCGGTCGAGCAGCGGACGGTCGAGGTTGTCCAGGAGCCGGGCCTCGGGACCCGGGGACTCGTCCGCCAGGATGTGCCGCTCGGTCAGCAGCCCGGCGATCTCCCGCAGGTGCTCGGCGGCCCACGGTGCCATCGCCACCGCGTCCAGGTCCGGCAGCTTGTCCAGCCAGTCCGCGACGTCGGCGAGCAGTGCGTTGGAGGCGTCGTCCTCGGTCTCGACCACCGTCCACAGGCCGTCGTCGCCGGCCCAGCCGGGCAGTGCGGGGGTCCCGCCGCCGATCGCGATCCGGCAGGCGTGCTCGCCGATCAGTACGACCAGCTTGGCGCGCAGCGAGCCGGGACACACGGTGGGTGCGTAGAGGTAGTCCCGACCGGCGCCGCGCACCCGGCTCGGGTCGTACGCCTCCTGGGCGGCGTCGCCGAGGATGGCGACGCGGGCGGACAGGTCCCGGGCGAGTGGTACGGCGACCCGCTCCAGGAAGGGCAGGTCGACGCCGAGGCCGAGGAACAGCGCCTCGTGCAGGGCGGCCCCGTCGGCGCGCTCGCGCCATTCGCGCAAGAGCGTGACGGGGGATGCGGATCGGGTGTGCTGCGACGCGGTCATATGTCGATGTCCAAGGTCGTTCGTCCCGAGGGGGTGGCGTGCGGCTCCGGCTCGCGGACGCGGTCGGTGGAGCCTTCGACACGGTTTCGATGGTAGGCCCGGTCGTGCCGTGGACGAGGGGGGTCGGCGGGCGGAGGTACCCCGGGCCGGACGCCGAGCGGCGTACGGGCCGCGCAGGTCACGCCGGCGAGCATCCGAAACCACCTTCCTCGTCGCGAGGATCATCGCAGGAGCCGGCCCCGGGGAGGACGAAGGCCTCACCTGCCGGGCACCACGACGGGCCATGTCCGGGGGCGACGCGCCCCCGCGTCCATGTCGCCGATCCTGCTGTCTGAGATATTAGGCGCACCGGTCCGGGAAGGTGCCGGCCGCCTCGGGATCGCGCGCCGGCGGCGCCCGGCCGAGCCGATCCGGGCATCGATCGGGCTTTGCCGGTCTTCGCCGATTCGTGTGTGCGGACCCGACCGCGGCCGGGATCCGGAGAGAATCCGGGCATGACATCGAGCTCGCCGGCGCGCCCGAAGAGCCGGACCGCCGTTGCCCGCGAGGTGATCCGGCGGCGCATCCTGCGCCTGGAGATGCCGCCCGGAACGGTCTTTAGCGAGGGCGACCTGGCCGCCGCCCTGGACCTGGGCAAGACGCCGGTGCGCGAGGCGTTGAACCTGCTCACCCACGAGAGCCTGGTGGCGGTCGCGCCGCATTCGGGCTACCTGGTCATGCCGGTCACCCTGCGCGACGTCCGGGAACTGCTCGAACTGCGGGTGACGGTCGAGACGTTGCCGGCCCGCCTGGTGGCCGCGCGGGGCGAGGACACGGCCGGCCTGGACGCGGCGGCGCTCGCGTGGTGGCAGGCGACCGACGGGGATCGAACGGACGCGGTGCCGACGCCGGTCCAGGGTCTGGCCTATGGCGCCGCGCTGGCCGAACGGGCCGGCAACGCGCGGGCGGCCGAGGTCGAGGGGTACGTACTGCGCCACCAGCTGCGGCACCTGTACCTGGCCACCGCGCTGGGCGACCCGCACTGGCCCGCGCCCGACCGCTCCGCGCTGCCGGCCGCGCTGGCCGCGGGCGACCCGGACGGCGCGGCGGCCGTGGTCGAGGACGGGATCCGGGCCCTGGGCGCGGCGCTGTTCGCGACGCTGGTGCCGGCGGTGGCCGCGTACCTGAACCGCCCCGCGGACGGCGGGCCCGGGGGCCTGCCGCCCGACGCGGTGCTCGACCTGGACCTGGGCACGCTGCTCCGCGACGGCGACGGCGACGGCGACGGCACCAACGCCGTCGCCGTGCGGCCGGGCGGGGTGATCACCGCCGAGGCGACGGCCCGGTGATGTTCACGTCGAGCAGCGCGTCGTTGGCCAGCAACGTGTCGAGCACCCGCTCCCGACAGCCGGTCAGCCGGGTGTGCGCGGCCCGCCCGGCCGCCTCCGCGTCGCCGTCCGCCAGCGCGTCGAGAAGCGGACCGTCGTCCCCCGCGATCACCCGCAGGTGCGGCCCGTCGGCGGTGACGCACAACCGCAGCAGCCGATGGTGGGCGTACAGCGTGCCGGCCAGCGCGCGCCGCAGATGCCGGTTGCCCGCCAGATCGGCGATCACCAGATGCAGCCGGGTGTACCGCTCCAGCCAGGCGTCCGGCCCGGCCACCGGGGTCGGCGTACGCACCCACGCGCCCTCGCGCGCCGGCGCCGAGCCGACCTCCGCCGCGCGCCGGGCCACCGCCGCCGAGGCGTCCCGGGCGAGCACCCGATGCAGGTCGAACAACTCGCGCGCGGAGCGCAGCGTGACCCGGGTGACCCGGTAGCCGCTGCGCGGGATCACGTCGACGAACCCGTCCTCGGCCAGCAGCGCCAACGCCTCGTGCACGGGTGTCTTGCTCATGCCCAGCTCCTCGGCCACCGCCTTCTCGGTGAACCGCGAGCCCGGGGCCAGCTCCAGGTACAACACCCGGCGTCGGATCTCCCGATACGCCGATCCCGTCAGCGACCCCGGTCGCCCCTCGCCACCGGTGCGGTACCCGGGCGGACTCGCCTGCGCCATGACACTCCTCGGGACTCGGTACGAATCGGTACGACTCGGTCGGGTGCGATGTGGTGCGAGGTGGTGCGGTGGGACGCGCTGTGGTGCGATTCGGTGCCGTGCGGGCTCGGTGCTCGCTGCTTGGTGTTCGGTGCTCAGTAGAAGTGCCGCAGGTCCGGCCAGATACGGGACCAGGGCTTCGTGGTGCCCGCGCACAGCTCGACCACCGCGTGCTGCTCCTCGTTGTCGACCCCCTTGCCGTTGTCCACCCGGGTGACCAGCCGGCAGTCGACGAAGTCGCGATATCGCGCGGTGACTTCCCCCTCGCGCACGACCACGACGGGACCGTCGGCGCGGTCCGGCGGCGGACCCCAGTCGGCGAAGGACATGTGGCCCGAGTACGGCTTCGGCAACCCCCGGGCCGGGCCGTACCGGTCCAGCGCGCCGGCCTCGCCGTAGTTGCCCGCGAACAACACCGCCCGGCCGCGCTGGTCCGGCGGGATCCGCCCCCAGGCCACCGCCGCCGCGTCGGCCAACTCGGGCCAGCCGATCTGCTCGCCCTGCTCGGGGTTGATCCCGATCACCGCGTTCACCCGTCCGGCCGGCAGCAGCGGCAGCGAGATGACCGCGCTGGTGACGGTGGCGACCAGGAGCATCGAACCCACCGGCACCCGCCGCCCGGGCCGGCTCGCGGCCCACCGCACGGTCGGCTCGCACCCCGCCGCGACCAGCACCAGGAGCAGCGGCAGCGCGTAGTACGACTTGCCGCCGGAGGCGATCACGAGAACGCACAGCATCGCGTAGCCCGGCACTATCGAGCGTGCCCAGTCGATCTGCGGCGCGCGCAGCAGCCGGTGAGCGCCGGCCACCCAGATCGGCACGAACAGTGGTGACAGGTAGGCGATTTGCAGCGGGACGAACATGATCCGGTTCTTGATGCCGTCGTCCGTGCTGATCCCGCCCGCCACGGTGAACTGCGGCCAGTCGTGGGTGGCCTGCCACCACAGACCCGGCGCGCTCAGTGCGATCGCGATCGCCGCGCCGCCGATCAGCCACCGGCTGCGCAACACCTCGCGGGGGCCGACCGCGAACAGGCCCGCGAGCAGGGCCACCACGAGATAGCCGACCAGGTACTTGTTCAGCATCGCGAAGCCGACGGCGGCACCCACCGCGAGCCACCAGCGCCCGTCGCCGGTGCGCAGCAGCCGCAGGACGAACCACGCGATCAGCAGCCAGGCGACGATGTCCAGGGTCGCGGTGGACCACAGGTGACCGATGCCGAGCACGATCCCGGAGGTGGCCGCGCAGGCCGCCGCGAGCAGTTGGCCGGCCCGTCCGCTGCCGAACTCCCGGGAGATCAGGGCGACCAGGAGCACCGTCCCGGCGCACGCGAGGGCGGCGAATATCCGCAGGTCCTGCGGGTCGTCCCCGAACAGTTCGCCGGACGCCCGGGCGAGCAGCGGGGTCAGTGGAGGCTGGTCCACGTAGCCCCAGGCGAGATGTCGACCGGCCACGACGAAGTACAGCTCGTCGCGGTGGAATCCGTAGCGCGCGGACACCGCCGCCTGCAGCGCGAATACCGCGACCATGATCAGCACGATCGGTCGTCTGGCGAGCGGGGGCAGGGCGGGCGGGGCCGGGGCAGGCAGCAACGGTTCGGTCGACGTGCCTTTCTCCACACGGCTCATTAGGTCATGGTGCCGGATCGACGAGCGGTACGGCAGAGACTCGCGCGCGGGTCCGGACAACAAGTCGGGTCGGTGGAACGGACGGCCTAACGCCGTCGGGACGGGCGGTCCGACGTCGCCGGGGCGGAATTGGGGACGACCGTTTTCCGACGCGATGACCGGATCCCGGCGCACACCGTCCTTCGGGGGTGGCCTGCCATGGCCATGCGGGGTTCGGGGCGCTCGGTCGCGGGCCGGTATCGGCTGCGCGAGCATCCGCACATCGTCGGCGTGCACGACGTGGTGGTCGAGGACGGCGTGCCGTGGATCGTGATGGAGTACGTGCCCTCGCGCACCCCGGCCGAGGTGGTCGACGAGGACGGTCCGCTCACCGTGGCCCGGGTCCGGGTGATCGGCACGGCGCCGGTGGACGCGCGAGGAAGTCCGCGTCCGCGTCGACGGGGGTCACGGCGACCGACTACACGCTGCCGGGCTTCGGGCCGGTCGTGCGCACCGTGCCGGTCGTATCGCTCGACTCCTGACGACTTGCGGCAGGCCCGTCGTGCCAGGGCAACTCCCGTGTAGCGACCGGCGGATCGGGGCCGCGCTCGGCGCCGCGGCTGCTACGGTGGCTCCCGACCGTCCGGACGGTCCGGAGGGTTCGAGTGGGTTTTCACCCGGGGACGGGGGTGTGCCGATGCGTGATCGGCTGTTGGACGCGGTGGAACGGATATTGGTTCGGGACGGCGTGGAGTCGGTGCGGCTGGACGCGGTGGCCCGGGAGGCCGGGGTCAGCAAGGGCGGGCTGCTGCACCACTTTCCGAGCAAGCAGGACCTGGTGCGCGGGGTGGTCGAGCGGCTGGCCGATCGATTCGAGGCCGCGCTGCCCGAAGCCGGCGCGCCGCCCGGGGCGTTCACGCTGGCCTGGTTGCGGGCGAGCATCCCGGCCGAGTCGCCGACCGGCGATCGCAGCGGCGCCGACCAGGTCCCGCTCGCGTTGCTCGCCGCGGCGGGCGGGCCGGACGTACTGGCCGCGCTGCGGGCCCGCTACGCCCGCTGGCAACTCCGGCTCGCCGACGACGGTCTGGAGCCGGCCGTGGCCGATCTGGTTCGGATGGCCGTGGACGGCTGGTGGGCCGCGCGGCTGTTGGATCTGGGCGTGCCGCACGACGACGCGCACACCGAACTGCGGGCGCTGCTGGTCGAATTGGTCCGGACTCGAGGCGGCGCGGAGTGAGCGCGGGGGTGGGCGCGTGTGTACGCGAACTGCTCCCGGGCGGCGCGAGCCGTGCCGTCTCCCGGGTGCGGACCGTCGACGTGATGTGCTTCACCCGCGTCTCGATGGCCGTCGCCGACGTGGGCTTCCTGCTCTACTGGACGGTCACCCTGCTCGCGCTGCTCCCGGCCGAATACGCGTACAAGGACTACGCCGATCCGGTGATGAGCGACTGGAACTACTCGTTCGTGCCGCTCGACGTCGCCGCCGCGGTGACCGGGCTCGCCGCGCTGCGCATGGGGCGACGGATCGCACCGGACCGGGTGCACGCGCTGCTGCCGATCTCGCTGGTGCTGACCGCCGTCGCCGGCCTCCAGGCGGTGGCGTTTTGGACCCTGCGCGGCGACTTCGCGATCGAGTGGTGGTTGCCCAACCTGTTCCTGCTGCTGTTCCCGCTGCCCGCGCTCGCCCGGCTCGTGCGGCGCACGACGATCGCCCGGCCCTGACCGGGGCGGGTAACGTCACCACCCGGAACGCTTCGCGTTCCGCGCCCGCGGGCGGCTTTCCGGCCCGGACGCCCGACCCCTGCGAGGAAGCCCCCACGTGTCCAAGACCCCCGACATCGGCGCCCCGGCACCGGACTTCACCCTCGACGCGGTGCGCCTGACCGCGGGTGAGGCGATCCGCGAACCGCTCACCCTGTCGGCGCAGCGCGGCCGGCCGGTGGTGCTCGCCTTCTATCCCGGCGACGACACCGCGGTGTGTACGAAGCAACTGTGCTCGTACTCCTCGGGTTTCGAACAGTTTACCGATCTCGACGCGGTGGTCTGGGGGATCAGCCCGCAGGGACTCGACAGCCACGAGCGCTTCGCCCGCAAACACGGCCTGCGGATGCCGCTGCTCGCCGACACCGAGCATCGGGCCGTCGAGTCCTACGGCATCGGCATGGGCGGCAAGGCGCTGCGCCGGGCGGTGTTCATCGTGGACGCCCGGGGTGTGCTGCGCTGGAAGCACGTGGCGCTGGTCGGTCTCACCTACCGCGGGGTCGACACGCTGACGGCCCAACTGAAGTCGCTCGACGCCTGAGTTGGGCCGGAGAGTGGGGCTCGGCTTCAGAAGTTCAGCGGTTGCACGAAGGTCGGTGCCCCCTCGGTCGGCCCGCCGCTGATCAGGGCCACTCCCGTGGAGCCGGTGTGGACCGGGCCGCCGGAGTCGCCGGCGGCGCCGGACTGGGTGCTGCGGGCCAGGCCGGTGACCGGGCCCTCGGGATAGTTGACGGTGACGTCGAGGGCGTCGATGGTGCCGCAGCGGGTGCCGCTGGACGCGCCGGTGCCGCAGACCCGGTCGTCGAGGCGGGGGCGGCCGAAGGCGGTGATCGTGGTGGTGGCGTCGCCGTCGAGGATGTCGGGGTCCAGGGTGACGCCGTCCGCGCCGGGGACGACCGCCCAGTCGGCGCCCGGGAAGCGGGAGTCGCCGACGGTGCCGATGAGGGTGCCGCCGCCGTCGTACCAGGTGGGCGCGTCGTGGGCGCAATGGCCCGCCGTCGTGGTGGTGTTCGGGCGGAAACCGTTGAAGCCGGCGGTGCAGATGTAGACCGTGCCGGTGAGGCCGCTGTACAGGGTGCCGCCGCCGTGGAAGCCGGCGGCCGACCGCGGCGTCGCCGCGCCCGCCGGTGCCCGGGCCACGCGCGGGCGCATCGGGCTGTCCACCTCGGTGATCTCGACCAGCGCGGGGACCAGGCGGGCGGCGGCCAGGAAGCCGGCGGTGAGGGGGTCGGCGGCGCCGCGCAGGGTGGCCAGGGTCAGCGTGCAGCGGCGGTGGTCGACATACCAGTACTGGCCGGCGCCCGCCCGGCCGTCGAGTGCGAGCGAGTCGAGGCGGCCCTGCAGTGCGCGCAGTCGGTCGAGCCGGGCGGTCAGGCAACCGGCGCCGGATGGGTCGGCGCCGGCCGGGGTGGTGAGCGAGGTGAGCACGAGGACGACCGCCGCGGCCATCGCCCCCGTCGACCGCGTCACGGTGCTTCGTGTGGTCCGCGTGGTCCGCTTCATGCGGAAAACCGTACGGATCACGCCCGGTTCGGGCCGGCGAATCCGCGCCGAGGTCACCCGATCGGGCGCCCCATGCCCGCATCCGAGCGTGGGCATGGGGCGATTCCGCATTCCGGTGGCGCGTCGATCCGCGCGGGCGGATGTGTTCGCCGGCCCGGACCACCTTGCGCCGAATGCGCAAGGTAAGGCTAACCTAAGTGACGTCCTGGGGGTGCTGCCGTGTTCGCCCCCGTCCTTTCTCGTGCCCGGAGCCCCACATGACCACTTCTCTTCGCCCGCTCGTGACCGCCCGGCGGCGCGCGGTTCGGTTGCTCGCCGTGGCGGGGGCGGCCGGTCTGCTGCTCACCGGATGCGGATCCGACTCCGACTCCAAGTCCGATTCGAAGTCCGACTCGAAGCCCGCCGCGAGCCAGGGCGGCAGCGGGGGCGGCGACTCGGCCGGCGGCACTCGGACGGTCAAGGACGCCACCGGTACCACCGTTCAGGTGCCGGCCAACCCCAAGCGCGTCGTGGTGCTCACCCAGGAGGACCTGGACGCGGTGCTCGCGCTCGGCGTCAAGCCGGTCGGCATCACCAACGGCCAGGGCCTGGACAAGCCGCCCGCCTACCTGGCCGACAAGGTCAAGGGCATAGAGGTGATCGGCAACCTGCTCCAGCCGGTGATGGACAAGGTGATCGCGGCCAAGCCCGACCTGATCCTGGCCGGCGACATGCAGGACACCCAGATGCTCGGCCAGTTGCGCAAGATCACCCCGGCGACGCTGGTGACCATGGCGCCCACCGACGACTGGAAGTTGTCCTTCCGCGGCGTCGGCAACGCGGTCAACAAGCTGGAGCAGGCGAACAAGGTGATCACCGACTACGAGGCCAAGGCCAAGAAGACCGGTGAGGACCTGACCGCGAACAAGGGCGCCGCGGTGAGCATCGTGCGCTGGAACCCGAACGGCCCGAGCTGGATGGAGAAGCGCCAGTTCGCCAGTGGGGTGGCGCTGGACATGGGCCTGACCCGGCCGAAGGCGCAGGACAAGGACGGCAACGCGCACACGCCCGCGCTGAGCCTGGAGAAGATCTCCGAGATCGACGGCGACTGGCTCTTCCTCGGCACGCTCACGGCGGACGGCGCGAGTGCGCTCAAGGAGGTGCAGAGCAAGCCGGCCTACAAGGAGTTGAACGCCGTGCAGAAGAACCACGTGGTCACGGTGGACGGTTCGGTGTGGTCCACGCGCGGCGGGCCGCTGGCGGCCGACGTGGTGCTCGGCGACATCGCGAAGGCGCTGTCGGCGACTTCCTGAGCACGGGTCGGGTGAGCCGGGCCCGGTGATCTCGGGCCCGAGGACCCGGGCCGGGATCCCGGCCCGACCGGCTTCGGCCCGACTGTTCGTGATTCGACTGTTCTCGACCCGCGGAAGGCGACCGGCACCATGGACACTCCGATCCTGCACGCGCTGAGCCGGGCGGTCGACGCCGAACGCGCCGACGCCTGCGCCGAGTTCTGGGCCCGGGTCGAGGCGGTCGGCGCCCCGCTGGTCGAGCCGGATCCGGACGATCCCGGGCAGCGGCTGGTCACGTTCGTGTGGCGGGACGACCCGGCCGGGCCCGCCGGCGACGTGCTGGCGCTGCTGCACACCTTCACCGATCGGGACCGGCACGCGGGCGATCTGACGCCGCATCTGCTGCGTCCGGTGCCGGGGACGGATGTACGGGCGATCACCCACCGGCTGCCGGCCGGGCTGCGCGCGTCGTACCAGTTCTTCGTCGGAACCGGCTCGCGGGCCGAGACGCTGCGTACGGATCGGGCGGCCTGGCTGGGCGTGTTGGACGCCGCGGTGCCCGATCCGTACAACCACGCACCCACCCTGGCCGCCCGGGACGGCCGCAACCCCTCCTCGGTCCTGGCGCTGCCGGACGCCCCCGCGCAGCCGTGGGCGCGGCGTCGAGCGGGGATCCCGCGCGGCCCGCGCGAGGACACCACGGTCGACGGCCGGCGGGTGAGCGTGCTGCTCCCGCCCGCCATGGGACGACAACCCTGCCGGGTCGTGGTGTTGCTGGACGGGGAGGTGTGGGGGTCGGTGCTCGCGATCGGCGACACCCTCGACAACCTGCACGCCGACGGCCGCATCCCGCCGACCGTCGCGCTGCTCGTGGACACGATGGGCCGGGAGCGGCGGATGGCCGATCTCACCTGTAGCGAACCGTTCGTGGACTGGCTGGCCGACGTGTTGTTGCCGTGGGCGGGCGAACGGTACGGCGTGAGCGCGGATCCGGCGCACACCGTGCTGGCCGGGCAGAGCGCGGGCGGGCTGACCGCCGCGTTCGGGGCGTTCCATCGGCCGGACCGCTTCGGCAACGCGCTGTCCCAGTCCGGGTCGTTCTGGTGGCCCGATCCGGACGAGACCAACGACGGGCCGGAATGGCTGACCCGGCGGTTCGCCGCGACCGAGCGGCTGCCGATCCGGTTCCACGTCGAGGTGGGCCTGCTCGAATGGATGCTCGTGGCCGAGAACCGGCGGCTGCGCGACGTGCTGCGCGAGCGCGGATATCCGCTCACCTACGTTGAGTTCGACGGCGGCCACGACTACGCCTGCTGGCGCGGCGGGCTCGCCGTCGGACTCGTCGGACTGCTGTCAGCCGGAGGCTGACGCGCCGGTGGGTGCGGCCGGCGCCTCCTGGGCTGCGGCCTCGCCCCCGGTTTTCCCTCCACCCTCGACCCCCCGGTCCTCGCCCGGCTCCGCGTCGTCGAACGGCGGTGGTTCCGGCGCCTCGCGCGGCAGCCGCAGGGCGAACAGCGCGCCGACGGCGACCAGTCCGGCCGTGACCCAGATCGCGGCCCGATACGGCCCCGGCGCGCTCGCGTCGTGTCCGTCCGCGCCGCCCGCCTCGATCACCGCCGCGCCGGCCGCGATGCCCAGCGAGCCGCCGAGCGTGCGCACGATGGTGAACAGGGCCATCGCGTGGCCCATGTCCGGCGGTTCGATCCCGCCGAACCCGGCGATCTGTACGGTCAGCACCGCCGTGCCCAGCACCAGTCCGACGCAGAACATCAACACCCTTACCGCCCAGGCGTGATCGGCCACCCCCGGCAGCGCGAGCGCGCCGAACACCAGAGCGGCCAGGACCAGCGCGGGAGTGGTCAGCCGGCGCGGGCCCAGTCGCGGCAGCAGGCGATCCACCACCTGCGAGGCGAACATCAGCCCGACCGCTTCCGGGAACACCCCGAGCCCGGCGTCCAACGCCGAGGCGCCCAGCGCCGCCTGGTAGAGCAGCGGGAAGACGAACAGCACGCCCATCAGCCCCGCCGAGGTGACCAGCGCGAGTGCGGTGGCCGCGCCGAACGCCCGGTCGGACACCAGGCGAAGGCGCAACAGCGGCTCGGCGGCGCGCAGTTGATGGGCGATCGCGACCACGAGCAGGATCAGGCCGAGCAGGCCGCAGACGGCGATGGCGGGCGTGGTCCACCCCCGCGACGGGCCGAACCCGAGCGCGTAGGTGAGCAGGCCGAGGGTGGGCGTGGTGAGCCAGAAGCCGGTGCGGTCGAACGGGCCTGCCGCACCCGCCCGATGCTCGCGCAGCCCGTACAGGCCGAGCAGCACCGCGGCCGTGCCGATCGGCACATTGACCAGGAACAGCCAGTGCCAGGAGAGGTGTTCGGTGAGGAACCCGCCCAGCGGCGGGCCGAGGGCCGGCATCAGCGCGGTCGGCACGATCAGCCACTTGGCCAGCCGCATGCGCTCGTGCGGCGCGAAGGCCGTGAACAGGATGGTCATCCCGACCGGCGTGAGCAGCCCGCCCGCCAGGCCCTGGACCACCCGGGCCAGGACCAGCGAGACCAGGTTCTGCGACAACCCGCACGCGGCCGAGGCGGCGGTGAACACCGCGAGCGAGCCGAGGAAGACCCGCTTGGTGCCGTGGCGGTCGCTCAGCCGCCCGGCCACCGGCAGCGCGGCCACCAGCGCGACCAGGAAGGCGATCTCGACCGTATTGGCCGCCACCGCCGGGCGATCGAAGTCCTCCGCGATGGTGAGCAGCGCCGGGTTGACGATGGTCGAGTCCAGGCCGTTCATGCACATCGCGGCGGTGTAGACGAGCACCACGATCCAGGCGGAACCCCGGGGCGTGGCGGTCCGGGTCGCGCCCTGTTCGGTGTGTTCCGGGTTCACCGCGCGACCGGGCCGAGATCGGTCCAGTGCGTGGTGATCCACTCCAGCGCGGCCGGGCGCGGGCACGGCCCGTGCGCGATGGCCCAACCGTCCGGCACGGCGGCGAAGTCCGGCCACAGGGAGTGCTGACCGACGTCGTTCACCAGCACCAGAAACTCGCCGTCCTCGTCGTCGAACGGGTTCGTCGGGGTCTCGCGATCACGGCTGCTCATCGGTCTTGCTCTCCAATGCCGTCAGGCGGTCGGCGACCACGCGGGCGATGTGCGCGATCGGGCCGGGCAGGGTCATGTCCTTGTGCGAGCAGGCCACGTCGGTGTTGTCGATCCGACCGCTCACGTAGGGGGTCCAGGTGTCGGGGGTCAGCGTGTCGTCGATGGTGTCGACGGTGGCCCGGAAGAAGAGCACGTCGCCCCGGAAAACACGGTGGTCGAAGGCGCGGACGAGGTGATTGGTGTTCAGGTAGATGTCGCCCAACGCCTCGATCGTGGCCGGTTCCAGACCGGCCAGCGGACTGCCCTCGCGCTGCAACACCTCGATCACCGGGCCGAGTTCGAGTGGTGCGCCGGCCAGGCTCTCCGGTCCGTAGCCGCCCATCGTGAGCAGCGCCTCCAGTGCCTCCGCCCGGTCCGGGACGGGCAGTTCGCGAAAACCCTCGGCCGGATAGGCGTCCAGGATCGCGAGCAACTCGACCGGCAGGCCCAGGTCCTGGAGCCGGGTGGCCATCGCGTGCGCGATGATCCCGCCGGTGGACCAGCCGAGGAGTCGGTACGGGCCGCTCGGGTCCACCTCGCGCAGGCGGTCCACGTAGTGCGCGGCCAACTCCTCCAGCGTGGCGGGCAACGGCGCGTCGGCGGTCGCCGCACCGACGCCCTGCGCCTGGAGGCCGTGGATCGGCACGTCGGCCGGCAGGTGCCGGATCAGGCCCGTGTAGCACCACGACAGCCCGCCCGCCGGATGTACGCAGAACAGCGGCGTACGATCGCCGGGAGCGGCCGGGCGCAGCGGCAGCAGGACGTCCAGCGCGTCGGTGCGGTCGGTCTCCTCCAGGGCGGCGTCCAGGCCCGCGGCGGTGGGTGCCCGGAAGACGGTGCCGATGCCGATGTCGACGCCGAGCGCGGCCTTGATCCGACCGGCCAGTCGTACCGCGAGCAGCGAATGGCCGCCCAGGTCGAAGAAGTTGTCGTCGCCGCCGACGCGGGGTACGCCCAGGACCTCGGCGAGCAGTGTGCGGAGCAGTTCCTCGCGCGGCCCGCGCGGCGCCCGCCCGGTGGTGGTGGTCGGGGTGTACTCCGGGCGGGGCAGCGCCTTGCGGTCGAGTTTGCCGTTCGCGGTCAGTGGCAGGCGGTCGAGTACGACCACGGCCGACGGGACCATGTGCACGGGCAGCGTCGCGGCGGCGTGTTCGCGCAGCGCGGGTCCGTCGGCGGCCGGCTTCGCGGCGGGCTCGGCGCCGGGTGCGAGCGCCGGTTCGGCGGTGGGTTCGGCGACCACGTAGCCGACCAGGCGTTTGTCCCCCGGGGTGTCCTCGCGCAGGATCACCGCCGCGTCGGCGACCGTCGGGTGCGCGGCCAACACCGCCTCGATCTCGCCGAGTTCGACCCGGAAGCCGCGAATCTTCACCTGCTGGTCGGCGCGCCCGAGGTAGTCGAGCGTGCCGTCCGCGCGGCGTCGGGCCAGGTCGCCGGAGCGGTACATCCGGGTGCCGCGCTCGCCGAACCGGGCCGCGTGCGGGTCGGCGACGAAACGCTCGGCGGTGAGCGCGTGCCGACCCAGGTAGCCCCGGGCCAGGCCCTCGCCCGCGACGTACATCTCACCGCTCACCCCGGGCGGCACGGGCTGGAGGTACCGGTCCAGGACGTAGACGCGCAGGTCGGGGATGTTCACCCCGATCGTGCTCGCCGTGCCGGCGGCGGCCGAGGCGCGGTCCAGCGGGTGGTAGGACACGTGCACGGTGGTCTCGGTGATCCCGTACATGTTCACCAGGCGCGGCGCGTCGTCGGCGTGCCGTTCGTACCAGTCGGCGAGCCGGGCCGGCTCCAGCGCCTCGCCGCCGAACACCACGTAGCGCAGCGCCAGTTCGCGGCCGGGACGCTCCCGGTCGGCGGCCACCGCCTGATGGAACGCGGACGGCGTCTGGTTGAGCACGGTGACCTGCTGGCGGGCGAGCAGGTCCAGGAAGGCGGCCGGGTCCCGGCTGATCGTGTGCGGCACCACCACCAACCGGCCGCCGAACAGCAGCGCGCCCCACAACTCCCAGACGGAGAAGTCGAACGCGTAGGAGTGGAACAGGGTCCACACGTCGTCCGGGCCGAAGCCGAACCAGTGGTCGGTCGCGGTGAACAGGCGGGCCACGTTGTGGTGGGTGACCGGCACACCCTTGGGCCGGCCGGTGGATCCGGAGGTGTAGATGACGTAGGCCGGGTCCGACGGGCGCAGCGGACGTTTGCGCTGGGCCTGGGTCAGGTCGAAGCCCGGGTGGGCGTCGGCATCGTGGCCGTCCACGTGGATTCGGGGCAACTCGTGCGCGGGCAGCCGGGGAGCGGTCGCGGTGTCGGTGAGCAGCGCGGCGGGACGGGCGTCGTCGAGCATGTAGGCCAGCCGATCGGCCGGGTAGTCGGGGTCCAGCGGCAGGTAGGCGGCGCCCGCCTTGGCCACCGCGAGCAGCGCGACGACCAGGTCGAGCGAGCGCGGCAGGGCGAGCGCGACGATGTCGCCGGGGCCGATGTCGCGCGCCACCAGGAGCCGGGCCAGGCGGTTGGCCCGGGAGGAGAGTTCGGCGTAACTGAGCGACAGGCCCTCGCAGTCGACCGCGGTCCGCGCGAAGTGCTCCGCCGCGACGCGCTCGTAGCGGGCGACCAGGGTGGTGGAGGAGGTGGCGGTCGCGGTGGGGCCGACGTTCCATTCGACCAGTGCGCGGTGTCGTTCGGCCTCGTCGAGCAGCGGCAGTCGGTCGATCGGGGTGTCGGGTGCGGCGACGGCGGCGCTCAGCAGCGCGGCGAGTCGGCGGGACAGGCCCAACGCGGTGGTCCGGTCGAACAGATCGGTGCGGAACTCCAGGAAGCCGCCCAGACCCGGGCCGGGTTGCTCGCCCACGTTCAAGGTCAGATCGAACTTCGCGGTGCCGGTGGGCGTGGCCACCATGCGCGCGCGCAGCGGGCCGAGCGCGAACTCGGCGTCGGGGCGGGACTGCCACGCGATCATCACCTGGAACAGCGGGTGGCGGGCCAACGATCGGGCCGGATTGAGTTCGTCGACGACCCGGTCGAAGGGCAGGTCGGCGTGGTCGTAGGCGGCCAGCGTGGTGGTACGGACCCGGTCGAGGAGGGTGCGGAAGTCGGGGGAGCCGGAGGTGTCCGTGCGCAGGACCAGGGTGTTGACGAAGAACCCGACCAGGTCGGCGGTGGCGTCGTCGTCGCGGCCCGCGACCGGGGTGCCGAGCGGGATGTCGGTACCGCAGCCGTGCCGGGTGAGCAGCGCGGCGAACGCGGCCTGGACGGCCATGAACACGCTGGTCCCGCTCGCCCTGGCCAATTCGACCAGGCCGGTGTGCGTGGTGGCGTCGAGCCGGAACGGCACGGTGTCGCCCGCCGTCGAGGCGATCAGCGGCCGGGGTCGGTCGGTGGGCAGCGCCAGTTCGTCGGGCAGCCCCGCCAACGTGGCGCGCCAGAAGTCGAGTTGTCGCCGGGCGAGGGGGGTCGGGTCGCCGGGGTCGCCGAGCAGCCGGGCCTGCCACGCGACATGGTCCGAGAAGCACACCGGCAGCGGCGCGAGATCGGGCGCGCGGCCGGCCACGCGCGCGGTGTACCCGGCCGCCAGGTCGCGGGCGAGCGGGGTGGTGGAGGCGCCGTCGCCGGCTATGTGGTGCAGCAGCAGCACCAGGGTGTGGGTGGTGCGGTCGGCGGTGAACAGCGTGGCGCGCAGCGGTGTTTCCACGGCGAGGTCGAAGGGGTGGCGGACGGCGGCGGCGAGTTCGGCGGCGGAGGCCGCGATGTGCAGGGTGGGGCGGGCCCGATCGGGGCTCAGGATGTGCTGGTACGGCGTGTCCTCGACGGCCGGGTGCACGGTGCGCAGCGTCTCGTGCCGCTCGACCAGGTCGGCCAGCGCGAGGTCGAGCGCGGCGCGGTCCAGCGGTCCGGTCAGGGTCAGCACCAGCGGGATGTTGTAGGTGGGGCTGGGTCCTTCGAGCCGGTACATGAACCACAACCGCTGCTGCGCCGGGGACAGCGGCAGCCGGTCGGTGTCGCGCGGGACTGGGGCGAGCGCGGGACGCGGCTCGGGACGGGCGCCGGCGCGAGCCAGTTCGGCCAGGCCCGCCGGGGTCGGCCGGCGGAAGACGTCGGCGAGGCCGATCGGGGACCGGAAGCTCTCCCGGGCCCGGGCGGCCAACCGCGCGGCGAGCAGCGAGTGACCGCCCAGTTCGAAGAAGTCCGCGTCCCGGTCGGGTTGTTCGGGCAGCGCCAGGACGTCCGCGAACAGATCGCACAGGATCTCCTCGTGCAGTCCGCGCGGGCCCTCGCGCAGGCCCGGCGCGGTCGGCGCGGGCTCCGGCAGCGCACGGTGGTCGATCTTGTCGTTGGCGGTGCGCGGCAGTGCGGGCAGCACCTGGATCGCCGCCGGCACCATGTGCTCGGGCAGGGCGTCGGCCAGGTGCGCGCGCAGCGCCTCGGGCGCGGGGGAGCGGCCGGCGACGGGCACCGCGTAGCCGAGCAGGCGTTTGCCGTGCGCGCCCTCGCGGGCGATCACCACGGCCTGGGCGACGTCGGGGTGGGTGGCCAGCACCGCCTGGATCTCCCCGGGTTCGATCCGGAAGCCGCGGATCTTGACCTGCTCGTCGGCGCGCCCGAGCAGTTCGAGGGTGCCGTCGGCGCGGCGGCGGGCGAGGTCGCCGGTGCGGTACATCCGGGCGCCCGGGTCGCCGTGCGCGGCGCCGAACGGGTCGGCGACGAAGCGCTCCGCGGTCAGGTCGGGCCGGCCCAGGTAGCCGCGGGCCAGGCAGGCGCCCGCGATGTGCAGTTCGCCGGTCACGCCGACCGGGGTCGGCCGCAGCGCGCCGTCCAGGACGTAGGCGCGCGAGCCGCGCACGGGCCGGCCGACGCCGTCCGCGTCCCAGAAGTAGGCGTCGACGGTGGTCTCGGTCGGCCCGTACAGGTTCAGCGGCCGGCTGCCCGGGGAGGCCGCGAGGCGGCGCCACAGCGGCTCGGGCACACTCTCGCCGCCCACCACCAGGATCGCCGGGTGGTGCCGGTCGGGGTCCAACAGGCCGTCGGCCAGCAGGACTTCGGCGTAGGTGGGAGTGACGTCCAGGTAGTCGAGGCGGTGTTCGCGCACGTACGCGATCAGCGCGCCGGGGTCGCGGTAGGTCGCGTCGTCGAGCAGGTGCAGTTCGTGGCCGTGCACCATCCACAGGACCGGGTCCCACGACGCGTCGAACGCGAACGACGCGCTGTGGCCGATCCGCAGCCGCTCCCGGCCGGTGCGCTCGACGGCGGGCGCGATGTGGTCGGTGCCGTGCCCGGCGTACAGGTTGGCGAGCGAGGCGTGGGTGACCGCGACGCCCTTGGGCCGGCCGGTCGAGCCGGAGGTGTGGATCACGTACGCGGTCTGCTCGGGGCGCGGCGGTCGCGGGGCCCGGTCCGCATGCGCGGCGAGCCGGGCGCGGGTGCCCGGGTCGTCGAGGACCAGTGTGCGGACGCGGTGCGCGGGCAGGGCCGCGAGGGTTTCGGCGGTGCCGATCAGGCACGCCGGCCGGGTGTCCGCCAACACGTCGGTGATCCGCCGGGCGGGGTGGCCCAGATCGAGGAACTGGCAGACGCCGCCCGCCTTGAGCACGGCGAGCAGCGCGACGGCGGTGTCGGCGCCGCGGTGCAGGGCGACGGCGACCGGGACCTCGGCGGTGACGCCGGTCGCGATCAACTCGTGCGCGAGCCGGTTGGCGGCCGACTCGAGTTCGGCGAACGTACGCGCGTCGGCGCCGGCGCGGACCGCGACCGTGTCGGGGGTGCGCGCGGCCCGGCGGGAGTACAACTCGGGGAGCGTCGCGTCGACCGGCGGTTCGGCGCGGCCCTCGGTCGCCGCGTGCGCCTCGGCGGGGGTGAGCAGGTCGATCCGGCCGATCGGCAGCGCCGGCGCCTCGTGGAGCAGCGTGACCAGGCCGTCGAGGTAGCGCAGCAGGCCGCGTTCGTGCTCGGCCAGGGAGGTCGGGTCGTAGCGGTCGCGGTGCGCGTCCAGGTCGATGCGCAGGCCGCCGGCGGGGGTCGGCACCACGCCCAGGGCCAGGTCGTCGATCGGTCCGGCGGCGAGGTTGTGCACCCGGCCGACCGCGTCGCCGAAGACGAGGTCGCCCTCGAAGGTCTTGATGTTGACCATCGGCCCGTAGAGCGGCTGTTCGCGACCGGCGGCGCCCAACTCGCGCAGCAGGTCTTCCTGGCGGAAGCGCTGGTGGCGGCGCACCGCGCGCAGTTCGAGCACGACTCGGCGCAGCAACTCGGGTGCGGTGTCGCGAGGTTGTACCGCGATGCGCATCGGCAGGATGTTGACCGTCATCGCGGGCGTGCGCAGGGCGGTGACGCTGCGCCGGTTGAGCAGGGGCAGCCCGAGGGTGATCTCCCGCGCCCCGGTGACGCGGTGCAGGTATCCGGCGGTGGCGGCGAGCAGGAGTTCGGCCCAGGTGGCGCGGACGGTGGTCGCGGCCTCGGTGAGGCGGGTGGTGCGGTCGGCGTCGAGTTCGAGGGTGCGGTGCAGGATCGGCGAGGCGGGGGAGGGCGGTTCCGGCCGCGCGGGCTGCGCGTGCTTCGGTTCCGCGTGCCCGGGTTCCGCTTGCTCCGCTTCCGCCCGCGACGGCGGGATCGGCGCCGTGGGTCGGGATTCGGCCAAGGTCACGGATCGGGGTCGGTCCGCGAGATGTTCCAGCCAGAATGCGCGATCGGTGTCGTACGCTTCGCTCGCTCGGTAGTCGGCCTCCTCCGCGACCAGTTCGCGCAGGGTGCCGAAGGGGTTGGGGGTGGTCGTGGCATGGGTGGCGAACGCGGTGTACAGCTCGGCCACGCGCCGGCCGATCAGGGTGAGTGCGTACGCGTCCACGGCGATGTGGTGGACGCGCCGGTACCACCAGTGGCGGTCGTCGGCGAGCCGGAACAGCGTGTGGGTGACCAACGGACCGGTGGTCGGATCGATCGGCCGGGCCAGGTCGGCGCGCAGCCACTCCTCGGCCGCCGCCTCCGGGTCGGCGGCGGTGCGCACGTCGATGCGGTGCAGGGGGTCCTCGCGGCTGTCGGCGGTGGATCGTACGCCCTGGACCGGGGTTGCGTCCGGGCCGATCGACACCAGCAGGTTCAGCGTCTCGGCCTCGGCGCCCACTTGGCGCAGGGCCCGCGCGAACAGGTCGGCGTCCAGCGGGCCGCGGATCTCGATCCGGTCGGCGGTGTTGTACTCGGGGTCGTCCGGGGCCAGGGCCTGCGCGTAGTGGATGCCGGCCTGGGCGGCGAGGAGGGGCAGCCGTACGGATTCGGGGACTTCGGGGCCGTCCCGACTCGGGTCGGCGTCCGTGACCGTGGGCTGGGCCGGGTAGTGACGCATGGTGTGGGGACTCCCGGAATGCGACGAGGGCAGGCGGAGCGTACCGATCCCCGGCACGCCAAGTTAGGTAAGCCTAAGCTATCTTTCGAATGCTCGACGGGGCGCCCCCGGGAGCGGCGGAACTCGATCAGGCGGAGCTCTCGATCAGGCGGAGCTCCCGAAGGGACGGAGCTCTCGGTGACGTGCGCGACGCGGCTCGCGCAGGAGCTGTCGGTGCGGCCCGCGACGGGGCTCTCGGTGCGGTTCCGGACGCTGCTCTCGAAGCGGCCCTCGATGCAGCTCTCGCTGAAGAACATGAACTGGAGCGGAACATGAGCGTGGCCGACGTGGCGAACCTACCGGCCTCGGACGCCGACCGGGCCGCGATTCGCGATCGAGTCCTGACGAACCGCGACGAGTTGCTCGCGCTGAGTCGACGCATCCATGCCTACCCGGAGCCGGCGTTCACCGAACACCGGGCCTCCGCTTGGTGCGCGGAACTGCTGCGGGCGCACGGTTACACCGTCACCGCGCCCGCGCACGGCCTGGAGACGGCCTTCGTCGCGACCGTCGGCACGGGACCGGTGACGGTGGCCATCGCGTGCGAATACGACGCGCTGCCGGGCCTGGGACACGCGTGCGGACACAACCTGATCGCGGCGGCGGGGGTCGGCGCGGCCCTGGCGCTCGCTCCGGTCGCCGGGCAACTGGGCCTGACCGTGCGGGTGATCGGCACACCCGCCGAGGAACGCGGCGCGGGAAAGGCGCTGTTGCTGGAGGCGGGCGCGTTCGACGGAGTGGACGCCGCGATGATGGTGCACCCGTGTCCGTTCGAGGTGGCCGAATTCCGCTCCTTCGCGCTCGGCACGCTGTCCGTGGAGTTCCTGGGCACCGCGGCGCACCCGAGCCTGAATCCGCACGAGGGCCGCAGCGCCGCCGACGCGCTGACGGTGGCTCAGGTCGCCCTCGGGCTGCTGGGGCGGCAGTTGCCCGCCGACTGGAGGGTGCACGGGATCACCACGGCGGCGGGCACCGCGCCCAACGTGGTTCCGGAGCGGGCCACGGCGGAGTACGAACTGCGCACCACCGACGCCGCCGACCTGGCCGAACTGCGCACCCGGGTCGAGGCCTGCTTCCGCGCGGGCGCGCTGGCCATCGGCTGCGAGGTCCGGCTGACCCGCCCCGAGCCGGACTACCTCGACTTCCGCACCGACCCGACCCTGATCGCCCTGTGGCGTGCCAACGCCCGGGAGCTGGGCCGCCCGGAACCCACCACGCGCCCACCCTTCGCCTGCACCGACATGGGCAACGTCTCCCACGTCATCCCCACGATCCACCCGGTCCTCGACATCACGGGCGGCACGAGCGCCCCCCACGAACCGGCCTTCGCCGAAGCCGCCGTCTCCCCACAGGCCGACCAGGCCCTCCTCGACGCCGCGATAGCGATGGCCTGGACCGCGGCCGACTACGCGACCCTGCGCCACAACACCCCTCACCACTGACAAAACCCCGCCGCCGCCCGACCCCGAACGCCGGGAACCGAACCGACCGGCCAGGGTGTGCTTTTCAGTCGTTCCCGGGTGTGGTGGGGAGGAGTTTTCGGGTGATTGTGGTGAGGAAGGGGTCGCGGAGGCTTTGGAAGGGTTGGTCGTCCACCATGTAGGTCCAGGTGGTGCTGGGGCGGGTGAGGTTTGAGGCTTCCCTGTCGAGGCCGGACCTGGTGATTTCGGCGGTGTCGAGGGATTCGGCGGCGGTGCGTCGGGCGCGTTGGATCAGGGGGGCGAAGGCTCGTTGGGTTTCGGCGTGGAAGGCGTCGATGGGGTTTTGGCGGGCCAGGGCGCGTAGGTGGATGCCCTCGCGGAGGTCGGCGGTGCGGGCCAGGTGGTCGGTCCAGGCGCGGTCGAGGGCGTGGAGGAGGAGTTGGCGGGCGGCCTCGGCCAGGACGGAATCGCCCACCTCTTCGTGGAGTTCCGCCCAACGGTCCGGGTTGAGGTCGGCCAGGATGACGGCCGCCGCGTCGTCGTGCAGGACGTCGTGGCGCAGGGCCAACACCTCCTGGCGTTGCAGGTGGAGTTGTTGGTTGTACATCCACGTGGTGCGGTGGGTGTCGAACAGGGCGCCTTCGGCGACTCTTTGGGCCTGTTCGACGTAGCGGCGCACGGCCGCGTCGAGGATGCGGCCGTCGGACTCGACCCGGGCCGCGCGGGGCGGGGGGTCGGTGGTGTGCCGGGTGATGGACTCGTCGTCGAGGCTGGTCAGGAAGACCGAGGTGCCCGGGTCGCCCTGACGGCCGGCACGGCCGCGCAACTGGTCGTCCAGGCGTCGGGTGTGGTGTCGGCCGACTCCGACCACGAGCAACCCGCCCAGTTCGACGACCCGTTCGTGGTCGGCCTCGTCCGCGCCGCCGAGGCGGATGTCCGTACCGCGTCCGGCCATCTGGGTGGACACCGTGATCGCGCCGATCGCCCCGGCCTCCGCGATGATCGCCGCCTCGCGGCTGTCGTCCCGGGCGTTGAGCACCGCGCACCGCAGGCCCGACTCGCGCAGCGCGGCGCCGATCCGCTCCGACGCGGCGACGTCGCGGGTGCCGATCAGGATCGGTCGGCCCGTGGCGTGGGTGCGCCCGACCAGCGCGATCAGCGCCGCGTCCCGGGACTCCTCGTCGTCGTAGAGCCGATCCGGCTCGTCCACCCGCACGCAGGGCAGGTTCGGCGGCAGGTCGCCCGTCTCCAACCGGTAGAACTCGCGCAGTTGCTCGGCGACGATCACCGCGGTGCCGGTCATCCCGGCCACCGTCGGATAACTCCCGATCAGGTCCTGCACGATCAGCTGGTCCAGGACCTCCCCGCGCGGCCCTGCGGTCAGCCCCTCCTTGGCCTCCACCGCCGCGTGCAACCCGTCGGGCCAGCGCTGCCGTTGGGCGACCCGGCCCCGGTTGGCGTCGACCAGTTTGATGCCGCCCTCGCGCACCAGGTAGTCCACGTCCCGGCGCAGCAGCGCCCGCGCGTACAGGGCGACGTTGACCTGGGACAGGCGCGCGTCCATACCCCGCGCGTACAGGTTGTCCACGCCCAACGCCCGCTCCACCTCGGCCACGCCCGTGTCGGTGAGCTGTACGGTCATCGCGTCCGACGCGGCCTCGTAGTGCCGGCCCTCGACCAGGTCCGCCACCACCCGGGCCGCCTCCGCCTCGTCGGACCCCGCGGCCGTCCCGCCGGCCAGGACGAGCGGGATCCGGGCCTCGTCGATCAGCACCGCGTCGGCCTCGTCGACGATCGCCACATCCGGTGCGGGCAACACCAGTTCGGCGACATCCGTACGCAACCGGTCGCGCAGCGTGTCGAAGCCGACCTCGGTGACGGGCACGTGCACCACGTCGCGGCCGTAGGCGGCCCGCCGCTCCGCCGGGGTGGATTCCTGGGTCACGTGCGCCACCCGCACGCCGAGCAGGTCGTACACGGGCCCCATCCACTCGGCGTCGCGGCGGGCCAGGTAGTCGTTGACCGACAACACGTGCACCCGGCGGCCCTGGAGCGCGAACCCGGCGGCGGCCAGCGCGCCGACCAGGGTCTTGCCCTCGCCGGTGGCCATCTCCACCACCGTGCCGCGCAACAGGCTGAGTACGCCCAGGAGTTGCACGTCGTAGGCCCGCTCGCCCAGAGCCCGGCGGCCGGCCTCGCGCCCCAGCGCGCACAACTCGACCATGGCGTCGTCGTCCCAGGGCGTGCCCGCGATCCCGGATGCCCGGCCGGCCCGACCGAACCGGCCGCCGGAACGCACGGCGGCCTCCGGCTCGGGCTCCGCGCCGCCGACCCGTACCCGTAGCGTGTGCGCCGCCGCACGCAGTTCGGCGTCGGACAGCTCGCGCAGCGCCGCCTCGCGTTCGGCGGCACGCCGGACCAGGGGGCGCAGGCCCGTCGGGGTCACGCTTCCGGGCTTGCCCAGGAAACGACGGACGGACCGGGTGAGAGCACCGGACGAACCCACTGGGCCTCCACTTCCAAGGGGCGGATGGCGCCCCTGTCGTCGGCGGCCGCGGCGACGGCGACGTCGGTCGAATGCCGGGCGACGCGCGGTGTACCCACCCGCGCCCGCCCGTTCCGTACCGCGCCCCCGCAACCCGACACACACATCACAACCTCTGCCCCACGTCGCCGAGGATCCGGTCGGTGCGGCCGTTCGGACAACGAAGCGAGGTCCACGGCTGTTCCCTGTTCGTGACCCGGATTCCCTGTCCGTGATCGCATACCCCGCGATCGGTGACCCCGGCCGGCGGGATCCGGCCGGCGACCGGTGCGGCGGCCCGGATTCCTTGCGATTCAGTCGTCGCGCAGATAATCTCTGCACAGGCTAAATGTCGAGCGAGCGGGGCGGGCACATCATGTGGATTCACGAGCACACGGTCGAGACCGAGGTCGGCGCCGAGGCGATCTGGAAGGTGCTTTCCGACGTGGACAACTGGGCGCGCTGGGACACCTCGATGGAGGCGGTCGTGCTGGAGGGGCCGTTCGAGGTCGGGTCGCACGTCTCGATGACGCCGACCGGGCAGGACCCGATCCGATCCGTGATCGTCGCCGTCCAGGAGAACGAACTGTACGCGGACGAAACCGAGTTCGGCGGCGTGCGGCTGCGCTTCAGCCACGCCCTGAAGCGGCTCGCGAACGGCGTCGGCACTCGGGTGGTGCACCGCCTGGAGATCACCGGCCCGGACGCCGACCGGGTGGGCCCGGAGCTGGGCCCGGCGATCACGGCCGACTTCCCGAAGGCGATGGACGCGCTACTCGGCCGCGCGGCGGCCTGAAACAGCGCACCGGGCGAACGAATGGGGCGGGGCCGCGAGTTCGCGCGGTCCCGCCCAGAGTGCGCGAAGTGTGCTCAGTCCGCGAGCAGTTCCGCGCGCAGCCGGGTCAGGATGCGGCTGAGCAGGCGCGACACGTGCATCTGCGAGATTCCGAGCCGGGCGCCGATCTGGGCCTGGGTCAGTTCCTGGCCGAACCGCATCGACACGATCTCCCGGTCGCGCTCCGGCAACGCCGCCAGCAGCGGCTTCAGTACGTGCAGGTTCTCCGCGATCTCGTAGCCGGGGTCGACGTAGGACGAGCGGCCGGAGTAGCCGTCGCCCGGACCGTCCTCCGAGGCGGGCGCGTCCAGCGAGGAGGCGGAGTAGCCGGCCGCCGCGGTCAGCCCCTCGGTGACCTCCTCGATGCTGAGGTCCAGGTATTCGGCCAGCTCGGCGGGGGTGGGTTCACGGTCGAATCGACCGGTGAACGCGTCGCGCGCGCGAGCCAGTTCGAGCCGCAGCTCCTGAAGGCGCCGCGGCACGTGCACGGCCCAGCTGGTGTCCCGGAAGAAGCGCTTGATCTCACCCGAGATGGTGGGTATCGCGAAGGTGGGGAACTCGGTCCCGAACGAGGCGTCGAATCGGTCGATCGCCTTGATCAGCCCGATGGTGCCGACCTGGACCATCTCCTCGATCGACTCGTGCCGCGAGCGATAGCGGCCGGCCACGAACCGGACCAGGGGGAGGTTGAGTTCGATCAGGGTGTTGCGCACGTACTGGTACTCGTGCGTGCCCTCCTCCAACACCCTCAGTCGGTCGAAGAGGACCTTGGACATCGCTCGCGCGTCGCTCGCGGTCGGCTCCGCGTGATCCGGCGAAGCCAAGGTGTCGAAGACCCGGTCGGCGAACTCGTCGGACGTGCCGACCGAGGAATCCGGAGCCGAGGACGCGAGTGCCGGGAATGCGACGGAACGAGCCGTGTGAGCAATCTCCGCGGCGGCTGTGGTCGCGGTCGTCGTGCTCGGGTTCATCGTCTGCCTTCCCCTCTTGTCGTACACGGTGCGTGGGCGCGGTGCATTGTTCCGACGTCCGGGCATACTGCCCCGCCTCTTTCGGCGTACACCCCTTCGCCGCGGATAATTACGATCCGGCCTCGATCCCACCCTACGCGCGTGCCGAGCCGGACCGACCCAGCAGCACCCACAGCAGGAACGGACCGCCCAGCACCGTGGTCACCACGCCGACCGGAATCTCCGCGCCGTCCAGGACGATTCGGCCCAGCATGTCGGCCAGCACGATCAGGATCGCGCCGACCAGCATCGAGCCGAGGATCGGCACCCGCAGCGGCCCGGTCAGCCGTCCGGCGATCACCGGCGCGGCCAGCGCGACGAAGCCCACCGGCCCGCAGATCCCGACCGCCAGACCCGCCAGGCACACCGCCGCGACCAGGCAGATCAGCCGGATCCGGCCCGGATCCAGGCCGAGCGAGGAGGCGGTGGAGTCGTCGAAGCGCAACACGTCCAGCTTGCGCCCGAGCGCGAGGGCGAGCGGGACCAGCACGGCGAGCCCGATCAGTACCGGCCATGCCACGCCGTATCCGCGCCCGTTCAGGCTGCCCGAACTCCATACGTACAGCGCGCTCGCCGAGTTGAGCGATCGCCGGGCGAGCACCACCTGCGTGATCGCGGACGCCAGCGCGGACAGCGCCAGGCCGACCACCAGGACCCGATAGCCGCGTCGGCCCAGGCCGCCGGCGACCGCGGTGACCACCACGGCGGCGACGAGCGCGCCGATCGGTCCGGCCCACCACGCACCGAACGAGCCGCTCGCGCTGAAGCTGACCGAGACCAGGACGGCGGCGGTGGCACCGTCGTTGACGCCGAGCAACTCCGGGGTGGCGAGCCGGTTTCGGGCCAGTGTCTGGGTCAGGCAGCCCGCGACGCCCAGAGCGGCGCCCGCCGCCGCGCCGGCCACGATCCGCCCCAGCCGGAACTCGCGGACCAGCAGCACGTCGAAGTGGTCGCCCCGGCCGAGGATCGCGTCGAAGGTACGGACCAGGCCCAGTTCGCGCTGGCCGGAGTACACCGACACCACGATCGCCGCGGCCAGCGCGACCGCGAGCAGCGTGGTGACCAGCACCGCCCGACCGGGCAACAGCAGGGAGAACCGGCCCCGGCGCAACACCAGATGCTCGGGCAACCGCCGAACGCGCCGCCCGAGCGCCGCCGCACGCGCGTCCTCGTCCGCCCGCGCCGCCTCGTCCTCGGGCGCATCCTCGCCCGCCCGCGCCGTCTCGCCCGCCCGCGCCGCCCCGGCGCACCGGCCCCCGATCAGACGCCGCACCCGCGCCGCGCCGCCGACACCCCCGCCCGACGCCGACACCGACTCCGGCGCGTCCGTCAGCCCCAGCGCGCCCAGCCGCCGCGACCGCACCACACCGATCAACAGCGGCGCGCCGATCAGCGCCACGATCACCGAGACCGGCGCCTCGAACGGCCGGGCCACCACCCGGGCCGCGACGTCGGCGGCGGTCAGTACGGCCGCGCCGATCAGCGCGGAGAAGCACAGCTGGGCGAGGATGCGCGGACCGGCCAGGGTCCGGGCGAGGAAACCGGCGAGCAGCCCGAGGAAGGAGATCGGGCCGACCAGGGCCACCGAGGACGCGGTGAGCAGGGTCACCGACACCGCGACCAGGGCCCGGGTCAGCGCCGGGCGATGGCCGAGCCCGCGAGCCAGGTCGTCGCCCAGGACCAGCGCCGACAACGACCGCGAGACCAGCACGGCGAGCACGAACCCGCCGGCGAGCACCGGTGCGAGGCTGCCGAGCGAGTCGAAGCCCTGGATGCCGGCCAGCGAACCGAGGATCCAGAAGCGGAAGTTGTCGTACGCCTCGGTGGAGTTGACGATCAGGATGTTGGTGATCCCGCCGAAGGTGGCGCTCAGCGCGGCGCCCGCGAGCACCAGCCGCATCGGCGAACCCCCGCCGCGCCGGGCGGAGATGGCCAGGACGAGCAGCCCGGCCACGGCGGCGCCGGCGAACGCCCAGACCAGATAGCCGTATCCGGTCTGCACGCCGACCAGGGTGATGCCGAGCACGACGCCCAGCGAGGCTCCCGCGTTGACCCCGAGCAGCCCGGTCTCGGCCAGCGGGTTGCGGGTGACGGTCTGCAACAGGCAGCCCGCCGTGCCCAACGCGGCGCCGGTGAGCAGCGCGGTCAGCGTGCGCGGCAGCCGCAGGTCGCGAATGACCAGGGTCAGATGACTGTCGGAGCGGGCGCCGTGCCGGTTGAATATGTAGTCGAAGGCGCCGCCGACACCGACCTCGCCGGCGCCCACCGAAAGCGAGATCCCGGTCAGCACCACCACCGTCGCGGTCAGTGCGATCGCGGCGATCAGGACCGTACGCCGACCGGCCGCGCGCCCCGAGGGGTCGTCGCGGCGATCGTCCGAATGCGCCCCGGGCGTGGCGTCGGTGGACATGCTCGGCGGGCCACCCAGGTTTTGCAGAATCGGCTGATGCACAGTCATAAAGTGAGGCTAACCTAACCATCGAGCGCCCTTGGAAGGCCGCATCACGCCGACTTCGAGCCCGCACGAGGGCCCCACCGGGATCGACCATGAGATCGATATTAGGTTAGGCTAACCTAAATCCCGATCAACGGGGTTGTGCTTGCCAAGGGGAGTTTCGTGCACCCATCAGACCTCGCCGGTCGCGTCGCGGTGGTCACCGGCGCCGCGCAGGGCATCGGTGCCGCCGTCGTCCGGACCCTCGTCGACCACGGTGCGACCGTCGCCGCCACCGATCGCGATCCGACCGGCGTCGAAGACCTGATGGCCGACGACGGCACCGACGCGGTGATCGCCTACCCGCTCGATGTCACCGACGCCTCGGCGGTCGACGCCACCATCGCCGCGATCGAGAACCACCTCGGGCCGATCGACATCCTGGTCAACGTGGCCGGCGTGCTGCACGTCTCGCCGGTGACCGAACTCACCGACCGGGACTGGGCCGACACATTCGCGGTCAACACCACCGGGGTGTTCCACACCGGCCGGGCGGTGGCCGGATCGATGGCCGCGCGCGGGCGCGGCAGCATCGTCACGGTCGGCTCCAACGCGGCCGGCATCCCACGCACCGGGATGGCGGCCTACGCGGCTTCCAAGGCCGCCGCCACGATGTTCACGATGTGTCTGGGACTGGAGCTGGCACGCAGCGGTGTGCGCTGTAACGTGGTCTCGCCGGGTTCCACCGACACCCCGATGCAACGCGCCCTGTGGACCGACCCCGAGGCGCCGAAGCGGGTGCTCGACGGCGATCCGGCGACGTGGCGCACCGGGATTCCGCTCGGCCGGATCGCGGACCCCGCCGACATCGCCGAGGCGGTCGTGTTCCTGGCCTCGGACCGGGCTCGGCAGATCACCATGCACAACATGTACGTCGACGGCGGCGCCACGCTGCACGTGTGACGAACGGGCGCTCCTCGTGAGGGACTTCGGCCACGAGCCGCCCGGCGCACCGGCCATGCACCCGTACCCGCACGCACACTCGCATCGCAAACACCGCGCGCGGCGACCGGTACCGCAGACCGTGGAAGCGGACCGCGCGCACCGGTTCGACGTGCCCCACTCGCCCGGCCCACCGGCCGACCCGCCGGTCGTCGGTGCCGCACGGACTCCGTACCACCCCGTCGGAGAATCAAAGGAGCCTCAGGTGACCACCCCAGAAGCCACCGGCCTGGCCACAGTGGGCGCGGCGACCGCGCTGCTGGAGGCGTATCGTCCGGGCGACACACGCTTCTTCGCATCCCCCACCCGCACCCTGCTCGCGCACGGCACGCAGGCCGAAGTGGCGCACGACGCCCGCCCGTTGCCGACGCGCGTGGCCGCGACACTGGCCGACGCGAGCCCGGTCGGCGGCCGACCCCCGATCGTGCTGGGCGCGGTGCCGTTCGACCAGGGCGCCCCCGCCGCGCTCGTGGTGCCCGGCACGATCGACTGGGGGCCGCCGCTGACCGCCGACCCGCTGATCGCACTGGCCGCGCCCGCGCCGCCGCCGACCGACTGGGACATCCGTCCGGTACCCGCGCCGGAGACCTACCGCGCGGGCGTCGCCGAGGCCGTACGGCGCATGCGCGCCGGGGCGTTCGACAAGGTCGTGCTCGCCCGCACCCTGGAACTGCACGCGGCCGATCCGCCGGACATACCCGTCCTGTTGCAGCGCCTGGCCCGCCGCGACCCGCAGGGGTACACCTTCGCGGTCCCGGGTACCCGGCCCGACCACACCCTGATCGGCGCCAGCCCCGAACTGCTCGTCTCCCGGCACGGCGACCGGGTGGTCGCCAACCCGCTCGCCGGATCCGCCAGACGCAGCACCGACCTGGCCGAGGACGTACGCCGCGCGATGGCCCTGCTCGAATCCGAGAAGGACCTGCACGAACACGCCGTCGTGGTGGCGGCCGTGCGGGACGCGCTCGCCCCACACTGCGCCACGCTGGAGATCCCCGAACGGCCGACCCTGGTCTGCACCGCCGCGATGTGGCACCTGTCCACCACCGTCACCGGCACCGTGGACCCGGAAAAGCGGCCCTCCGCACTGGAGTTGGCCTGCGCACTGCACCCGACACCGGCCGTCTGCGGCACCCCGACCACCACCGCGCGGCAGACCATAGCCGACCTCGAACCCTTCGACCGGGGCCTGTACACCGGCATGGTCGGCTGGGGCGACGCGGACGGCGACGGCGAATGGGTGGTCACCATCCGCTGCGCCGAGGCCGCGAGCGACGTGCTGCGCCTGTACGCCGGTGCCGGGATCGTCGCGGCGTCCTCCCCGGACGCGGAAACCGCCGAGACCGAGGCCAAGTTCCGCACCTTCCTGCACGCCGTGGCGGGTGAACGATGAGCACCCCGAAGACGCCGGGCACCGCGACCACGCCGAACACCCCGAGCACCCCGAACCCCCGGCCGCTCGCGCCCACCTGGCCCGCCGAGTTCGCCGAGCGCTACCGCGCGGCCGGTTGGTGGCGCGGCGAGACCTTCGGCGGCGTCCTGCGCGACCGCGCCGCCGCGCACCCGGACCGGGTCGCCATCGTGGACGGCGAACGCCACTGGACCTACCGCGACCTGGACGAGCGAGCCGACCGCGTCGCCGCCGGACTGCTCGCGCTCGGCGTCGCCAGGGGCGACCGGGTCGTGGTGCAACTGCCCAACGTGGCCGAGTTCTTCGCGGTGATCTTCGCCCTGTTCCGGATCGGCGCCCTGCCGGTGTTCGCGCTCCCCGCACACCGCCGGACCGAGATCGGCCACTTCTGCGCGTTCAGCGAGGCCGTCGCCTACGTGATCCCCGACGTGTCCGACGGCTTCGACCACCGCGCCCTGGCAAGCGCCGTACAGGCGGTCACGCCCACGCTCCGGCACGTCCTGGTGGTCGGCGACCCGGGCGAACACACCGCGCTGGTCGACATCGAGCGCGACCCGGTCGAGATCACCGACCCCCCGGCCCCGGGCGATCTCGCCTTCCTGCAACTGTCCGGGGGCAGTACGGGCGTGCCCAAGCTGATCCCGCGCACCCACGACGACTACATCTACTCGCTGCGCGGCTCCAACGAGATCTGCGCGGTGGACGCGGACAGCGTGTACCTGTGCGCGCTGCCCGCCGCCCACAACTTCCCGCTCAGCTCGCCCGGCACGCTCGGCGCGCTGTACGCGGGCGCGCGCGTGGTGTTGTGCCCCAAGCCCACCCCCGACGTCGCCTTCGCGCTGATCGAACGCGAACGGGTGACCATCACCGGCGTGGTACCGCCGCTCGCCCTGGCCTGGACCGAGGCCGCCGAGCGCGGCGGCTTCGACCTGAGCAGCCTGCGCGTACTCCTGGTCGGCGGCGCCAAGTTCAGCGAGGAGGCCGCCCGCCGGGTCACCCCGACCCTCGGCTGCACCCTGCAACAGGTGTTCGGCATGGCCGAGGGCCTGGTCAACTACACCCGCCTGGACGACCCCGACGAGATCATCGTCACCTCGCAGGGCCGGCCGATCTCCCCGGACGACGAGATCCGCATCGTCGACGACGCCGACGCCCCCGTCCCCGACGGCGAGACCGGACACCTGCTCACGCGCGGCCCCTACACCATCCGCGGCTACTGGAACGCCCCCGAGCACAACGCGAGATCCTTCACCGAGGACGGCTTCTACCGCACGGGCGACGTGGTCCGCGAACTCGCCTCCGGCCACCTCGTGGTGGAGGGCCGGGCCAAGGACCAGATCAACCGCGGCGGCGAGAAGGTGGCGGCGGAGGAGGTGGAGAACCACATCCTGGCCCACCCGTCCGTGCACGACGCGGCCGTGGTCGCCGTACCGGACGCCTACCTGGGCGAACGCACCTGCGCGTACGTGATCCTGCGCGCCGGCGCCGAACCGCTCAAGCCCGTGGCCATCCGCCGCTTCGTCCGCGAACGCGGCCTGGCCGGCTACAAGGTGCCCGACCACGTCGAGTTCGTCGAGACGTTCCCGTATACCGGCGTCGGCAAGGTCAGCAAGAAGGACCTGCGCGCGGCGATCGCGGCCGGACTGGCCGCCCGGGCCGGCTGAGCCCGCGTCCACCCCCACACACATCCACCTCCCGAAGGACCGCCTCCCCGATGGCCCTCCCCAAGATCGCCCCCTATCCCATGCCGAACTCGGCCGACCTGCCGACGAATCGGGTGGACTGGACCGTGGACCCCACCCGCGCCGCGCTCCTCGTGCACGACCTCCAGAACTACTTCCTGTCCGCGTTCACCCCGAACGCCTCGCCGATCACCGAACTGCTCGCCAACGTCGCCCGTCTCAAGGACGACTGCCACCGACTCGGCGTACCCGTGGTCTACTCCGCCCAGCCCGGCGGTCAGACCGCCGAACAGCGTGGCCTGCAACAGGACTTCTGGGGCCCGGGCCTGCCCGACGACCTGCACGCGGCGGCCGTCGCCGCACCGGTCGCGCCCGGCCCCGCCGACACCGTGCTCACCAAGTGGAAGTACAGCGCCTTCGTCCGCACCGAGTTGCGCCGCTGGATGCGCGACCTGGAGCGCGACCAACTGATCATCGTCGGGGTGTACGCGCACATCGGCGTGACCACCACCGCGTGCGACGCCTGGATGCAGGACATCCAGACGTTCGTCGTGGCCGACGCGGTGGCCGACTTCACCTCCGACAACCATCGCATGGCCCTGTCCTGGGCCGCCGCGAACTGCGCGGTGGTCACCGATACCCGATCACTCTTCGCGGGAAAGTAGACCGGACGTGGCCCTGACTCTCGAACTGATCCGCACCGACGTGGCCGACATCCTCGGCGAGGACCCGGCGGACATCCCCGACGACGAGAACCTGGTCGACTACGGCCTGGACTCGGTGCGGGTGATGGCGCTGGTCGAGCGCTGGACCCGCGACCACGGAGTGAGCGTGGACTTCGCCGACCTGGCGGAGCGGCCGACACTGGAGGGGTGGTCGGAGCTGCTGTCACCCAGGCCGTAGTCGCGCGGTTCACGGGTGGCGTGGATCCGGGGCGCACAGGGCGTGGTCGATCAGCGCCCGGGTCGCCGCGTCCACCCGTGCGCCGCCCGCCTCGTCGTTCTCGTCGACGCCGTTGCGCACCACCACGACCGCGCGGCTCCCGTCGCCGGTGACGCCGTTCTCGCTGGAGAAGCCCAGATCGTCGCCGCCGTGTTGCCAGTACCGCCCGCCGCAGCTCAACCCGGTGCTCTCCAGGCCCAGACCGTAACCGCGTCCGGGCTCGTCGGGGATCGGGTGGGTGCGTTGCATTTCGGCCAGCTCGGCGGGGCCGAGCAGCCGGCCGGACAACAACGCGACGAAGAACCGGTCGATGTCGCTCGGCGTGGCGTGGATGGCGCCCGACGCGTCGGCGACGGTGTGGTTGAGCACGGTGGTGTCGGTCGGCCGGGTGTCGCCCGCGAAGGTGTGCTGCGCCTGTGCGTGCGGGCGCGGCAGATACGGATCGTCGCCCGGGACGCGGGTGTCGTGCAGGCCGAGCGGGCGGATGACGCGTTCCTGTACCTCCTCGCCCCACGAGCGGCCGGTGACCTGTCGGATGATCAGGCCCACCAGCAGGTAGTTGGTGTTCGAGTACGCCCACGAACTTCCCGGCTCGAAGCGGCTCGGCAGGGTCAGCGCGGCGGCGACCAGATCCGCGGCCCGGTAGTGCCGGAAACGGTTCTCCAGGTAGCCGCGCGCCGAGTACAGGGCCGGTACGGCGGCGGGCAGCGCGGTGTAGCCGGGGATGCCGCTGGTGTGCTGGAGCAGCTGGCGCAGGGTGATCCGGCGGCCGTCGTTGCCGTTGCCGCGCACCACACCGGGAAGCCAGGTCTCGATGGGGGAGTCGAGCCGCAGCCGGCCCTCGGCGACCAGTTGGAGGGCGACGGTGGCGACGAAGGTCTTGGTCGTGCTGCCGGTGCGGTAGTGGCCGTTCGGGGGCAGCGGCCGGCCGGTGTGGAGTTCGGCCTCACCGCTGCGGGCGGTACGGACGGTGGTCGGCCCGCCGGGCGTCGGGCGAGCCGTGTAGTGCACGGTGACGCCGATCGCGCCGGCCGCGTGGACCGCGTCGGCATCACGTTGGAGACGGGAGGCACGGGTGTCGGCGCTCGCCGTCGCCGCGCCCGGGCCGGCCGCCGTCAGGGTCAGGGCGATGCCCAGGGCCAGGGCCGCCGGGCGTAACAGGCTTCCGTGGATCCGGTTCGGCGCGGTCATCGTGGCGCGCTCCCTTCGGGGCAGAGCAGGCGGTCGGTGAGTTGTTGCACGGCCACCTCGGCGCGCAGGCCGTGTTCGTCGTCCGTGTAGGTGCCGTTGGCCACGATCACCACGCCGCGCCGGCCGTGCTCGGTGACGCCCATGCGGATCTTGGAGCCCTCGACGTCCCCGCCGTGGCCCCAGCGATACCCGCCGCACGGCAGCGGTTGGCGCATCAGGCCCAGACCGCACCGGACACCCGGCATCACCTGCTCGAAGTCGGGCGGCATCGGCACGGTCTCGCGCATCAGCGCGAGTTGCGCCGGCGGGAGCAGTCGGCCGCGCAGCAGCGCGGTGAAGAAGCGCTCCAAGTCGGCGTGGGTGGTCACCAGTTCGCCGGCGGCGTCGGCCCAGGACATGGTGCGTACGGTCGTGTCCACCCACTCGTCGCGGTCCGGGAAGCGGTGGTACGAGTGGGCGTACGGCGCGGGCAGGGTCGGGTCGTCGCCGGGGGCGCGGGTGCCGGTGAGGCCCAGCGGGCGAAGTACGCGGGCACGCACCTCCTCGGCCCAGTGTCGGCCGGTGACCCGCTCGATGATCATTCCGGCCAGGATGTAATTGGTGTTCGAGTACTCCCAGTTCGGCGCCGGGTCGTCGGGCGCGGCGGGCGGGAAGCTCGGGGGGAAGCGCAGCGCGGCGGCGACGAGTTCGGCCGGCCCCGTGTGGCGGAACCGCAGTCGTTCGAAGTCGGCGGCGGTGTCCCCGAGTTCGATGGAGTAGTTGTGCAGCCCACTGGTGTGTCGCAGCAGGTTGTGCACGCTCACCCGGCGACCGTCGTTGCCGTTGCCGGCCACCACGCCCGGCAACCACCGGTCCACCGCGTCGGTGAGCGACAATCGTCGCTCGGCGACCAGTTGCAGGACGACGGTGGCCACGAACGCCTTGGTGGCACTGCCGGCCCGCAACGCGCCGCCGTGCGGCATCGGTTGCCCGGTACGCGCCTCGCCGGGTCCGGCACTCGCCTCGATCCGCTCGGACCCGTCCCGGAGCAGGATCGCGACATTGACGTAGCCCCCCTCGCGCAGCAGCCACTCCGCCTCCCGGCGCAGTCGCGCACCGCCGGTCCGGGCCCGCGGCGAACCGGTGGCAGCGGCGGCGGGCGTGGTGGCGACCGCGGCGGACCCGGCCAGCGTCACGGCCAGTACGCAACAGCGACGACGGGTCACGGCGGTGGGATTGCCGGGCAGGTGGATCGTATTCGGGAACACGCCGACTCCTCGGGGACGCACGGGTATCCCCCGAGGGTCCCGCCCGGCGGGGCGCCGCGACGACCGTGCGGACACCCGAACCGGCCGGGGTGCAGCCCGGTGTGCGGAGGTGGGGCGAACCGAACCTGCCGGGTTAGAGTCGGGGCATGGCAACAGACGAGGCGACGGCCGTTCGGGTCGACAGTTGGATCTGGTCGGTGCGGCTGACCAAGACCCGCTCGCTTGCCGCCGCGGCCTGCAAGGCCGGGCACGTGCGGGTCAACGGGGACAGGGTCAAGCCCGCGCAGACCGTCAAGGTCGGGGACGAGGTGCGGGTGCGCGTGGACGGCTACGAGCGGATCGTCGTGGTCAAGCGCATCGTGCGCAAGCGGGTCGGACCGCCGGTGGCCGCCGAGTGCCTGACCGACAACAGCCCGCCGCGTCCGCCTCGGGACGAGATCCTGATGGTTCCCCGGCGCGACCGTGGCACGGGCCGCCCGACCAAGCGCGACCGTCGCCTCCTGGAGCAGTTCCGCGAACACTGACCGATGGCGCGGTGGGCCCACCGAGCGGAGTGGGCCCACCCACGCGGGTCAGAGCGCGGTGGATCCCGTGGACCCCTCGTTTGTCGCAGGCCCCGCCGAGCCCGCAGGCCCCGCAGGCCCCGGAGATCCCGGAGACCCCGGAGACCCCGGAGACCCCACCCACTCGACCACGGCGTCCCTCGAAGCCACCGCGCGCGGCAGTGTCTCGCCGCGGAAGAACGACGGCGCGACGAACCGGTACCCGAGCATGAGCACCGCGCCCAGCAACAGCGCGCCGATCCCGGTCAGGAACACTCCGCCGAGCTGCCAGTGCGGCGCGAACGGCAGGGTCCAGTACGTCGTGCCGTAGTCCTTGTCCGAGTAGACGTAGCAGGCGTCGATGAAGAAGTACGCCAGCAGTACGCCGCCGAGCCCCGGCATGATGCCCTTGGTGATCAGGTCGCGCCGGCTGCGGGTGAGCACGCGTCGGTGGTACCAGACGCAGGCGAAGCCGGTGATGCCGTAATAGAACGCGATGGCCAGGCCGATCGAACCGATCGAGTCGGTCAGTACGTTCGTGCTGACCCGGGTGATCACCACGTAGAAGGCCACCGACGCGATCCCCATGCCGACCGTGGACCAGGTCGGCACCAGGTTGCGGGTGTGCACGCGCGCGAACTTCTCCGGGATGGCCCGGTGCGCGGCCATCGACAGCGCGGTGCGCGCGGTCGGCAGGATGGTGGTCTGGGTGGACGCCGCCGACGAGGTCAGCACCATGAACACCAGCAGCTTGGCCATGAACCAGCCGAATCCGACACTGCCGAAGACGCTCGAACCGAGGCCGGACAGTACGTCTCCGGAGTTGTCCGGGTTGGCCAGACCGCTGCCGGTGTCGCCGGCGCCCGCGAAGGACAGCGCCGAGGTGCTGATCAGGACGTAGATCAGCAGGAGCAGGACGGTCGAGATCACCGCGGCCCGGCCGGGGGTGCGCGCGGAGTCCGCGGTCTCCTCGTTGATCGACACGGCCGTGTCCCAGCCCCAGTAGATGAACACCGCGGCCAGGACGCCCTTCGTCAGCGCGTCGACGGAGTCGATCTCGAACGGGTTGAACCAGGACCCCGCGATGTGAACCGAGCCGTCGGGGGCGTTGCCGAGGTAGACCTTCCAGAGCGCGGTGAGGCCGAGGGCGACCAGGACCACGATCTCGATGGTCAGCAGTACCTTCTGCAGGTTGGCGGACAGTTCGATGCCGACGTAGCAGATCCAGGTCATCAGGATGATCCAGACGACGCCCGCGAAGGTGGTCCAGAACGTGTCCTCGGCCAGGCCGTAGGCGCCGACCAGCTGGAAGCCGTACTGGCCGGCGATCTGCGCGAGGTTGGCCATCACGATGACGTCCGCGACGATGATGGCCCAACCGCCCATCCAGCCGGTCATCGGGCCGAACGTGCGTGATCCCCAGGTGAAGGTGGTGCCGCAGTCGGGGTTGTCCTCGTTGAGTTCCTTGTAGCCGTAGGCGATCAGGAACATCGGGACGAAGGCCAGGACCATCACGATCGGCGATTGCAGGCCGACGCCCGCGACGATGATGCCGAGGGTGGCGGCCAGGCTGTAGGCCGGTGCGGTGGAGGCGAGCCCGATCACGACGCTGGACGCGAGGCCCAGCGCGCCGGTCTTGAGGCCCTTCTCGCCGGCTGCGCGACGCAGGGGCGGTTCGGGCGAGGAGGGTCTTGCGGGGTCGGTGGAGACCATGGCGAACCGTCCTGTCCTAGACGGGTGATTTCTACCCGTTCGACCGAAAACGGACCATTGAAGCAGGGGATCAGATTAGACCCCTCGGCAAGTCGTCCGGCAGCCCCGGAGGTCGGAAAAATCAAGGGAACTGATGCTGTGTCAGGCGCATGGGGCGGCAAATGTCGCAGGGTGCGGCGGGGTGGTCACCGTCGGCCACGAGGTCGACACGACGCGGCCACCGCCGGGCGCTGCTCAGGCGGGCACCCGGGTCGCTTCGGGGGCCGAGTGCTCGGCGGCCGGATGGGCGGCGTGCGCGGATGTACGCCCGTGCATGCGGGAGTCCGTCCAGGCGCTCGCCAGCGCGATCAGGCCCAGGGCGACGCCGACCCACGCCACGGCGGCGTAGTCGAAGCCGGCCGCGATCACCCGGCCACCGAGCAGTGGGCCGACGGTGATGCCGACGTTGAACGCCGCCGTGTTGGTCGCACCGGCGAGGGTGGGGGCGTCGGACGCGATGGCGAACACCCGGGCGTTGACGGCCGGGTTGGCCGCGAAGCCGCCCACGCCGAGCAGGAAGACCAGGACGAGGGTGGCCGGCACGTTGCGCGCGGTCAGCGCGAGCAGCAGGGACACGACCACGACCGTGCCGAGGCTGCCGTACAGGGTGCCGAACGGGTGCTCGTCCGCCAGCCGTCCGCCGACCGTGATCCCGACCACCGCGCCCACCCCGTACCAGGACAACACCAGCGGCACCCACGCCTCGCCGATCCCGGTGGTGTTGGTCAGCATCGTGCCGAGGTAGCCGAACACCGCGACCACGGCGCCGAAACCGGCCGCCGTCGTGGTGTAGGCGACCCACAGTCGCGGCCGGCGCATGGAGCGCAGTTCGGTCCGGACCGAGCGCGGCGCCTCGTTCGCGGTGTGCCCGCCGGGCAGGACCGCGTACACCGCGGCCGTGCTCAGCGCGGTGAGCGCGGCGACCGCCCAAAAGGCCGCGCGCCAGCCGGCCCAGTTGCCGATCATGGTGCCGAGCGGGAGGCCGACCACGGTGGCCAGGGACAATCCGCCCGCGACCACCGCCATCGCCTTGGCTCGCGCGTTCGGGGCGACCAGACCGATCGCGGTGACGGCCGCCACCGCCCAGAAGCCGGCGTAGGCGATGGCGCTGACCACGCGGGTGGCGAGCACCGTCCAGTAGCCGGGGGCGAGCGCGCCGACCACGTGGCCCAGGACGAACACGGCCTGGAAGGCGATCAGGGCGGTACGCCGGGGCCAGTGCAGGGTGAGTACGGCGAGCAGGGGCGCGCCGACGACCATGCCGACGGCGAAGGCCGAGATCAGCAGCCCGGCCTCGGGGATGGAGACGCCGAGGTCGGCGGCCATTGTCTCCAGCAGTCCGGAGAGCATGAACTCCGAGGTGCCTTGCGCGAATATGCCGAGTCCGAGGATGTAGACGGCCAGGGGCATGGGGGTACTCCCGAGTCGGTGGTGCGGTGTGCGTTCGTGTTTTGGAATGCGTAGTTCAAAACGAGGGCGTGCGTGAGCGAGGTCCCGGGTGCGGTGGGTGCCGTGTCGGGCTCGGCGTGCGCGGCTCGGCGTGCGCGGGTCGCTACAGCGCCGCGAGTGTCGTCTCCGCGATCGCCGTCAGGCCCGCACGGTCGACCCCGCTGCGGGCGGCGAGTCGGATTCCCGACACCGCGCCGATCACGGCGTGCGCGAGGGCGTCGGCGTCCTTGTCCCGGTCGATGTCGCCGTCGAGCCGTCCGGCGTCGATCGCGGCCCTGATCGCCGCGTGCCGGCGGCGGTAGTCGCGTTCGAGCAGCGCGGTCACCTCGACATCGCGGCCGGACAGTTCGATCGCGGTGTTGACCACCAGGCAGCCGCGCCGGTCGCCGGGGGTGTCCGTCTCGTCGACCACGATCGAGGTCAGCAGGTCGCGGATCTTGTCGTGCACGGGACGATCGCTCTCCAGGTTCGCGACCTGGACGCTCGTCATGTGCTCGATGTAGCGCCGCAGCGCGCGCAGGAACAGATCGCGCTTGCTGCTGAACGTGTTGTAGATGCTGCTGCGGCCGAGTCCGGTCGCGTCGCACAGGTCCTGCGTCGAGGTGGCCTCGTAGCCCGCTCGCCAGAACGCGTCGAGCGCGGCCTGGACCGCCTGCTCCTCGTCGAACTTCCGTGGTCGGGCCATGCGGAGCACGCTAGCAGGTTTTGTAATGGTCAGTCCAATAAGGTTGATCGCTTCCGACCGTCGACGCCACGCGCCGAAGAGGGAAGGATTGTCGACCATGGTGGAGTGGGGGCCTCTGGCCGGGCTGGACGGGATCGACTGGGCGGGTTCGGGACACGCGTACGGCTCGGCCGAGGACGTGCCCGACCAGCTGCGCGCGTTGCGCTCGGCGGACGTGGAGGAGCGGGGACGGGCGCTCGACGCGCTCTACGGCAACATCTTTCATCAGGGCAGCCGGTACGAGGCGACGGCGCACGCCGTACCGTTCCTGCTCGCGCTCGTCGCCGATCCGGGTACTCCCGATCGGGCCGAACTGGTGCACCTGCTCGCGGCGTTGGCGATCGGCTTCGACGAGGTACACCTCCCCGACGGGGTGGCGATCGCCGCCTGGCGCGCGGCGGTGGGCCGGGCGCGCGCCGAGGGCGCGGAGGGGGCTCGGCGGAGGTTCGACCCTTGGATCGCGGAGGCCGACGGGCAGGCCGAGCGGCGCGCCCGGGAGCGGCGGCGCGACACCTTCGACTTCGAGCGGTCGTGTCGGGAGGCCGAGTACGAACTGCGCGCGTACGACGCGGTGCGTGCCGGTGTGCCGACGCTGTGCGGTGTGCTGACCGACCCGGATCCGCGACTGCGGGCGGCGGCGGCCTACGCGGTCGGCTGGTTTCCCGAGGAGGCGCCGCGGATCCTGCCCCGGCTGCGCGACCTGCCCGCGACCGAACCGGTACCGGGTGTCGCGGCGAACGCGATCGTGGCGATCGGCCTGCTCGGCGACGCGGCCCAGATCGCCCCGCTGCGGGCGTACCACCAGGGCACCGACGAACCCCTGGCCCGCTGGGCGGCGGCGATCGCACTGGCCCGCCTCGGCGCGGCCGACCTCGAGGTGATCGCCGAACTCGCCGCCTGCACGGTGGACCCGCCGGCCGACGACGAGGCGGTCCCGATGGGGTTCTTCGACGGGGACCTGCGGGCGTACGCGTCGAGCAGCCTGGTCGCCCTCGAAGCCGGCGAACTCCCGGTCGACGTACTGGAATCGGTCCTGGCAGGGCTGTCCCGCACCTCCGGTCCCTCGGCCTTCGCCATCACGGACGCGGCGCTGCGCCTGGCCTTCGGCGCGGAGGCGCCGGGTGTGCCCGCACCGGCCTTCGCCGACTTACCGGCGGCGCGGCGCCGGGTCGTGGAGACCCTGGCCGAACTGGATGTGGACACCTGGAAGTGGCTCAACTTCCGCGAGCTGCTGCGGGCGCGCGACCTGCCGGACGACCGGGCGGCCTGCCGGAGGTACGCGGGGTTGGCGGCGGACTGAGCTCCGACCGGGCGCGGGCCGGCCCGTCTAGTGCGTCGGCGGCGCCCGCAGCGCGTCCGGGGCGGTGGCGGCCGTCAGCAGGCGGGCGTGGATGGCGGTGCCGGCCCGGGTGTAGGCGCTCTCGTCGTCGTGCAGGACGCTGATGCCGTTGGCGGCTTCCAGGAACGCGATGATCTCGAAGACGAGTTGGGCCACATCCAGGTCCGGATGGGCCTCGCCCCCGGTTTTCGCCGCCTCGGCCTCGGCGGTCAGCAGCGCCCGCCAGCCGCTCCAGGCGCCGGCCAGTGCGTCGCGGACCCGGCCCGGGCGGGCGTCGAACTCGGCGGCGGTGTTGAAGAAGAAGCAGCCGCCGGGGAAGACCCGGTCGCGCGAGTAGGCGATCCAGCGCTCGGTCAGCCGCCACAGCCGGACCAGGCCGGCGGGCCCCTCCATCGCCGGGGTCACCACGTGGTCCACATAGACCTCGACCGCCGCGCCGATCGCGGCGAGTTGCAGTTCCTCCTTGGAACCGAAGTGGGCGAACACCCCGCTCTTGCTGATCTCCAGGTCGTTCGCCAGTCGGCCGATGGACAGTCCCTCCAGGCCCTCCATCGAGGCGATGTCGGCGGCGCGGTGGACGATCGCCTGCCGGGTGCGATCGCCCTTGCGGACCCGCCCGTCGGTCGCGGACGTGCTCATGACCACTCCTGTCTCCGCCGGCTCGACCGGTCCGGCCCTCGGGTCGGCCCGCCGCCTGCTCGGCCGACCGGCGTCGATTATCCCGCTGTCGCGCGCGCCTTCGGGCCTTGACAGGCTTCGCCGATTTGATAAATAGTACGACCGGTCGTGCAATTTTGACACGGCGGGTTGCGTTTCAGCCCGGCGAACCACTCACCCAGGGGGCGTGCGGAGATGACCCATCCGAACGGGACCGGCACCATCGCCGGCCGGAACGATCATGAACTCGCTTCGAAAGCACCGGAGTTGGCCGACACACCGGGGGGGGCGGACAACGGGGCGGGCGGGAGGCGGGGCGGGGGGTCGTCCGCGCGGGTGGGCCGGCGGGCGACGGCGGGGCGGGCGA